>NZ_JBEPAP010000019.1:63018-82772 GCF_040298665.1 Streptomyces sp. NPDC001508
GTGCCGCCGCACACCGGTTACCGGCGACCAGGGCACGCGGGTTGGGCATCTCAGGCACCCGGGCGACGATCTGTCGGTCCCTTTGGATCGGTACGACCTTCGTTCGGCGCACGTGGCGACCAGGGACTTCGGCGCCCGCGGCTACGGCTCCGGGGACTTCGCGTAGGTCTGGGCCATGCCGCCGGCGAAGTCGTGGATCACCACCTGTTCGTCGCCGACGACCCACGCGTCGTGGCCGGGCGGGCACACGAAGACATCGCCGGGGCCGACCTCGGCCTCACCGCCGTCGTCCATGCGCAGCCGCATCCGTCCGCGCACCACGAAGCCGTTGTGGTGCACCATGCAGCTCTCCGTGCCCGCGATCGGCGCCACGGACTGCGACCAGCGCCAGCCCGGTTCGAAGGTGGCCACGGCGAAGTCGAGTCCGCTCAGGTGGACGGCTTCGAGATGGCCGCGGGGAAAATCGCGCCGCTCGTCGGGCTTGTCGACCGTCTTCACTTCCAGCATGACGGTGTCCTCCCTTCCGGCCGCCGACCGCGGCCGGGGCCGGTCTCCGTCTCCCGGCGGCCTCGGGTGGCGTCGGCGCACACGGCGACCGCCCCACGACTCCATCGTCCTCCCGCCCCCGCACCGCCGCCACCCGGACCGGCCCCGCTCCCCGGGCCAGGGGATGGTCCAGGCGCCGGGGTGGGCGAGTTCGATGTCGTGGTGCTCGGTGTCGCCGCCGAGGCGTACGCCGGTGGCCCGCGGCGGGTAGCCCGTCAGGACGACCGAGTACCGGCCGATGTCCAGGTCGGTGAAGCCGTATGCCCCGTCGTCGCGTACGCACCGTCGTCGCCGGTCTGGTCATGGCGTCGACGTCGCGCGAGCGGGTCGGTACGCGGACCTGCGAGCGTCGACAGGACGGTCTGCGCGGCGCCCGCGTCTCGCTATGAGCTTGTCCATCTCGGAGATCTGCTCGTTGCGTTCACCGGACGGCGGTCACGGATTCGTCCAGGCCTCGGGGTCGTCCGCGAGGCTCAGGACCTCGTCGGGCAGCTTGGCGGCGGCCACGTGGGCCAGGGTGACCTCGCCGAGAATCTTGCGGACGTTGGCGCGTACGGCGATCCACAGCGGCAGCAGCGACTCCGCGGGACCGCAGTAGGAGAGCTCGGGTGGGCGCACTCCCCGCACCGAGACCAGGGGGCCGTCCGCGACGCGGATGACGTCGGCGATGGCGATCGACTCCGCCGGGCGGGCCAGCCGGTAGCCGCCCTTGCCGCCCCGCTGACTGACCACGAGACCGCCCCGGCGCAGGTCGCCGAGGATGCCCTCCAGGAATTTGTGCGGGATGCCCTGCGCCGCGGCGATCGCCTCGGCCTTGAGCGAGGCCTCGCCCCCTGCTGCGGCCAGCTCCAGTGCTGCCCGCACCGCATAGTCCGCCCGCGCCGAGATCCGCATGCCGCGATTATCCATCACCGTCGCGTCGGCCCCCGCACCGGTCGCCCTCCCGGTCAGGCCGGAAGAACGAAGGGTGGGTGCGCGCCGTTGAGGAAGTAGTCGCCCACCTCGCGCAGTCTGTGGGCGACCGGTTCGCGCAGAGTGTGTGTCCGGGCGTTGCGCCAGAAGCGGTCGAAGCCCTGCCGCGCGGAGGCGGCCTCGGCGCCGATGACTTCCAGGGCACGCGTGGTGATCTCCTGCGCGGCCCGGGAGGCGGCAGACTCTGCCACGCTCGCGAGGACGGCGATCTGGGCGCACTCCTCGTCGTCGAGATCCTCGCCCTGCACGAAGCCGCGCACCAGGGCATCCACCGCCTGCTCGGCCAGGGCGGACGCGGCACGTGCGACGACGGTCAGCTCGCCGTACACGGTCAGCGCGTACGGATCTTGCGGCGGGCTGTCCGGCCAGGGCTGGGGCGAGAAGGGCTGCCAGGGGGACCTCATGCCCCTTCCGTACTCGCGAACCTCGGCCAGCAGGCCCTCTGCCACGCCAAGACAGAAGTGGACGGAGACCAGGCGCGCGGTCGGCGCCGCCAGAGAGGCGAAGGGTGACAGGACGCCCTCGTCCGGCGAGAGGGAGCCGAGCACATCGTCGGCCGCGACCGGCACGGAATCGAACTCCACGCCGCCACTGGCCGCCAGCCGCTGGCCGAAGGCGTCCCCGCTGCCGCCGCTCACGACGCCCGCGCGGGCGGGGTCGACCAGGACGGCCAACGGCTCACCGGTGCCGTGCTTGGCGGCTCGAACCACCAGCCGGTCGGCGATCCCGACTCCGGTGGCGTACCTCTGGTAGCCGTTGAGCAGATGGCCGCCCGATGTGGGGGTCAGGATGAGTGGTGGTTCATGGGAGGCGATACCGCCTCCCCAGCACCACTGCCCCGCCGTCGACTCCCGCTCGATGCGGGCGGCACGGGTGCGGTCGGCGAAGAACCGGGCGCTGCAGGACAGGAAGTAGTGGTTGCCCAGCAGGTGGCCGATGGCCCCGTCGGCCGCGGCGACGGTCCGGACGACCTCGTAGGCCGTGCGCCAGTCGCCACCGCCTCCCCCGAGTTCGGCCGGCGCCGGCAGCGTCAGCAGTCCCGACTCGCGCAACCGCGCCACCTCGTCGAGCGGTGCCTTGCCGACCTGTTCGCGCTCGACCGCGTCCGTGGCCAGGTCGTCTGCCATGTCACGGGCTATGTGCAGCCAGTCGGCCTGCCTGGCTGCCGCTTCTGTCACCTCGTCCGCCGTCACCGTCATATCCTCACCCGCTTCATGCGGCTGCGGCTGTCGCTACAGCTCAGTGCTGTGGTCATGGCGTCTTCCTTCAGAGGACCGAGGACGACGCGGTGCCCGGCGAGGCGGCGTGGGAGTGCAGCGGTGCGCAGTGATGCGTCGGCTTCATCATCCTCACTCTCCTCTTCGACCACCGTCAATGCTTTCCTAGTAATCCGATAGGAAAACTAGGAAAGCTCGCATGTTCCGGCTGATACACCCTCCCGGACGGCGAGTTCGCGATGGCGGACGGCCGGGAGGTCGTCCCCGACCCGGGCGCCGCCGGCCGCGCCGCGAAGCGGACCGAGCTGCTGAAGCAGGCGCAGGACAAGGCAGCCGCTCAAGTGCCACTGCTGCCGCTGCTCCAGGGCTCCACCGCCATCGTCACGCGCAGCGACATCAGCGGTGTGCCGGACGAGCTGGACGCGACGTACCAGTTCCGCTGGGCGGGGCTCGCAAAGAAGTGAGTACTCTGACGCAGGAGACCTCCGGCGCCGTCACCACCCCGGCCGACGGCGCCGCCGGGCACGGGTTCACCCGCTACCTGGTGGTCCGCTTCCTCCTCATCATCCCCACCGTGCTGATCCTGGTCAGCCTGGTCTTCTTCCTGATGCGGCTGACCGGCGACCCGATCAGCGCCGCCTTCGGCGACCGCCTCACCCCGGACCAGCTCCAGGCCAAACTCCACCAGGCGGGCTACGACCGGCCGTTGTTCACCCAGTACCTGGACTACCTGCGCTCGCTGGCCACCGGCGACTTCGGCCGCACGGTCACCGACAACCAGCCGGTGACCCATGTGCTGGGCACGTACGGCGCCGCGACCGTCGAACTCGCCTGCTACGCCCTGCCGGTGGCCCTGCTCATCGGCGTCCCGCTCGGCATGATCGCGGCCACCTACCGCGACCGGGCGCCCGACGCGCTCCTGCGTCTGTTCGCGATCCTTACCTACGCCACGCCCGTGTTCTTCGTGGGCCTGCTGCTGAAGCTGGTCTTCGCGATCTGGCTCGGGTGGCTGCCCTCTTCGGGGCGGGCGAGTACCGGTGTCCAGCTCTTCCTGCAGAACCAGACCAGCACGACCGGCGTGTAACTGATCGACGCCCTGCGCAGCGGCGACGGCACGGCCATCGCCGACGTGCTCCAGCACGCCGTACTGCCCGGACTGGCCCTGGGCCTGCTCGTGGCCGGCGCCCTGCTCAGCCTGGTCCGCACGAACCTGATCGGCTCGCTCTCCGCCGACTACGTCGAGGCCGCCCGCTCCCGGGGCGTGGCCCCCCTGCGCCTGGTCACCCACCACGCCACCCGACCCGCGCTCATCCCGGTCGTCACCGTCCTGGGCCTCCAGGTCTCGGGGCTGCTCGGCGGGGCCGTGCTGACCGAGACCACCTTCGAGTGGAAGGGCCTCGGCTACGAACTCGCCCACTATCTGACGGCACGTGACTTCCCGGCGGTGCAGGGGATCGTGGCCCTCTTCGCCGTCGTCGTCGCGCTGACGAACTTCCTCGTCGACGTCACCGCCGCGCTGGCGGCAGCAAGGCCGAGCGGCGGTCGCTCGCTCGTGAAGGCACTTCGGCCAACGGGACTCGGGGTGTTCGCAGTCCTTGAAAAGGGCACCCATGCCGCGGGCGAGTGTGCGTGCCGCCATGTGATGCTGACTCCTCGGCGTCCGATGCTGACCTTTTGCTGACGCCCGAGGGTGTGCGGTGCCCCGCTCGCCGCCCCGAGCTGCCGCCGACCCCGCTCAGGCGGCGCGGCCGGGCCAGGTAGCGCCCTCACCTGGTGGTGGAATTTTCAACCACTGGGTTCGGTTGTGGGCGTCGAAGGAGGTCACGAGTGGAGACGACGTACTACGACCACGGAACCACGGCCGAGCGCTGGGAGCGCGGACGGCAGTTCTTCGACGCCCAGGACTACGCGGGCGCGGCGCGCGTGCTGGCCGGGCTGGTCGAGGAGGTGCCGGAGCAGACCGGTCCCCGGCTGCTGCTGGCCCGTGCCTACTACCACTCGGCCCAACTGAGCCGTGCGGAGGCCGAGTTGCGGGCGATCGTGGAGCGTGACCCGGTGGAGCACTACGCCCGGCTGATGCTGGGCCGCACGCTCCAGCGGCAGGCGCGGCACGACGAGGCGGAGACGCACCTGCGGATCGCCTCGGCACTCGCGGGAGACTTCACGGACGACTGAGCCTCCCCCAGGGCCCGGTTCCCTACGGGAGCCGGGCCCTCGCCATGCCGCCGCACGCCACGGACGCGCCGCACGCCGTGAGCACGGGGCGCGGGGCACGGGGCGCGGGGCGCACAAGTGGTCGCCGCGTACGGGGGCCGGGAACAAGATGACCGCGGAGTTGGCCGGGACGTCCCCGAGGGGGCATGCCGCGGCGAGGCCGACCGTGGTGCCCACCGGTGGCACGGGGCCGGCCGGGCGGCGAGTCCGCCGGGGTATGGCTCCCGCCGCGGCCGGGGCCGGGGGTGCCTCTATGTCTTTCGTCAAGGCGCCCATGCCGGGTGAGGCGGTTCGGGGTTTCTGGGGTTATGCGGCGAGTTCGATGTTCTTCGGCGTCCGAGATTCGTAGAAGGTGCCGTCGCGGAGCATGGCGAACAGGACGCTGATGCGTTGGCGGGCGAGGGCATCGCCGCCCGGCCAATGCGGAAGCGCGAAGCCGCCTTGTCGATCGCGCGGGCCACCACGGTCCGCCGAGCACACGGGCCGCGGTCCGCTCGTCACCGCCCGCGCGGGCCGCCCCCTCGACCGACCGCCGCCCGGCCGCGTACTGCCCCGTCACCCGGCCCGCCGCTCGGCCGCGTATTGCCCCGTCACTCGGCCCACCGCCCGGCCGCGCAGACGGCGGCGGTGCGCGGCGGCCGCGGGGACGGGCCGGCCCGTGCCACCGGGCGCACGACGAGCAGACGGCGGCGAAGCCGACGCCAAGCCCAGGCTGGGCGACCCAGATCCCAGTCGCCAGGGTGTCCGTGTCGCCGAGGGAGACGGGCAGTTCTGACGGGCCGACCGGGACCGTCAGTTCATGGGAGTAGACCAGTTTCTCCGCCTGGTAGGAGCATGCGGCGGTGCGCCTCTGTCGATCATCCGGCAGTACATCGAACAGCAGCGTCGTCCGCTCTGACCCGGTGGTGAGTGCGGATCGACAGTGCGGATCCGTGCCCACGGCCGAGGTCAGAGCGGACCAGAGATGCGCTGACCCCGCCCTGAAGGACAGGGCTTGCGCGCAAGATCACGGGTCACGGCGGCGACCAGCAGGAACGGGGCGACGAGCACACCGGCGTAGAAGTGCAGGCGCAGTATCAGGGGGCGCAGCGGGGCCCAGCGGCCCGGGGCGGGCGACGGGACGGGGGGCCGGGTGGCCTCGTCCGTGGTGGTCGGGAGAGCGGTGGACATTCGGCGGCTTCTCCGGGGGACTCGATCCTCAGGGATGACGGTCCGGTGGTCGGGGCGCCGGGCGGACAAGTTCCCGCGTCTTGAAGTGATGTACGCCACATAAGGGTGCGGAGCCGCCGGGTCACGGGGGAACCCGCCGTGGCATGCTGGCGCGATGGCAGCTCCCAATGATCGAGCACCCCTCGCCGAGCGGGTCGAGGAACTCCTCGCCGCCGACGGTCCGTTGCCCATCGTGGCGGCCGGCGACCCGGTGCTGCGCCGCCCGGCCGAACCGTTCGACGGACAGCTGGAGCCCGCGCTGCTCGCCCGGTTCTTCGAGGCCCTGCGCCACACCATGCACGCGGCGCCGGGCGTCGGGCTCGCCGCGCCGCAGGTCGGCGTGGGACTGCGGATCGCGGTCGTCGAGGACCCGGCGGCCGTGCCGGACGAGGTGCGGCTGGCCCGTGGGCGGGTGCCGCAGCCCTTCCGGGTGCTGGTGAACCCCTCGTACACGCCGGTGGGCGGCAGCCGGGCCGCCTTCTTCGAGGGCTGTCTGAGCGTGCCGGGGTGGCAGGCGGTGGTGGCCCGGCACGCCGAGGTGCGGCTGCACGGCGAGGACGAGCGGGGCCGGGCCCTGGACGAGTTGGTCAGCGGGTGGCCGGCCCGGATCGTGCAGCACGAAACGGACCACCTCGACGGCACCCTCTACCTCGACCGTGCCGAACTGCGCTCCCTGTCCTCGCAGACGGAGATGGCCCAGCGGTGGACGCAGCCGACACCGGAGGCCGCCGCCGCGGCCCTGGGCTTCGCACTGCCCTGAGGCGGCGGCGCCCGGTCGTCCGCCGTGACGGCGGTTCGGCGGCCGTCGAGCGGGGCTCCGATCGCCGCCACGGCCGCGCGGTCAGCCCCGGTAGTCCTCCAGCAGGCGCAGCCACACCTCGCTGATCGTCGGGTACGACGGCACGGCGTGCCATAGGCGGCTGATCGGGACCTGTCCGGCGACGGCGACGGTCGCCGAGTGGATCAGCTCGCCCACACCGGGTCCGACGAAGGTGACCCCGCGCAGGATCTCGTCCTCCAGGTCGACGACCATGCGGGCGCGGCCCTTGTAGCCGTCGCCGTACAGTCCGGCGCCGGCCACCGAGGAGAACTCGACGTCGACGGCCCGCACCCGGTGGCCGGCCTGTTCCGCCTCCGCCAGGGAGAGCCCGACGGCGGCCGCCTCGGGGTCGGTGAAGACGACCTGGGGTACGGCGTGGTGGTCGGCGGTGGCCGTGTGCGGGCCCCAGGGCTCGGCCCGGGCGGGGTCTCCCGCGGCCCGGGCGGCGATGGCGGCGCCCGCGATCCGGGCCTGGTACTTGCCCTGGTGGGTCAGCAGCGCCCGGTGGTTGACGTCGCCGACCGCGTACAGCCAGTCGGTTCCGGTGACCTGGAGGCTGTCGTCGACCGGCAGCCACGATCCGGGTTCGAGTCCGACGGTGTCCAGCCCGATGTCGTCGGTGTGCGGGACGCGGCCGGTGGCGAAGAGGATCTCGTCGCCCTCGACGCGGTCGCCGGCCGCGGTGACCGCGACGACGGTGCCGTTCTCCCGGGTCACCGACTCGACGGAGGTGCCGGTGCGGATGTCGGCGCCGGCGTCCGCGAGCGCCTCGGCCACCAGTTCGCCGGCGAAGGGCTCCATGCGGGGCAGCAGTCCCTTGCCGCGGACCAGGACGGTGACCTGGGAGCCGAGGGCCTGCCAGACGGTGGCCATCTCGGTGGCGACCACACCGCCGCCGACCACGATCAGCCGGCCGGGCACGGACCGCGCGCCGGTCGCCTCCCGGCTGGTCCACGGTTTCACATCGGCGAGTCCGGGCAGGTCGGGCAGCAGGGCGCGGGTGCCGGTGCAGACGGCGACGGCGTGCCGGGCGGTCAGGGTCCGTACGGCGCCGTCGGCGCCGGTCACGGTGACCGCGCGGGGTCCGGCCAGCCGGCCGTGGCCGCGGTACAGGTCGGCGCCGATGCCGTCGACCCACCGGACCTGGCCGTCGTCCTTCCAGTGCGAGGTGTACGCGTCGCGGCGGGCGAGGACCGCGGGCGCGTCGAGGGGGCCCTGCACGGCCTGGCTCAGGCCCGGCAGACGGCGGGCGTCGGCACGGGCGATGACCGGGCGCAGCAGGGCCTTGCTGGGCATGCACGCCCAGTAGGAGCATTCGCCGCCGACCAGTTCGCTCTCCACGATCGCGGTGGACAGCCCGGCCGCCCTGGTGCGGTCGGCCACGTTCTCCCCCACGGGCCCGGCCCCGAGCACCACGACGTCATAAGGGATGGATTCCGTTTCCGTCATGGGGACAGTCTGGTGGGTGGTGTACCGGGCGGCCACACGGGGTGTGCCCGGTGGCCACCCGGGTACGCGGCCGGAATACGTACGCGGGTGGCCGTGTTGCGCAGACGGCTCGACCCCACACCAGGAAGAGGGAATCACGCATGAGCAGCACCGTGGAGCTGACCAAGGAGAACTTCGACCAGACGGTCACGGAGAACGGCTTCGTTCTGATCGACTTCTGGGCGTCCTGGTGCGGCCCGTGCCGTCAGTTCGCGCCGGTGTACGAGAAGGCGGCCGAGGAGAACCCGGATCTGGTGTTCGGCAAGGTGGACACCGAGGCGCAGCCGGAGCTGGCCGCGGCCTTCGGCATCCAGTCGATCCCGACGCTGATGATCGTGCGTGATCAGGTCGCCGTCTTCGCCCAGCCGGGCGCGCTGCCGGAGGCCGCTCTGACGGACGTCATCGGGCAGGCCCGCAGGCTTGACATGGACGAGGTCCGCAAGAGCATCGACACGCAGGCGTCGAACGCCCAGGGCGAGTGAGCCCGAACCGCCCCTGAGGACCCGCGGGCCCCGGTCGACCGGACCCCATCACCGACGTACCCGAGCGCCCGGTGCCTCTGCGGTGCGAGGCCGGGGTCGGGTACGGCGCGGTCGATCAGGCCGGCGAGGCCCCGCCCCGTCGACAGCCCGATGGGGACGGTGCCGAGCCGCGGCAGCCGGCCGGGCATCAGGGCGTCGGCGCCGATCACGGCGGAGTCCTCGGGGATGCGTGTCGCTGCGCACCACAGACGCCGAGGTGACCGAGCTGCCACTCGCCCACGACGAGCGGGCCGCCGCCGAACTGATCGCGCGCGGACGCCGGTTGGGCCTGGACGTGGTGTTCGCGTACGACGACGGGTACGACGGGCTGAGGCGGGCGGGCCCTCCGGGGCGAAGGGGCCCGCCCGCGAGCCTCGGCCGCGAGAAGCACGCGAGAAGCACCCGAGGCCGGGCGCCGCGGGGACGACGACGCCGATGCGTCGGCCGCGGGCGTACGGGGGGGGCGTCGGCCGCGGGCGTACGGGGGGGCGTCGGCGCGGTGCCCGACGCCGTCGTGCTCCATCGGCACGGCATGCGCCCTCTCGACGCGCTCGGGGCCACGGTGAACAGGGCCCGTGCGCCGGCCCGTTCGAGGAGCACGACGCCCCGGGGCCGGGCCCCGAGCCGGGCTCCGGGACAGCGACCGGCCGCAGCTCGGCCCGGTCCCGGGGGCTTCGTCGCCGTACAGCCCGGCGCTGCCACGGGCCGAGCCGGGCCTCGGGCTCGACGTGCGGCCGGGCGATGTCGGCGGCCGCTCTGTCCGGCTACGCGGAGCAGCCGGTTCCGTGCGCCGGGCCGTCCGGGGCCGGGTCGGCATCCGGCGCCGTCCCGCAGGGGCTGGTGCACGGGTTCGCCGCCCACGGGCGCACCGCGCTCGCCGGGCGGGGTTCGGTGCGGGTCACCCGGGCGACCAGGTCGAGCCAGCCCGCCTCAAGCCGCTCCAGCGGCATGCCGCACTGCCGGGTGAGGTGGTGGACCAGGACGGGGCTCAGATAGCCCATCAGGGTCTGCGCCAGCAGCTCGCAGTCCGCCGCGGGCACGGCCTGGCGCAGCAGCAGGACCACATGGCTGTGCTGGACGCGGCGCGGCGCCGCCGAGAAGCGGCGCTCCGGGTGGGGTTCTGCGGCCAGTTGGAGTTCCAGTTCGTCGCCCATGCGGTGCAGCAGGGCGACACCGAACGCGCCCAGCCGCTCCACCGGTCCGGCGCCGGGGCCCAGCGGCGGGGGGCCGCTCATGAACGCGGCCTGGAACTTTCTCTCCGCGTGGTCCAGCAGGGCCGTCAGCAGGCCCGTGCGGTCGCCGAAGCGACGGAAGACGGTGCCCTTGCCGACCGAGGCCGCCGCGGCGACCGCCTCCATCGTGAGGTGCGCGGCGCCCTGCTCCCGGACCAGGTGGGCCGCGGCCTCCAGCAGCCGGGCGCGGTTGCGGGCGGCGTCGGCGCGCAGACAGGGTTCGTCGTCCACCGAACCGACTTCGAGGAGCGGCATGTCGACCGGCTCCGGGGATGGCGTAAGAGGCGGCGGGGCGCTGGACATGAACACAGCGTAAAGCACACGGAAGAAACTGGACCGCGGTCCGGTTAGACTGCTACAACTTTAAACGGACCTTGGTCCGGTTCGTAACGACAATGTTTCAGCCCCTGGAGTTCCCATGTCTGTTCGCATCCTCGCCCTCGTCGGCAGCCTCCGCGCCGGTTCCACCAACCGGCAGCTGGCCGAGGCCGCCGTGAAGGTCGCGCCCGAGGGCGCCGAGGTCACGGTGTTCGAGGGGCTGGCCGACATCCCCTTCTACAACGAGGACATCGACGTCGAGGGCAGCGTCCCGGCCGCCGCCGCCAAGCTGCGTGAGGCGGCCCGGGCCGCCGACGCGTTCCTGCTCTTCTCGCCCGAGTACAACGGCACCATCCCGGCCGTACTGAAGAACGCCATCGACTGGCTGTCCCGCCCGTACGGGGCCGGCGGCTTCGGCGGCAAGCCGGTCGCCGTGATCGGCACCGCCTTCGGCCAGTACGGCGGCGTGTGGGCCCAGGACGAGGCCCGCAAGGCCGTGGGCATCGCAGGTGGCAAGGTCATCGAGGACATCAAGCTGTCCATCCCCGGCTCGGTGACCCGCTTCGCCGAGACCCACCCCTCCGACGACACCGAGGTCGCCGCCCAGCTGACCGAGGTCGTCGGCCGCCTGCACGGCAACGTGGGCGCAGCCGCCTGACGCCATCCCGGAGGGGGGGGGGGCCCCCCCCCGGGGGGGGCCCCCCCCCCCGCCCCCCAGCGGGGGGGGGCCCGCACCCCCCCGGGGGCCCCCCCCCCTCCACGTTCCCCGACGCCGGAGCCCGCCCCGCGCGCGGCCCCGGCAGTCCGGCGAACGACCACCCGGCGCACCGACCACCCCGCCCGGTCACCGCGCACCGGGTGCCACCCGCGTCCATCGCCGGCGCCGCGCGGTACGCCGTCGCCGCGACGGCGAGACCGGGCGCGCCCCCGCGCGACATGACACCCGCGCTGTCCGCCGCGCCGAGCGCGATCGCCTGCGTCCTCCGAGCGGCAGGGCCCGCGCCGGTGCGGGCGTGGCGACGCTGCTCACGTCCAGCTCCCTCCACGGCCTCGGGGGCGCCCGTACACCCCGACGCATGCCCTCATCGACGCGGACGTACGGCGGAGGCGTCCCGCCGCGCAGGTCCTCCCGGCCATCACCTCGGTGAACAGCCGCTCGCCGCGCCGATCCGCCCCCGCGAAGGACGTGCACCTTACATTCCCTATGCACCACGCATGTAATGTGGCCCATACATGTACCTGTGCCAGGATGAAACGGCCGTACGCGGGGACATACAGCGGGACGGTCGCACGGGTTGGGAGGCTCAGGCATATGATCAGGCCGACGCACGAGGTCGAGTACGAGCAGATGCTGCTCAGCCGCCACACGTTCATGAACCAGATGGGCGGCCGGCGCAAGGACAGCGTCCTGGAACGCAGCGCGTACATCCTGCTCAGCCGCATCCGCGTCCAGGGGCCGATGTCGATCGGGGAGCTGAGCGACGCCTTCGGGCTCGACGCCTCCACGCTCAACCGGCAGACCGCCGCGGCCATGCGAGCCGGCCTGGTGGAACGCATCCCCGACCCGGCCGGCGGCATGGCGCGCAAGTTCCGCATCACCGACCAGGGGGAGCGCCTGCTGGAGGAGGAACGCGAGGGCATCGTGCGCAGCCTGGACCTGGTCATGGCGGACTGGTCGGACGAGGACATCGCCGCCTTCGCCGGCTATCTCAAGCGTTTCAACTCCGGCATCGAACGCATCGGCGGCAGGCCCTGGCCCCGCCCGTAGCGCGCGCCGCCGCCCGCGGGGCGGGAACCCGCTCGGAGGTCTGACCGAAGTCGCCGGCCCGGGGTGCGACCCTTAAGCGGAACCGGTCACCGGCGGGCCTGCCGGTGCCCCGTCGTGGGAGGAAACGCACCTGAGTACCCACACCGTCGTCGCCGAGGCCGTCCCGGTGGTCCTGCTGCTGGGCGTGCTGGCCTTCGCCGTCGTACGGCCCCGCGGGCTGCCGGAAGCCACCGCGGCCGTCCCGGCGGCGGTGATCGTCGTGGCGCTGGGCGCCGTGTCCGCCGCGGACGCCTGGCGGCAGACGCGAGCCCTGCTGCCGGTGGTCGTGTTCCTCGCGCTGATCCTGATGCTCGCCCAACTGTGCGCGGACGAGGGCCTGTTCGAGGCGGCCGGGGCCGCCGTCGCCCGCTGGTGCGGCGGCAGCCCGCGGCGGCTGCTCACCGGGGTGTTCACGGTCGCCGCGGCGGTCACGGCCGTGCTCAGCCTGGACGCGACCGTCGTCCTGCTGACGCCCGTGGTGTTCGCCACCGCCGCCCGGGTCGGCGCGCGGGCCCGCCCGCATGTCTACGCGACCGCCCACCTGGCCAACTCCGCCTCCCTGCTGCTGCCGATGTCGAATCTGACGAACCTGCTGGCATTCGCGGCCAGCGGGCTGTCCTTCACCCGGTTCGCGGCGCTGATGGCGCTTCCCTGGCTCGCCGCCGTCACGATCGAGTACGCCGTCTTCCGCGGCTTCTTCCGCGCCGACCTGGCCGTGCCCCCGACGCCCGGCCCACCGTCGGACGGCGGGCCGGGCGTGCCGGTGTTCACGCTGGTCGTGGTGGCCCTGACGCTGGGCGGCTTCGTGGTGACGTCGTTCGCGGGGCTCGAACCCGCCTGGGCGGCGCTCGCCGGGGTGCTGGTGCTCGGCGCGCGGGCGCTGTGGCAGCGCCGGACCGGGCCGCGCCGACTGGCCGCCGCGGCGGCCCCGATGTTCTGCCTGTTCGTGCTCGCCCTGGGCATCGTGGTGAAGGCGGTAGTCGACAACGGACTGGACGCCGGGCTCGGCCGGCTGCTGCCCGGCGGCACCTCGCTGCCCGCGCTGCTCGGCGTCGCGGCCGTGGCGGCACTGCTCGCCAATGTGATCAACAATCTGCCCGCGGTGCTGGCGCTGCTGCCCCTGGTGCGGCCGGGCGGTGCCGGACCGGTCCTCGCGGTGCTGATCGGCGTCAACCTCGGCCCCAACCTGACCTATGTGGGCTCGCTCGCCACCCTGCTGTGGCGGCGCGTCCTGCACGCCCACGACGCCCGGTCCGAACTCGGCTCCTTCACCCGGCTCGGCGTGGTGACCGTTCCGGCCACGCTGCTTGCCTCCACCCTGGCCCTGTGGGGGATGCTGCACCTCGTGGGGACCTGACCGCGCCACCGCCACCGACCGCCGCCGGAGCCGCCGATGAGCGTCATCGTCTGGATCGTCGAGGGCAGCTGGCCCGCCTGCGTCGACGCGGCGCGCGCCCGGGCCGCGCCCGGCGAGGAGATCGCGCTGCTGTACGTCCGCGACGACACCCTCGCCGAGACCGCGCACGGCGCGTTCGCCGGGCTGCTCGGCCGTGGGCACCCCGAACGCGACCCGGGCACCAGCCTGGAGCGGATGGCGGCGGCCTGCGGCCGGGACTTGCTGCGGGCCGCCGCCGACCGGCTGGGCCGCCCGTGCACGTTCGTGGAGCGCGGCGGCCGTGTGGAGCGGGAGGTCGTCGCCGCGGCACGGGACGCCGGTCTGCTGGTCTGCGCCCGCGACGGCGACCCGGGACGGCTCGGCCCGCGCAGCCTCGGTCCGGCCGCCCGGTTCGTCGTCGACCACGCCCCGTGCCCGGTCCTGCTGGTCTGGCCCGGCGAGGCCCCGCGCACCCCGCTCCCGCCGCCTCCGCCGCACCCGGGCCGCCGTCCTTGAGCAACCGTCCGGGCGGCCGTCAGCCCCACAGTGCCGTGGCGCAGGCGGCACCGGTGAACGCCGCGCCCAGGCCCGCCACCACGCTCGCCGCCGCGTTGGCGGCGGCGAGGAACCGCGCCCCGTCCTGCGCCAGCCGCAGCGTCTCGTAGGAGAACGTCGAGTACGTCGTGAGCGCCCCGCACAGACCGGTGCCCAGCGCCAACTGCAGCCGGTCCGGGGCGGCCCCGGCCGTCGCGGCCCCGGCCAGCAGGCCGAGGACGAGACAGCCGGCCACGTTCACGGTGAACGTGCCCCAGGGGAAGCCGGTGTCGTGCCGCCGCTGCACGGCCCGGTCGGTGAGGTAGCGCAGCGGGGCACCGACCATCGCGCCGGCCACGACCAGCAGCCAGTTCATGCCCTGTTCCGTCATCACTGCGCCGTCGTTCCTGCCGTCGTTCCTGCCGTCGTTCCTGCCGTCGTTCCTGCCGTCGTTCCTGCCGTCGTTCCTGCCGTCGTTCCTGCCGTCGTTCCTGCCGTCGTTCTTGCCGTCGTTCTCGCCGACGTTCTCGCCGTCGTGGCCGTCATCGCCCGCCCCGGCTCGCCCGTAGCGCCCGGCCGGTCGCCGTCGCCGCGAGCCAGACCGCAGTGAGCGCCGCCGCCAGCGTCGCGGCCAGATAGGCCAGCGCGGTGCGCGGACGCCCCTCGGCCACCAGCCGCTGGATGTCCACGGCGTAGGTGGAGAAGGTCGTGAAGCCGCCGAGCACTCCCGTGCCGAAGAAAGGCCGCACCAGCCGATGGACCGCCCGCGCCTCGCCGATGATCACCATGAAGGCGCCGATCACCGCGCAGCCGGCCGTGTTGACCCACAGGACCGTCCACGGAAAGGCGTCCGGGGCGGTGGGCCACAGCAGGGCGGCGCCGTACCGTGCCGCCGCGCCGATCCCGCCGCCGAGCGCCACCACCGCCACGACCGGCGCCTGCCCCGGGCCGGGTGGTCGTCGGGCGGGGGTGCGCGGTGCGGTGTCGGAACGCGGGAGCCGCTGCGCCGTCCTGGAGTCCGGGGCCGTCATGCGTGCTCTCTCCTACTCGCCGGGGCCCGCGCACGCGGGCGCACACCGTTGCAAGCAGGGACCGTTGGCGGCACCGGTGCCGCGGTTCGGGTACGGCGAGCCCCACCGCCGCGCTGGGCCGGGGCCGCAGCGAAGTCCCCAGCATAACGCGGTGCGCCGGTCACTCGCGGTCGGGCGGCAGCCGCAGCGCACGGGCCCGCCGCCGGTCGCGGCGGACCAGCACGGCCGTGCGGAACACCACGATGAGCACGGCACCGGCGAGCGGGACCAGGAACGGGATCATGGCTGCTCCTCCTTCGGCCCGGCGGCGCGCCGGGCCCGCGGGACGGGCTCCACGACCACGGTGTGGCTGACGCTGACCATGGGTGCAGCGTCGTCGGCGGCGGACCCGCGGTCCAGTCCTCACCCCGGCAGCCCCTCGACCCCCACCCTGCCGAGCCCCGGCAACCGGCTCCCCCGGCGGTCCTGTCCTCACGCGTCCTCCCCCGGCCTGCGGCGGCTTACGGAGGTGTGACGTGGCGGGCGCGGGGACCTGGGGCGTACGGGGTGCGGGCCTAGCGTGGGCGCATGCGTGTACTGGTCACCGGCGGCGCCGGGTTCATCGGGTCCCATGTGGTCGATGCGCTGACGGAGCGCGGGCACGAACCGTCGGTGTTCGACGTACGCGCGGAGGCGGGCGCGGACGTACGGGACCGGGATGCGGTCGGCCGCGCCCTCGCCGGGATCGACGCCGTCTGCCACCAGGCGGCCATGGTGGGCCTCGGCACCGGCTTCGCGGACGCACCGCACTACGTCTCCCGCAACGACCTCGGTACGGCCGTGCTGCTCGCCGCGATGGCCGAGGCGGGCGTGCGGCGCCTGGTGCTGGCCGGGTCGATGGTGGTGTACGGGGAGGGCCGCTACGCGTGCCGCCGGCACGGGGTGGTGCGGCCCGGCCCGCGGGCCGTCGCCGATCTGGCCGCCGGGCGCTTCGAACCGCGCTGCCCGGTGTGCGGTGCCGAGGTGGCCCCGGGGCTGGTCGGCGAGGACGCGCCGACGGACCCGCGCACTGTGTACGCGGCGACCAAGCTGGCCCAGGAGCATCTGGCGGGGGCCTGGGCGCGGGCGACGGGCGGGGCGACGGTGTCGCTGCGCTATCACAATGTGTACGGGCCGCAGATGCCCCGCGACACCCCGTACGCGGGGGTCGCGTCCTTCTTCCGGTCGGCGCTCGCCCGGGGCGAGCCTCCCCGGGTGTTCGAGGACGGGCGCCAGCGGCGGGACTTCGTGCATGTGCGGGATGTCGCCGCGGCCAACGTGCTGGCCCTGGAGGCCGGTTCGGCGCCCGGGGCGCTGACCGTCTACAACACGGGCAGCGGCGAGCCGCACACCGTCGGGGAGATGGCGGCCGAACTGGCGGCGGCGCACGGCGGTCCGCCGCCCGTGGTGACCGGGGAGTACCGGCTGGGCGACGTGCGGCACATCACGGCCGACTCCTCGCGGCTGCGGGCCGAGCTGGGCTGGCGGCCACGGGTCGGATTCCGGGCGGGGATGCGGCGGTTCGCGAGCGAGCCGCTGCGCGCCGTGTGAGGGCGCGGAGGGCAGGGCCGGCCGGGGTCAGCCCTCCGGTACGGGCAGCGTCACCTCGAAGCGGCAGCCGCCGGGGATGTTGCGCACACACGCGCGCCCCCGGTGGGCCTCCACGATGCCGCGGACGATCGCGAGGCCGAGCCCCGCGCCCGCGGGCGGGGTCCGGGCGTGGGTACCGCGCCAGCCGGTGTCGAAGACGCGCGCCAGGTCCTCCTCGGGGATGCCGCCGCAGCCGTCGGTCACGGACAGCACCGCGCCGTCGGGCGAGCGTTCGGCGGCCACCGCGACCGTGCCGTCGGCGGGGGTGCGGCGGATCGCGTTGACGAGGAGGTTGCCGAGCACCCGGCTCATCTCCTTGCCGTCCACCTCGACCGGCACGGGCTCCACGCGGTCGCCGACGAGTCGTACGCCGTGCTCGCGGGCCAGTGGGTCCGCGCCCGCGAGGGCGTCGCCGACCAGGTCGTACAGGGACATCCGGGACGTGGCCAGGGCGAGCGCGCCGGCGT
This sequence comes from Streptomyces sp. NPDC001508, assembly GCF_040298665.1. NCBI lineage: Bacteria > Bacillati > Actinomycetota > Actinomycetes > Kitasatosporales > Streptomycetaceae > Streptomyces > Streptomyces sp. NPDC001508. Next base: position 80,378 of record NZ_JBEPAP010000019.1, read on the forward strand.
GGATCCGGGAGAGTTCGAACAGGTCGCCCACCATGTCGTTGAGGCGTTCGACCTCGGTGCGGATCTGCCGGAGATAGCGGTCGGGGTCGGCGGCCACCCCGTCCTCCAGGGCCTCCGCCATGGCGCGCAGCCCGGCCAGCGGGGTGCGCAGGTCGTGCGAGATCCAGGCGACCAGTTCACGCCGGGACGACTCCAGGGCGCGTTCCCGCTCACGGGACCGGGCCAGCCGGGCGCTGGTGGCGGCCAACTCGCGGCTGAGCTGGTCGAGTTCGGCGGTGGCCGGGCCCGCGGGGGCGGCGAAGTCGCCGCCGTCGCCGAAGGAGCGGGCGGCGCGGGCCAGTGCGCGGCTGCGGTCGACGACCCAGCGGCCCAGCAGCAGTGCGGTGGCCAGGGAGACCACGGCGGCCATCGCGACGACCGTGGTCACCACGCTCAGGTCGTGCGGCGACAGGAACATCGCCCAGGCGACGGTGAGCGTGCCCGCGAGCATCGCGGCCACGGCGACGGCGGCGACCACGGCGAGCGACGCGGTCAGCGAGCGCCGCCGGACGAGCCGCAGCACACCCGCTCCGGCGAGCCCCGTGGCGGCGGCGCCGAGGAACGCGTACAGGGCGATGAGGAGGATGTCGGTCACGGCCGCTCGGCCCGCCCTTCGGGGTCGAACCGGTAGCCCACGCCCCACACGGTCCGGATCAGCCGCGGCCGGGCCGGGTCGTCCTCGACCTTGCCGCGCAGGCGGCGCACGTGCACGGTGACGGTGGACAGGTCGCCGAAGTCCCAGCCCCACACCTCGCGCATCAGGTCCGCCCGGCTGAACGCCCGCCCCGGATGGCACAGGAAGAAGGCCAGCAGGTCGAACTCGCGCAGGGTCAGGGCGAGTTCGTCGCCGCCCTTGGCGGCGCGCCGCGCGGCACGGTCGACGGTGAGGCCCGCCGCGGCCAGCGGCCGCAGGTCGGAGCGGGGCCGGGTGCGGCGCAGCACCGACTCGACGCGCAGCACGAGTTCGCGGGGGCTGAAGGGTTTGGTGACGTAGTCGTCGGCGCCGATCTCCAGGCCCAGGACGCGGTCGTCCTCGTCGCCGCGTGCGGTGAGCATGATGACCGGCACGGACGCCCGGCCGCGCAGCCGGCGGCAGACCTCAAGGCCGTCCATGCCGGGCAGCATCAGGTCCAGGACGACCAGATCGGGCCAGTGGGCGGCCGCCCGGGTCAGCGCCGTCGGGCCGTCCCCGGCCCGGTCCACGGCGTATCCGGCGCGGTCCAGATAGCCGCAGACGACCTCGGCGACGGTGGGGTCGTCCTCGACGACCAGGACCCGGGCGCCGCCGGGGCGGGGCGGGGCGGCGGGGGCGGCGTCGTCGGGCCGGTGGGGCTGCTGCATGCGTCCAGCCTCGCACCGGGTCCGTGCGCCCGTCGCCGCCCGGTCCCGGTGCCGGGCGCGGCGTCCGTGTTTCGTAAGGAACGGAAGCCCGGTATGCCCTTTTTGCACCCGTAGGGTGAAAGCCGTGACGCTCTCTCCCCCGACCCCGGCGGTCGATGTGGTCCTGCCTTGCCTGGACGAGGCCGCGGCCCTGCCCTGGGTGATCGGCCGGGTGCCGCCCGGCTGGCGCGCCCTCGTCGTCGACAACGGCTCGACCGACGGCTCCGCCGAGGTGGCCCGCGGCCTCGGCGCGACCGTCGTCCACGAGCCGCGGCGCGGCTTCGGCGCCGCCTGCCACGCCGGACTGACCGCCGCCACCGCCGACATCGTCTGCTTCTGCGACTGCGACGGCTCGCTGGACCCCGCGCTGCTGATGCCGTTCGTCCGCGAGGTCCGCGCGGGCACGGCCGATCTGGTGCTCGGCCGGCGGCGGGCGCACGGCCGGGGCGCCTGGCCGGCCCACGCCCGCGTCGGCAACCTGGTCCTGGCCCGGCTGCTGCGCCGCCGCACCGGGCTGCGCCTGCACGACCTCGGCCCGCTGCGCGCCGCCCGGCGCGAGCCGCTGCTCGCCCTCGGCCTCACCGACCGGCGCAGCGGCTATCCGCTGGAGATGGTGGTGCGGGCGGCCGACGCGGGCTGGCGCGTCACCGAACACGACGTCCCCTATCTACCGCGCACCGGCACCTCAAAGGTGACCGGCACCTGGCACGGCACCTGGCAGACGGTCCAGGACATGAGGCAGGTACTCACCACACCCTCGACGGAAGACGGCACGCCCGCCGCGGCAAGTGGCACGCCGACCGCGAGTGGCGGCACGTCGACCGCCAGTGGCGGCACGTCGACCGCGAGCGGCGGCGCACCCGTCAAGGGAAGTGGCGCGCCCACCGCGGAAGATGGCGCACCCGTCAAGGGAAGCGGCGCACCCACCGCGGAAGATGGCGCACCCGTCAAGGGAAGCGGCGCACCCACCGCGGAA
>NZ_JBEPAP010000019.1:82869-134759 GCF_040298665.1 Streptomyces sp. NPDC001508
CGCCCACCGCGGAAGATGGCGCACCCGTCAAGGGAAGCGGCGCACCCACCGCGGAAGATGGCGCACCCGTCAAGGGAAGCGGCGCACCCACCGCGGAAGATGGCGCACCCGTCAAGGGAAGCGGCGCACCCACCGCGGACGGCCGCACGCCCACCGCAGGAGGCCGCACGCCCCCCAAGGAAAGCGGCACACCCACCGCAGAAGGCGGCGCACCCGCCGAGGGACGCAGCGCACCCACCGCAGATGGCGGCGCACCCGCCGAGGGACGCAGCGCACCCACCGCAGATGGCGGCGGCACTGTGGAAGGTGGCGGGGGGCGTTGATCACCTTGCTTGTCATTGCCAAGGAGCCTCGGGCGGGTCGGGTGAAGACTCGGCTCACTCCGCCGTTCACGCCCCGGCAGGCGGCGGAGTTGGCCGAGGCCGCGCTCGCCGACACGCTGGCGGCCGTGGCGGACGCGCCGGCCGCCCGGCGCGTTCTCGTGCTGGACGGCTCGCCCGGCCGCTGGCTGCCGCCCGGCTTCGACGTCGTACCGCAGGGCGCGGGCGGTCTGGACGAGCGGCTGGCGGACGCCTTCGCCGGCTGTACGGGACCGGCCCTGCTGATCGGCATGGACACACCGCAGGTGACTCCGGCTCTGCTCACGGTGGACTTCGCCGGCTGCGACGCGTACTTCGGACCGGCCGAGGACGGCGGCTTCTGGGCGCTGGGCCTCGCAGTGCCCGCCCCCGAACTGCTCAGGGGCGTGCCCATGTCGACGGCACGGACGGGCGCGGTCCAGCGGGCCCGGCTCGTCGCGGCCGGTCTGCGGGTACGCGATCTGCCCCGGCTGCGTGACGTGGACACCGCCGCCGACGCCCGCGCGGTCGCCGCGGCGGCCCCGCGCGGGCGCTTCGCCGCGCGGCTCGCCCGGCTCGGCACGGGCACGGGCACAGGCACAGGCACAGGCACAGGCACGGTCACCGACACCGGCACCGGCACCGGCACCGGCACCGGCCGATGAGCGGTGCACCCGGTGCCTGCGCGCGGGTCGTCTCCCCGCCGTGGGGTGCCGAACGGCCCCTACGCGGACGCGCTGCGCACCGGCCGCGGTCCGCTCTGCCTGCGCCGCGGCGACGGCTGGTCGCTGCCGCTGGACGTGGAGCGCTGGTGTGCCGTCGCCGACGCGGTCGGCCCGCACCGCGCCCGCGAGATCGTCGCCGTACGCCCGCGGCGCCTCCTCGCTCAGCAGCGCGACCACCTTTGCCGCCCGCTCCGCGCCCACCAGCGGCGCCGCGTCGAGCAGCGCACGCCCCAGCCGGGGGTGCAGCCCCAGCCGGGCCAGCCGCAGCCCCCGCGGCGTCGCCCGGCCCGCCGGGTCCACCGCGCCGATCGCCGTCAGCACCTCGCGCGCCGCCGCCATCGCCCCGCCCGGCGGAGGATCCAGCAACGCGAGGCCGGAGGCGTCCGGATCGCCCCAGCAGGCCGTCTGAAGGGCGAACGCCGTCAGATCGGCCACCTTGATCTCCGGCGCCGGGAAGCGCGGCAGCCGCGCGTCCTCGGCCTGCGCCCAGCACCGGTACACCGTGCCCGGCGCCTCGCGCCCGGCACGGCCCGCCCGCTGCCGCCCCGCCGCCCGCGACGCCCGCAGCGTCGTCAGCGCGCTCAACCCGCGCGCGTGGTCCACCCGCGGCTCACGCGCGAGCCCCGAATCGACCACCACCCGCACCCCGGGCACCGTCAGCGAGGACTCCGCGACGGACGTGGCCAGCACCACCCGACGGCGTTCCCCGGGCGCCAGCACCGCGTCCTGCACCGCCGCCGGCGCCCGCCCGTGCACCTGGAGCACCTCGACGTCACCGAGGCCACGCAGATCCCCCAACTGACCGGCGACCCGGGCGATCTCACCCACACCCGGCAGGAAGCACAGCACGTCACCCGAGCGCTCCGCCAGCGCCCGCCGCACCACCGACGCCACATGCGCCGTCAGCGCCGGATCGACCCACAGGCCGTGCGGCGGCCGCACGGGACGCGCCGGAGGCGCCCACACCACCTCGACGTCGTACGCGGCGCCCCGCGCCTCGATCACCGGCGCACCGCCCAGCAGCCGCGCCCAGCCCTGCGCGTCCGTGGTCGCCGAGGCCGCCACCAGCCGCAGGTCCGGCCGCAGCGTCTCGCGCACGTCCCACAGGAACGCCGCCGCGGTGTCCGCGTCCAGATGCCGCTCATGGCATTCGTCGAGCACGACGACGTCGACACCGGCCGACTCCTGGTCCCGCTGGAGCCGCTGCAGCAGCACACCGGTGGTGACCACCTCCACGCGCGCGTGGCGCCCCACGACCCGCTCGCCGCGCACCGTGTAGCCGACGGAGCGTCCGACCTCCTCGCCGAGCAGCCACGCCATCCGGCGGGCCGCCGCGCGTGCCGCGATACGCCGCGGCTCGGCCACGACCACCCGGCGCGCCGGACCCTCGCCCAGCAGCCCGGCCAGCGCGAGCGGCACCAGCGTGGTCTTGCCGGTGCCGGGCGGCGCCACCAGGACCGCGGTGCCGTGCCCCGACAGGGCGTCGTCCAGCACGGGCAGGGCAGCGCGTACGGGCAGGGCGTCCAGGGCGTCGTAACGGATCACGCACCCCAGTGTCGTACGCCCGCGGAACCGTTCCTCACGCGCGTGTGCACCGGTCGCGCCCCACGCGCGTGTGCGTCAGCAGGCGCCTCGCCACGACGTCCGCGCCGGCCGGGTCGCGTGCACGCGCGTGTGTGCGTCGGCGCCGTCCCACGCGTGTGTGCGTTCAGTCCCGCTCGCAGACGAAGACCGCCGTACCCGGGACGAGAGCGCCCCGCAGCGGGGACCAGCCGCCCCACTCGGACGTGTTCCACGCCGGCCACTCCGGCTCGACCAGGTCCACCAGCCGGAAACCGGCGGAGGCGATGTCACGGACCCGGTCGCCGAGCGTCCGGTGGTGCTCGACGTACACGGCCCGGCCCTCGTCGTCCTGCTCCACGTAGGGCGTGCGGTCGAAGTACGACGCCGAGACCGTCAGCCCCTCCGGCCCCGGCTCGTCCGGGAACGCCCAGCGGATCGGGTGCGTGACGGAGAAGACGAACCGGCCGCCCGGCCGCAGCACCCGGCGCACCTCCCGCAGCACCAGCCGCGGGTCCGCCACGAACGGCAGCGCCCCGTACGCCGAGCACGCCAGGTCGAAGGAGGCGTCCGCGAACGGCAGCGCGGCGGCGTCGGCACACACCAGGGGAAACGAACCGCCGATGCGCAGCGCGTGCTGCAACTGGCGGTGCGAGAGATCCAGGGCCACCGGACGCGCGCCCTGCGCGGCCAGCCAGCGCGCGCACTGCGCCGCACCCGCCCCGATCTCCAGGACGGCCCTGCCCTTCAGCTCCTTCGGGGGGCCGAGCAGTTCGGCCTCCACCTCGTCGAGGCCCTCCGGCCCCCACACGAAACGGTCGTCCCCGAGGAACGTGCCGTGCTCGGCCTGGTACTCGTCCGCGTTCCGGTCCCACCAGCCGCGATTGGCGCGTGCGCTCTCCGCGACACCGGCCGCACGCCGGGTGGCCTCCGGCTCGAACGCTTCGGACTCTTGGATGATCGGCTCCCTCGTCGTACTGTTCCCTGCACCCCTGGGGGCGTGTCACGCACGGCGTGTAACGCAGCGTCACGGGGACCGGCGTGGCCTGGCTGGACGGTTCTTGTGCCGGGTATGCGGCGATCCGCCCCGGCTGTGCGCCTTCGTGCATTGACCCTGTCCGGCTGCCCCCGTATGCTACAAGTTGCGCTGCGGGCCTGCGCTCCTCAGACGTAGCAGGCTGCGCTCGCATCTGTTGTATGTCCCCTCGGTTGTCGAGGCGCCGTCGCCGGATTCCCGGTGAGGCGCTTCCTAGGCTGTCCGGCTTCTGCAGAGCGAAACGGGCTCCCGGCGTAAGCAGTACCTACGACTTCAATGTCCGTACCGGAGCCCTTTCCCACATGACGAGCAGCACCGAGACCACCGCCACCACCCCGCAGGTAGCGGTCAACGACATCGGTAACGAGGACGCGTTCCTCGCAGCGATCGACGAGACGATCAAGTACTTCAACGACGGCGACATCGTCGACGGCGTCATCGTGAAGGTCGACCGGGACGAGGTCCTGCTCGACATCGGTTACAAGACCGAAGGTGTCATCCCGAGCCGCGAACTCTCGATCAAGCACGACGTCGACCCGAACGAGGTCGTCGCCGTCGGTGACGAGATCGAGGCCCTGGTCCTCCAGAAGGAGGACAAGGAAGGCCGCCTGATCCTCTCGAAGAAGCGCGCCCAGTACGAGCGTGCCTGGGGCACCATCGAGAAGATCAAGGAAGAGGACGGCATCGTCACCGGTACCGTCATCGAGGTCGTCAAGGGTGGTCTCATCCTCGACATCGGCCTCCGTGGCTTCCTGCCCGCGTCCCTCGTCGAGATGCGCCGGGTCCGCGACCTCCAGCCGTACGTCGGCAAGGAGCTCGAGGCCAAGATCATCGAGCTGGACAAGAACCGCAACAACGTGGTCCTGTCCCGCCGCGCCTGGCTGGAGCAGACCCAGTCCGAGGTCCGCCAGACGTTCCTCACGACCCTCCAGAAGGGTCAGGTCCGCTCCGGTGTGGTCTCCTCGATCGTCAACTTCGGTGCCTTCGTGGACCTGGGTGGCGTCGACGGTCTGGTCCACGTCTCCGAGCTGTCCTGGAAGCACATCGACCACCCGTCCGAGGTCGTCGAGGTCGGCCAGGAGGTCACCGTCGAGGTTCTCGACGTGGACATGGACCGCGAGCGCGTCTCCCTGTCGCTGAAGGCGACCCAGGAAGACCCGTGGCAGCAGTTCGCCCGCACCCACCAGATCGGCCAGGTCGTGCCCGGCAAGGTCACGAAGCTGGTTCCGTTCGGTGCGTTCGTCCGCGTCGACGAGGGCATCGAGGGTCTGGTCCACATCTCCGAGCTGGCCGAGCGCCACGTGGAGATCCCGGAGCAGGTCGTCCAGGTCAACGACGAGATCTTCGTCAAGGTCATCGACATCGACCTGGAGCGCCGCCGGATCTCGCTGTCCCTGAAGCAGGCCAACGAGTCCTTCGGTGCCGACCCGGCCGCGGTCGAGTTCGACCCGACCCTGTACGGCATGGCCGCGTCCTACGACGACCAGGGCAACTACATCTACCCCGAGGGCTTCGACCCCGAGACCAACGACTGGCTCGAGGGCTACGAGAAGCAGCGCGAGGAGTGGGAGCGCCAGTACGCCGAGGCGCAGCAGCGCTTCGAGCAGCACCAGCAGCAGGTCATCAAGTCCCGTGAGGCCGACGCCGCTGCTGCCGCCGAGGGCGGCGAGGCCGCCGCTCCGGCCGCGTCCGGTGGCGGTTCGTACTCCTCCGAGGGCGCGGACAACTCCGGCGCGCTGGCCTCGGACGAGGCGCTGGCCGCGCTGCGCGAGAAGCTCGCCGGTGGTCAGAGCTGACCTGAGCGCTTGCCGCTGAGGCTGGGCAGTTGAAAGAGGGGCCGCACCTTTCGAGGTGCGGCCCCTCCGCCTTGCGAGCCCCCGGCAGCTCCGCCTTGCGAGCCCCCGGCAGCTCCGCGACTCACCGGCGTTGCCCCCGCCCTTGTAGAAACGTGCGGGATACACCAAGAACCGATGGCCCGTAACCGCCCATGGGGAGGCTTCCTCGGTCGTTCATGACCGAGATGGGAGCCTCCGACATGGCACAGCCTCAGCCCGGGTGGGGAACGAGTCGTCGTACCTTCCTGCGCAGCGTCGGCGTCGCCGGCGCAGCGGGAGCCATGTTCGCCGCCATGGGGGGCGCTCGGCCTTGCCCCCACCGCCGCCTACGCGGCCGAGAAAAAGACGCCGTTCCAGCCGCCCCGCCACAGCGACCACGCCTCCAAGATCGGCCTTGAGTACAGCAGCCGTTGGTGGGAGCGGACTTCAGGACCTTCGGGAGCATCACCGAGACCGACCTGGACCCGGGCACAGGGCCATGCGTACTTCGCCGGCGACTACCTGAGCTACCTGGACGCCTGGCAGCACGGTGCGATCACCTCCGCCCGCAAGGCCGTCACCGGGCTGCACCGGCGCGTGCTCGCCTGCTGCCCCCGTCCGACGCCTCGACACGGCGGCTCCACGCGGTCCCGGCACCGCCCGCAGCCGCCGCGACCGGACCCGGGAGGCGGGAATGCCCGCGTTCCCGCGGACGTTGAGCCGGGGGGAACAGAGGAGGAGCGGTCACAGTGCTTGATCCGCAGGGTTTGTACGCATGGGAGCCGAAGGGGCTGGCCGTCGTCGACATGGCGCTGGCCCAGGAGTCGGCCGGCCTTGTCATGCTCTACCACTTCGACGGATACATCGACGCGGGCGAGACCGGCGACCAGATCGTCGACCGGCTGCTCGACTCGCTGCCTCACCAACTCGTGGCCCGTTTCGACCACGACCGGCTCGTGGACTACCGGGCCCGCCGCCCGCTGCTGACGTTCAAACGGGACCGCTGGACCGACTACGAGGTCCCGGCCATCGAGGTCCGCCTCGTCCAGGACGCCACCGGAGCGCCCTTCCTGCTGCTGTCCGGCCCGGAGCCCGACGTGGAGTGGGAGCGCTTCGCCACCGCCGTACGGCAGATCGTGGAACGGCTCGGCGTCCGTCTGTCGGTGAACTTCCACGGCATCCCCATGGGCGTCCCGCACACCCGCCCCGTGGGCGTCACGCCGCACGGCAACCGCACCGACCTCGTACCGGGCCGCAGCCCCTTCGAAGAGGCCCAGGTGCCCGGCAGCGCCGAGGCGCTCCTGGAGTACCGCCTCATGGAGGCCGGACACGACGTCCTGGGCGTCGCCGCGCACGTTCCGCACTACATCGCCCGCTCCACGTACCCGGACGCGGCGCTGACCGTCCTGGAGGCCATCACGGCCGCCACCGGCCTGGTCCTGCCGGGCATCGCACACTCGCTGCGTACGGACGCGTACCGCACGCAGACCGAGATCGACCGGCAGATCCAGGAGGGCGACGAGGAACTGACGGCACTCGTCCAGGGCCTTGAGCACCAGTACGACGCCGCGGCGGGCGCCGAGACCCGGGGCAACATGCTCGCCGAACCGGTCGAGATCCCGTCGGCGGACGAGATCGGCCAGGAGTTCGAGCGCTTCCTGGCGGAACGGGAGGGCGAGGGCTGACGGGTCCCGGGGCGATCAGGTTCGGACCCGAGGGGTCTGAACGGTTCGAGTCCGGGGGCGTCTGAGCCTCTGCTCCTCTGAACCGGGGGTGTCTGAGTCTGTGCTCGTCCGAGCCGGGGGTGTTCGAGGCCGTGCTCGTCTGAACCAGGGGGTGTTCGAGCCCATGCTCGTCTGAACCCGGGGCGTTTGAACCTGTGCTCGTCCGAGCCGGGGGTCCGGGGGTCTGAGCCCAGGCTCGTCCGAGCCCGGGGTGTATGAGTCCGCCCGTTCTTGTGCGGGGCGGTTCGGGCCCGTCCGAGCCCAGAGCTGTCCGAGTCCGGGGCCGTTCGTGTGTGAGGCGGTTCGGCTCAGATCCGTCCGAGTCCGGGGGCGCTCGGGCCGCCTACGGGCAGCACGGGCGGCACGCCCTTTCGCGCAGCCGGCGCACGCAGCGCAGGCACGAGCGCTCCCGACACGAATGACGCCACCTTCGAAGGGCCCCCACCCCGATGGCCGGGCCCCGACCTCCCGCACGCAAACGGCCCGGACTCGGACAGCCCCGGCTGTAAAGGATCCCGTCTTGATCGGCCCCGGACACAGACGCCCCCGGACTCGGATCCCGACCCGCAGTGACCGGGGGCGGCCGGTCCGTCCCCTCCCATCCCGTCCGCCAAGCGCAGCGTCTAGGCTTCCGACCATGCTGAAAGTTGGCCTGACCGGCGGAATCGGCGCCGGAAAGAGCGAGGTGTCGCGGCTGCTCGTGCAGCACGGTGCCGTGCTGATCGACGCCGACCGCATCGCCCGCGAGGTCGTCGCGCCCGGCACCCCCGGACTCGCGGCGGTGGTCGACGCCTTCGGTGAGCGGGTCCTCGCCGCCGATGGCGGCCTGGACCGGCCCGCGCTCGGCGCGATCGTCTTCGCCGACCCCGAGAAGCTGGCTGTTCTCAACTCGATCGTGCACCCCCTGGTGGGTGCCCGTTCCCGTGAGCTGGAGAGCACGGCGGCCGATGACGCCGTCGTCGTGCACGACGTGCCGCTTCTCGCCGAGAACAGCCTCGCGCCGCTCTACGACGTCGTGGTCGTCGTGGACGCCGGCGCCGAGACCCAGCTCGACCGGCTCGTACGGCGGCGCGGAATGAGCGAGGAGGACGCACGCGCGCGTATGGCGGCGCAGGCGACCCGGGACAAGCGCCTGGAGATCGCGGACGTCGTCATCGACAACGACGTGTCCCTCGACGCCCTGCGGCGGCGCGTCGCCGAGGTGTGGGCCGACCTGGTCCGCAGGGAACACGCCCACCGCGCGGACGCCGCAGGGGCAGCCGGGGAATAGCATGCGCCCGACGGGGCGTTGAACGGTCTCTGCGAGGGAAGGAGTGTGCCGTGCCCGAGACCAGCGGATCACCCGGACGTACTCCGGAAACGCATGTCATCGACTTCCGTGCCGCCGAGCATCTGCTCAACGCACGGGATCCGCGGGGCGCGGTGAAACTGCTCGACGGAGTCATCGCCGCGCACCCCGAGAACACGGCCGCTCGTCTGCTTCGCGCGCGTGCCTTCTTCGCCGCCGCGCAACTGCGGCCCGCCGAGCTGGAGTTCACCATCGTCCTGGAACGAGAGCCGGACAACGCGTTCGCGCACTTCGCTCTCGCCCGCACTTACGAGCGCCAGGGCCGCCGTGACCAGGCCAAGCGGCACTTCCGGCTGGCGGCGGCGCTCGACCCGAACCCGCAGTATCTGAAGGCGGCGCAGTTCGATTCCTGAGCCCGGGGCCTGAGGGCTCCTGAGCCCGGGGGCGCCTGAGTGCCGGTGTCGCGGGAAGCGGCGGGGCCGTGCATGCCGGTGCCCCCGATGGTCACGGGTGCCGGTGCAGGGGAGGGCGGCGATACCGCGGCCGGCGCTGCGGCGGGCGGCGGTAGGGCGGCGGGCTCTCTGCCGGAGGGTACGGCGGTACATCGCGGCCCGGCTGGTAGTGCGGCCCCTGCCGGATATGCCGGACGATCACGAGCAGGTCGATCGTGGTCACCAGCCACAACGCTCCGCAGGCAATGGCCCAGCCCGTCCGGCCCAGCAGCGCGAACACCGCCGTTCCGAAGATCGCCCAGGCCACCCCCCATACGCTCAGCCAGAACCGCGCCCGCAGAGCACTGCGCGCGGTCGTCGGCTCACTGCCCGTACGCATCGAGATCACCACTCCTGATTGCAACGTACTCTTCGATGCGGACGCCGACCAAGTGCAACGGTCGAGGTCTCCGAGCGGACGCCGACCGGCGGCTTCGCCGTGCCGACCGGCAGCGGTCCGCCGTGCCGACCGGCGCGGGAGACCTGTCTGACCTGCTGCTCGACCTGGCGTGCCCGGGATCATGGCCGTCCAGCGCGGGCGACGGGCCGCGGCGGGTGTGGGCAGCGCACCGGCCCGTCCACTCGAACGGGTGAACCGCTGCGTCATGGGAACGGGTGTGCGGCGTCGGGCCGTTGTTCGGGCATGACGGCTGAAATGCGAGAGGGATACGAGGGCACGGGGCCCGGTGCGATCACCCCGGACGGCTGCGCGGTGGAGCTCTACTCGCGCCTGCCGGTCGGTGACGAGCCGGACATCATCGCCGCGGCCGTGCCGGTCGGGGCGAGCATCCTGGAACTGGGCTGCGGCGTCGGACGTGTGACCCACCCCCTGCTGGAGCGCGGCTTCATGGTCACCGCGGTCGACGAGTCCGCGGAAATGCTGGAGCGCGTCCGCGGGGCGCGCACCCTATGCAGTCCGATCGAGGATCTGGACCTGGGTGAGACGTTCGACGTCGTGATGCTCGCGTCGTTCCTGGTGCACGCCGGGGACATAGAGGTGCGGCGCGGCCTGCTGCGCACCTGCGCCCGGCATGTCGCGGAGGGCGGCTGCGTGCTGATCCAGCGGGAGGGCGAGGACTACCACACGAATCTCCCGAGGGAGCGGGTCGATCCGAGCGGCTACACCGTGCGCATGGTCTCGGCCGAGCCGGTCGGCGACGGGGTGAACTCGGTGCACGCCGAGTATGTGTTCCCGGACGCGGTCTGGACACAGAGGTTCCTGGCCCGTCCGCTGACGAAGGAACAGTTCGAGGAGGCACTGGCGGAGGCCGGACTGGAGGTGGACGAGTATCTGACACCGGACCGGGTGTGGGTCAGAGCGGTCCGGACGGCCCAGGGCTGTGACCGCACCGGGTTCGCCGGACGGCGATGAGTTCCGTGTCGAAAAGGGGTCTGCCTCTGTGACAGCGACCAGGACGTTTCAACGGGAGAACCCATGTCCGAGATCAGTGCCTCCGGCACGTCCGCCACTGACACCTCCTCCGGTACGGTCATCGCCGAGTCCGCGACCCCGCGTGGCCGGCGCGCCCGTGCCGCCCTGTTCGGCCTGCAGATGCTGCTCGCGCTCTTCTACGCCATCGCCAGTGCCCTGCCCAAGCTGATCGCGCACTCCTCGGCCGCCGAGTCCTTCGACCAGATCGGCTGGGGCAACACCGGCATGTACATCATCGGTGTGCTCGAACTGGCCGGGGCCGTGGCCCTGTTGATACCGGTCCTGCAGTCGGTGGCGGCCATGGCGCTGGGCGCGCTCATGGTAGGGGCGTTCGTCGTCCAGCTCACCGCCTTCGACGGGGAGAACGCGGCGACCCCGCTCATCCTGATCGTGCCCCTGGCCCTCATAGCCTGGGCCCGACGCGGGCGCAACGCGGACCTGCTGCGACTGGTGCGCCGACAGGCATGACCAGGGGGTTATCGGGGTCCTGGGGGGCGGTTGCCGAGGCTGCGCAGGGCCCGCAGTCGTTCCAGTTCGCGGCGGTCCCGCTTGGTGGGACGGCCGGCGCCGCGGTCGCGCACGCCCGCGGGGGCGACGGCATCCCGAGGCGGGGGAGGCGGCGAGTTGTCGACATAGCACTGAACCGCCACGGGGGCGCCGACCCGCTTGCGGATCAGGCGCTTGACGATGACGATCCGCTCCCGGCCCTCGTGCCGCAGCCGCACCTCGTCGCCGACGCGCACGGAGTACGCGGGCTTCACACGCTCGCCGTTGACGTGGACGTGGCCGCCACGGCAGGCGGCGGCGCCCAGCGAGCGGGTCTTGATCAGACGGACCGCCCAGATCCAGCTGTCGATGCGGACGGTTTCGCCCTTTCCCGGACCGGCCGCCTGGGCGGCGGCCACCGCCGCGGCGACCTTGGGGTCCATGGTGTCCGCGGCGGGCGCGTCCGATGAGCCCTCCGGCTCGGCGTCGGTCCGCGCGGGAAGGTCCTCGGCCGGGGCGTCGGCCCGGGCACCCGTCCGGGGGCCTGTCGGGGAGCCGGACCGCTCGGTCCCATGGTCGCCGTTCACGTCCGCATCCTCGGAAGCCATGCCCCGACCTTAGCTCGCCGGACCGGGGAGCACGGCAGCGTTTTCCTGCCCGCGGCTGCCGGACGCCGGCTGTCGGCTGCCCGCGGCGTGGTGCCCGCTGCCCGGGGTCGGTCGGTCGCCCTATGCCGTCTGCTGCCCAGTGCCGGCTGCTCGCGCCCGCCGTACGGCGCCCGCTGTCTGTGCCGTCCGCCGTTTCCGTCCATGGCGGCGGGTGTGGCCGTTCGACGGGCATACCGTGGGGGCATGGACAGCAGTGGCCTCGACGCTCTCGACCGGCGCATCGCCGACTGCCGGGCCTGCCCGCGGCTGGTCGCTTGGCGCGAGGAGGTGGCCCGGACCAAGCGCGCCGCCTTCGCCGACTGGACGTACTGGGGCCGCCCGGTGCCCGGCTACGGACCGTCCGACGCCCGGCTGCTGATCCTCGGGCTGGCGCCCGCCGCGCACGGCGGGAACCGGACCGGCCGCATGTTCACCGGCGACCGCTCGGGCGATGTGCTGTACCGGGCCCTGTACGACATCGGGCTGGCCTCGCAGCCCACGTCCGTGAGCGCCGACGACGGTCTGGAACTGTACGGCGTGCGCGTCACCTCGCCCGTGCACTGCGCCCCGCCCGCCAACCGGCCGACGCCCGCCGAACGCGACACCTGCCGCCCCTGGCTGGTGCGGGAGCTGGGGCTGCTGCGGCCCACCCTGCGGGCGGCGGTCGTGCTGGGCGCCTTCGGCTGGCAGGCCGCGCTGCCCGCATTCGCCGCGACGGGCTGGACGATCCCGCGTCCCCGGCCGGCCTTCGCGCACGGCGCCCGGGTGTCCCTTGAGGGGCTGGACCTCTTCGGTTGCTTCCACGTCAGCCAGCGCAACACCTTCACCGGGCGGCTCACGCCCGAGATGCTGCGGGAGGTGCTGCGCACGGCGGCGGACGCGGCCGGGTTGCCGGGCCGCAAATGAGAGGACAGGCCCGCCGCGGGGTCGTTACGGTGCCCCGGTGAGCCTCTATCCGGAGATCGAACCGTACGACCACGGCATGCTCGACGTCGGCGACGGCAATCTCGTCCATTGGGAGACCTGCGGCAATCCGCGCGGCAAGCCAGCGGTCATGCTGCACGGCGGTCCGGGCTCCGGCAGCACCCCGCACCTGCGCCGCTACTGCGACCCGGCCGCCTATCGCATCGTGCTGCTCGACCAGCGCGGCAGCGGCCGTTCGACGCCGAGGGCGAGCGCGTACGGCACCGACATGAGCGTCAACACGACGGCCCATCTGATCGCCGACCTGGAACTGCTGCGCCGGCACCTCGGGATCGAGCGGTGGCTCGTGTGGGGCGTCTCCTGGGGCTCGGTGCTGGGGCTGCGGTACGCGCAGACGCATCCGGAGGTTGTGTCCGAGCTGGTGCTGGCCGGGGTGGCGACCGGCTCCAACGCCGAAGTGGCGCTGCTGACCCGGGGGTTGGGGAAGATCTTCCCCGAGGCGTTCGAGCGGTTCCTGGCCGGGCTGCCCGAGGGCGAGCGGGACGGCAACATCGCCGCCGCCTACCACCGGCTGCTGGAGTCGCCCGACCGGGCCGTGCGGGAGCGGGCGGCGCGCGCCTGGACCGACTGGGAGACGGCGATCGTTCCCGCGCCGCCGCGGTCGGTCGAACGGTATGAGGACCCGGAATTCCGGATGGGCTTCGCCCGCACGGTCACCCACTACTGGGGCAACGACCACTTCCTGGGCGAGGGCAACGACACGGGCGTCGTGCTGCGCGACGCGCACCTGTTGAAGGGCATCCCGGGGACCCTCGTCCAGGGCAGTCTCGACCTGGCGAACCTCGTCGGGATGGTCTGGCGGCTCCATCACGCCTGGCCCGGCAGCGAGTTGGTGATCGTGGACGAGGCAGGCCACAACGCCGGCGCGCCGGGCATCGTGGACGCGGTGGTAGCAGCGACGGACAAGTACACAGCGCCCACGTACTGATCACGCCCGCCGCACACAGGCTCCCGCCGGTCCCCGTCGATCCTCGATTCCAGCCGATCTCCGCCTCTCGCCGATCCCCGCGGAAACGCACCGCGCCGCACCCGACGTCCCGTTCGCCCGCCGGAGCCGCCCATGCTGTCCGATCCTGACCAGACGTTTCTGGACACCATCGCCGACCGCCTTGCTGCGCTTACCGCCGTTCGGGCTGTGGCGCTCGGCGGCTCCCGGGCCCAGGGCATCCACCGGCCGGACAGCGACTGGGACCTCGCCGTCTACTACCGGGGCCGCTTCGACCCCGCGGAGCTGCGCGCCCTCGGCTGGCCGGGCGAGGTGTCAGAGATCGGCGACTGGGGCGGCGGCGTCTTCAACGGCGGCGCCTGGCTGACCATCGACGGCCGGCGCGTCGATGTGCACTACCGCGACCTGGACGTCGTCGAGCATGAACTGGCAGAGGCTCGGGCCTGCTCGTCGCCGAACTCGCGATCAACACGGTGCTGCGGGGAGAACTGCCGCGCCCCGCGGCCTACCCGCCGAAGCTGCGCCGCACCGCCCCCGAACACTGGCGGGGCACTGCCCGCGCCACCCTCGCCTACGCCAAGGCCAACCACGCGCCGCTCGGCCGCCTCACCGAGGTTGCCGGCGCCCTCGCCGTGGCCGCCGCCCAGACCGCCCACGCGGTGCTCGCAGCCCGCGGGGAATGGGTGACCAACGAGAAACGGCTGCTGGAGCGGGCAGGACTGCGCGCCGTCGACGACATCGTGACCGATCTGGACGGCGCCGGTCCGGTGGCCGGGATCGAGCGGGCCGAGGCCCTTTTCGAAGAGTCGGTCGCCGTGGCCCGCGCCATGGCCGCCGGCCCGGCCGGCGATGACGGCCGGCCCGCAGAATAATCGTTCGAAATAGCTGAGTTGACGCTGTTAGCGTTTTCCCGTGGCGAAACTCAACCAGATCATCGCAGTCGAGAAGGGCATCAAGTCCAAGGCGCACCAGGACCTGACGGCCGCTCATCACGGGCTGCAGAAGCCCGCGTTGTTGGCGGGCATCTCCCGGACGTACCAGCCGAAGGACGAGGAGGGCGAGCAGTTGCCGCCCGAGTCGACGCGGGTGCAGGTCAAGGCCGAGGATGTGCTGCGGGAGACCGCGGCGACCCTGACGCGGCTGTTCGACGTGACCGCCACCAAGGACTGGGCCAACTGCACCGCGCGGGCGGATGTGACGGTGGACGGGCGGGTGCTCGTCGCCGACGTCCCCGTGTCCTACCTGCTGTTCCTGGAGAAGCAGCTCGTCGACCTCAACACCTTCGTGCGGAAGCTGCCGGTGCTCGACGCCTCCGAGTCATGGGTGCAGGACCCGTCCACCGACGCCTGGAAGACCGAGCCGGTACGGACGCTGCGTACCAAGAAGGTGCCGCGCAACCACGTCAAGGCGGAGGCCACCGACAAGCATCCGGCCCAGGTCGAGGTCTACCACGAGGACATGCCCATCGGATACTGGACCACCGTGAAGTTCTCCGGCGCGCTTCCCGCCCGCCGCGTCAACGAACTCCTCGACCGGGTCGAGAAGTTGCAGCAGGCCGTGAAGTTCGCGCGGGAGGAGGCGAACGGCGTCGACGTCGTCGACCAGCGGGTCGGTGACGCCGTGTTCGGTTACCTCTTCCGGTAACCGCACCATGTAAGACTCCCCGGTCCTGGTGACCGGGGTGCGCGAGGAGCGCAAGCTGAAGCTGAAGCTTGTCGTGACTGCGCGGTTCCAGTGGAGGTTCGAGTCCTCCCCGCGGCATCCATGGACCATCCCCGTGCCGCGGTGGCCCAACCGGCAGAGGCAGACCGCGATCAATCTCAGACTCTCGCTCCAGACTCAGCATTCGCCGTCGATCGCCGGATCGACCGGGCCCAGGCCCCAGGGCGTCGAGATGCCGGTTCAAGTCCGGTCCGCACAGCTCGATGTGCGGTGGTCCAAAGGCAGGACGCGACGACATAACGACTGACCTGGACCCTCAAGCGTGCCGGCGTGTGATCGTGGACGGCATTTCCAGGGCCCGGGGGCAGGCTACGCCCCCGGGTCCGCTCCCGTTCGGCCGGACGAACCGACCGGGACCCGCTCCGGCCACGCCGTGGTGTTCAGCACGACGAGAGCACCAAGGGGGCCTCCGGACAAGGAACACCCCCGTGCACCTGTCACCGAGTTGGAGCGCGGCAGACGGCATCTCGGGCCCACGGCCCCAGAACTGCCGCTCGCGGGCTGATGGCCGCAGCCGGCCGGTCGTCGGCGCCTGCGCGCCTGCCCCGCCGGCCACCGCGGCGCCCCGCCCCGCCGGTTCGCCCCGACCGCCGCCCCGTCCGGCGGCCGACGGTGCCGCCTTCAGGAGTACGCCACCCGCGCACCCGCTTCTTTCTAGGCTGTGCCTCATGGATCTAGCGGACGGCCTCCTCGACCACCCGTACGACGTGTACCGGCGGCTGCGTGACAGCGCGCCGGTGCACCGCATCACCGGCCCCGACGGCACCCCCGCCTGGCTCGTCACCCGTTACGACGACGTACGCGAAGCCCTGGCCGACCCCCGGCTCGCGCTCGACAAACAGCACGCCTCGGCGGGCACCTACAAGGGTTTCTCGCTGCCACCCGCACTCGACGCCAACCTGCTCAACATGGACCCGCCCGACCACACGCGTGTGCGCCGCCTGGTCGGCCGGGCCTTCACACCGCGCCGCGTGCAGCGGTTGCGCGCGCCGATCCGGCGCACCGCCGACACGCTGCTCGACGCGCTCGGCCCGCACGGCGTCGCCGACCTCGTCGCCGCCTACGCCGCACCCCTGCCGATCACCGTCATCTGCGACCTGCTCGGCATTCCGGACGAGCACCGGCTCGACTTCAGGGTCTGGACGGACAGCCTCGTCGCCCCCGACCCGGCACGGCCCGAGGCCGGCAAGGAGGCCGTGGTGGCGATGCTGGGGTACTTCACCCGGCTGCTGCGCGACAAGCGTGCCGAGCCGGGCGACGACCTGCTCTCCGACCTGATCGCGGTGCGCGACGACGGCGACCGGCTGAGCGAGGACGAACTGATGTCCCTCGCCTTCCTCATCCTGTTCGCCGGCTACGAGAACGCGGTGCAGCTCATCGGCAACTCGGTGCTCGCCCTCCTCAGCCACCCCGAGCAGCTGGCCGCGCTGCGCCGGGACCCCGGCCTGCTGCCGGGCGCCGTCGAGGAGTTCGCCCGCTACGAGGGGCCCGCGCTGCTCGCCATCCGCCGCTTCCCGGTCGAGGACGTCACGATCGGCGGGGTGACCGTGCCAGCGGGCGAGACGGTCTGGGTGTCACCGGCAGCCGCCAACCGCGACCCCGACCGCTTCCCCGACCCCGACCGCCTCGACCTCGGCCGTGACGCCGGCGGACATCTCGCCCTCGGCCACGGCATCCACTACTGCCTCGGCGCTCCGCTGGCCCGCGCGGAGACCGAGATCGCCCTGGCCGCGCTGCTGGAGCGGTTCGCGGATCTGGCCCTCGCCGACGGCGAGTTGCGGTGGCGCCGGTCGCTGCGCGCGCGGGGGCTGGTCGCGTTGCCCGTGACCTACTGATTGCGGCGCCCGTGCCGCGCGGTGGAGAAAAATCCGCCGCGCTGCGATGAGTTCCGCCCGGCCCACCGGTCACCACCCGGAGCGCAGGGTCGTGACCGTCGTACAGGAGGCTCCATGCGGTTACCGGAGATCGTCTCGCGCGAGCAGTGGCGCGCGGCGCGGGCGGACTTGCTCGCCAAGGAGGAGGCGGTCCGGCGCGCACGCGACGTGCTGAACGCGGAGCGGCGCCGGCTGCCCGTGGTCGAGATCGACACGGAGTACGTGTTCGAGGGCGGCGACGGCAAGGCGACGCTCCTCGACCTGTTCGAGGGGCGGCGCCAGCTGGTCGTCCACCACTTCATGTTCGCGCCCGAATGGGGCGCGGGCTGCCCCGGCTGCTCCGCGTTCCTCGACCAGGTCGGGCACCTGGCGCACCTCCACGCGCGCGGGACGTCGTTCGCGGTCGTCTCCCGGGCGCCGATCACCCGGATCCTGCCGTTCAAGGCGCGGATGGGCTGGGCGTTGCCCTGGTTCTCGTCGTACGGCAACGACTTCAACCGGGACTTCGAGGTGACCCTGGAACGGGACGGGACGCTCGCCGACCGGCCCGGGATCAGCTGCTTCCTGCGTGAGCACGACCGGGTCTTCCACACCTACTCGGCCTACGAGGACGGACTTGACGGACTGGGCTCCGTCCCCAGCCTGCTGGACCTGACGGCGCTCGGCCGCACCCCCGAGGGCAGCGACCGGGTCCGCCATCACGACGAGTACCACTGACGGATACGGCTGAGGAGGACGAGTACGACTGACGAGCACGCCTACGAGGCGCCCGGGCGGCCCGGGCTGCCGTGTCCTGCCGTCGGCGGCTACGCGCTGAGCTGTTGGGACCAGTCCGGTGTGGTCCCCGTCACCCGGCACAGGGCCAGATAGAGCGGAATCGGCGGGGTGTACGGAACCGTGCCGTCCGGCCGGTGGATGAGACGGCTGGTGGCGGGCAGCCGGGCGCCGGGCGTGTACTGCGCCGGGGTCGGCCATGTCAGCTCGTAGTCGGAGTCCGACGGGACGATCCACCACCAGTGCGATCCGTCGGCGTACACACAACCCACCCGCGGCAGCCGGGGGACGACGAGCGGCCCGAAGCGGGCGGGCACCGCAACGGCGTCGCAGCCCAGCGGTGTCGTCATGCCCTCGGGAAGCGCGAGCCGCCCGGTCGCGCCCGGCGAACGCTGCTCGCGCCGCAGCCGCACCAGGGTGTCGAGCCCGAGCACCGGACCGTGATGGGGGGCACCGCTCACAGCCATTCAGCCCTCCCGGAATGCCTTGTCTCCGTCTCGGACGTCCTGCGGTACTGCTTCTGCACCCGCTCCTCCTCGCCGGCGCCCCGGCCGGGGCCGGGCTTGGGGCGGGTGCCCCAGCCCAGGTCGTTGCGCGGTTCTGCGGTGTCCGGGGCGGCGTCGGTCTGGCTCGGCAGCTCGGCCCAGACCAGCAGGCCCGGCCCGTGCTCCTGGGCACCCCAGGCCCGGCACATGGCATCCACGAGAAGCAATCCCCTCCCATGCTCCTCCTCGGCCCGCCGTGGCGACGGGTGGGGTTCACCCGGCGCGCACCCCTCGTCACGCACGGCTATCCGCAGCACGTCGTCGTGGTCGTGCAGCTCGCACACCACCCGGGTGCTGGCCGTGTGCACGACCGCGTTGGTGACCAGCTCCGAGATCACCAGGGCTGCGGTGTCGCAGGTATCCGCGCACACCGACCAGCCGGACAGCCGGGCCCGCGTCAGGCGTCTCGCCTGGGCGGGTGAGCCCGGATGTGCGGCCAGCTCGAACCGGAACCGACGCTCGGCAGCGGCCTGACCTGCGGCTGCTCCCGCGGCGGCGCCGAGACCCGGTCGGTCTGCGGCGGCCTCTGTTCCTAAGGGCGCGGACGGAATCACACTTGCCACTATCGCTCCGCCGCGAACACTTGGCAAGTGTCACTCTGAAAATTGCAGAGTGCTGTGTGACTCGGTGGAGGGCCGTGGCACACTGCTCGCAACAGCACGTCCGGCGGCGCCAGTTCGAATCACCGGCGATCCAGCTGATCACCGATGACTCCTTCGAACGGCGCCGCAGGGCTGTCCGGATCCATGCGTGTCCAGCGCGTTCAAGAGGTGGGAGGTGGAGCGTGAGCGAACCGCGGTCCGCGCCGACCGTGGGCCAGGTCGTCCTCGGTCGGCGCCTGCTGGACCTGCGGGAACGCGCCGGGCTCAAGCGCGAGGAGGCCGCCCGCATCCTCCGCGTGGCCCCCGCCACCGTCCGCCGCATGGAGATGGCCGAAGTCGCTTTCAAGATCCCGTACCTCCAGCTGCTCCTGAAGGCCTACGGCGTCTTTGACGACGAGGCCGACCTCTTCGTGCAGCTCGCCGAGGACGCCAACAAGCCCGGCTGGTGGCAGCGCTTCCACGACATCCTGCCGGGCTGGTTCTCGATGTACGTGAGCCTCGAAGGCGCGGCCGGCCTGATCCGCTCGTACGAGCCGCACTTCGTGCCCGGCCTGCTGCAGACCGAGGACTACGCGCGCGGTGTCCTGGAATCCGGCGCCATAGGCCAGACCCGGCCCGAGGACATCGAGCGCCATGTCGCGCTGCGCATGCAGCGCCAGGGCCTGCTCACCCGCACCGACGCGCCCCGTTTCTGGGTGGTGATGGACGAGACCGTCCTGCTGCGCCAGGTCGGCGGCCCGAAGGTGATGCGCGCTCAGACCGACAAGCTGCTCGAGGCCGCGAAGCTGCCCAACGTGACCCTCCAGATCGCCCCGTTCGCCGGCGGGCCGCATCCGGGCACGTACGGGCCGTTCGTGCTGTTCCGATTCGCCGAGTCGGAACTGCCGGACATGGTTTACAGCGAGTACCTGACCGGCGCCGTCTACCTGGACGCGCGCTCTGAGGTGGCGACCCACCTTGAGGTCATGGACCGCATGGCGGCTCAGGCCGCCACGGCACATCGCACCAAGGAGATCCTCCGGGATCTTCGCAAGGAGTTGTGAATGGAACGCAGCAAGACCCACGCCAAGCCGCTGCCCCGCGCCCAGCGGATCTACAACGGCATGCCCTCGCGCGAGTTGGGCAGCGAGGGCTGGCACAAGCCGTGGAGCGGCGGCAACGGAGGCAACTGCCTGGAGGCCATGAAGCTCGCCGACGGCCGGATCGCCGTCCGTCAGTCCACCGACCCGGACGGGCCGGCGCTCATCTACACCACGGACGAGATGAACGCCTTCATCCAGGGCGCGAAGGCAGGTGACGCGGACTTCCTGCTGTCCTGAACCCCGCACCTTGATGTTGCTGCTAACTCGACTTCTCTTAATCGACTTCCCTGTTCCGGTACCGACTTGATCACCAACCGCGACCGACGTTTACGGAGTTCCCCCCATGACTGACCGGTACCGCGGCGGCAAGGACGACCGCACCATCGACGGGCGGGGGTAGCGCCCACGCCCGTAAGACAGCGGTGGAGGGCCGGCGGACGCCGGCCCTCTGCCGTCACACGGCCATCGGCCGGTCGTACGCCGATATCGGCGCGGGCAGCCGCGAACTCCCCGTCAGATACCGGTCCACCGCCGCGGCCACCGCCCGGCCCTCCGCGATCGCCCACACGATCAGCGACTGTCCGCGCGCGGCGTCCCCGGCGGCGAACACACCGGGGACACCGGTCGCGAAACCCGCGTCCCGGGCGATCGTGCCGCGTGCGTCCATCGCCAGCCCCAGCTGGTCGATCAGCCCGTCCGTACGATCGGGCCCGGAGAAGCCGAGCGCAATCAGCACCAGGTCCGCGGGCAGGTTCCGTCCGGTGCCCGGCAGCGGCCGGCGCGCCGCGTCCACCTCCACCAGGTGCAGCGAGCGCACATGCCCGCTCTCGTCCCCGGTGAAGCGCAGCGTCGACGCCGCGAACAGCCGCGCGTCCGCGTCGGCCGCCGGCGCCGTCACCAGGTCGCGTGCCTCCTCGTGCGCGGCCGACAGCCGATAGATCTTCGGATACGTCGGCCAGGGCTCGGCGTCCGCGTCCCGCTCGGCGCCCGGCTGGGCGTAGATGTCCAGCTGGGTCACGGACGCGGCGCCGTCCCGGACCGCCGTGCCCAGACAGTCCGCACCGGTGTCACCGCCGCCCACGATGACGACGTGCTTCCCCGCCGCGCACAGCGGCGAGACCGTCAGATCGCCCTCGCCCACCCGGTTGGACAGCGGCAGATACTCCATCGCCTGGTGGATTCCCGCCAACTCCCGCCCCGGCACGGGGAGTTCCCGCCACGCCGTGGCGCCCGTGGCGATCACCACGGCGTCGTACCGCGTCCGCAGCTCGTCCGCCCCGACGTCCCGCCCGACCAGCGTCGACGTACGGAACCTGGTGCCCTCCGCGCGCATCTGCTCCAGCCGCCGCTCCAGGTGCCGCTTCTCCATCTTGAAGGCCGGGATGCCGTACCGCAGCAGCCCGCCCACCCGGTCGTCCCGCTCGTACACGGCGACGGTGTGCCCGGCCCGGGTCAGCTGCTGTGCCGCGGCGAGCCCCGTGGGGCCCGATCCGATCACCGCGACCGTCCGCCCGGACAGCCGGTCCGGCGGCCGGGGCGGGGTGAAGCCCTCCTGCCAGGCCCGGTCGGCGATGGCGCACTCGACGTTCTTGATGGTCACCGCCGGCTGATTGATCGCGAGCACGCACCCCGCCTCGCACGGCGCCGGACACAACCGGCCCGTGAACTCGGGGAAGTTGTTCGTCGCGTGCAGCCGGTCGGCGGCCGCCCGCCAGTCCTCACGCGCCACCAGGTCGTTCCACTCGGGGATCAGGTTCCCCAGCGGACAGGCTTCGTGGCAGAACGGTATGCCGCAGTCCATGCACCGGTCGGCCTGCTTGCTGATGATGGGCAGCAGCGCCCCCGGGACGTACACCTCGTCCCAGTCCCTGACCCGTTCCTCGACGGGCCGACGTGGCCACTCCTCGCGCGGCGTGGTCATAAAACCCTTGGGGTCGGCCATGGTCGTCTTCCTCGCCTCCGCGTACGACGGACCATGCGTCTTCGGGCGGCACTCCTGCGGCCACGATACGTCCCTCCGGCCGCACCCGCAGAGCCGCCGACGGGCCCCTCACCAGCGCGGCCCGCCCGCTCGGGACCCACGCGGGCGGGCCCCGGACGCACTCAGGTGAGCGCCAGCACATACGCCACCGCGGCGGCGGCCGAGGCGACCGTGCGGACGTGGTTCCACATGGTCCACTCGCGCACATACGTCGGCCAGTACGCGGCTGCCTCCGGGCTGCCCGGCTCCATTCCGGCCAGGGTGTCGTTGCGGGGCACGTTCGCGACCAGGGTCAGCCCGAACGAACCGAACAGGAACAGTGCGCTGCCCAGCAGCAACTCCACCTTGCCCTCGTCCGGCCACAGCACGAACGTCACCACGGCGATCATCGCGCACACCACCGCGGACCCCGCGAACACCAGCATGAACGCGGGCGTCACCGCGGCCACGTTGATCGCGTTCATCGCGGCGACGCCCTGCGCAGAAGGCAACGCGCCCAGCCCGCGCATCACGAACGTGGAGAACCCGCAGAACACCCCGGCCACCAGCCCGGTACCGAGCACCCCCAGCACGATCAGCACGAAGTACGGCCCGTCGATCATGTCCTCATCCACTCCCCAACTCGAACCGGGTCCGCCCGGCACTCACCGTCGCCCCAGTGAATTCCCCCTGCGAAACCCTGACCATCGCCGTGACGCGCGAGCGCATGCGCGAGCGTCCGGCCGCCCCGGCCTGCCGGTCTCACCCCACGTCCGCCCCGGCCCCCCGCCACCCGCGCAGCACTGTCTCCACGGCGGCCGCGATCCGCCGCCGCGCCTCGTGCCGCGGCACCCCGCTCATCAGCAGCCGGCCGTACGGCGTGTCCAGGTGCCGCACGGCCGCCACGACCGCCGAGACCACCGCACCCTCGGACAGCGACCGCCCCGCCGCGCTGCGCCCCACCCGCCCGCTGCCCCGCACGGACGCGTGCCCGGCGATCGCCTCCGCCCTGTCGGCCGGACACCCGGGAAACAGCCGCCGGATCTGCCCCGCGAACGCCTCCGCGAACCGCGCGTCCTGCGCCGCCCGGCGCCGCGCGTCCCGCGCCCGACGCCGTCTTCGCGCCTCCGCGTCGGCCAGGCACCGCTCCTCCGCCCGGGCCAGGGCCGCCTCCTCGACGAGCATGCCCTGCCGCTCGTACCGGCTCCTGCGCCGGTTGAACCGCATCACCACCGCCGACAGCCCGCTCTCCTCTCGCGACCTGCGCGTCAGTGCGGTGTCGCCGCGCGGCAGGAACACCAGGTGACCGAGGTCGGCGCAGTCGAGGCAGCGTGGCATTCCGTCCTCGAACACGAGCAGGGGCAACGGTCCGCGACGGCATGCGGCGCACTGCTTCCGCCGCAGCGGCTGGATCACGAGAAGTCCGTTGGACGACGGGTGAGTTGCAAGGCGCGCCATACCCGGTACCTTCCCCTCCCGGTCCCGGTTCTCCCGTGCGCCGGCGCGGCCCCACATCCCCTCGGTGGGCTCCCAAGTCCCGGCGGAGACGTGGCCCCGTATCGGTGTCTTCCGCCAAGGCCGGGTCCGGCGTCCCGCGCGAAGGTCGGATCAGGCGTCCGCGTGATGGTCGGGTCCGGCGTCCGCGCGGAGGTTGAACACCGAGACGCGGGTGCGGTGCCGCGCCGGGGCCTCGATCTCGTCGACGACCGCCACCGCGAGGTCCGCGTACGACAGCCAGGCGTCGCCGTCGGGCAGCCGCTCCCCGCCGACCCGGTACCGCCCGGTCCGCGCCCCGCCGTGCTCCAGGTGCCCGGCCGGCGTGAGCATCACCCAGTCGACGACCCCGGCACGGTGCTCACGGAGTCGTTCGAGCCCCGCGGTGTGCGCCAGCGCGAACGGCCGTATCTCCGCCGGGAACGCCTTGGGATCATCCATCACCGGTCGGCCGTCCGCGCCGAGCAGATTGGCGCCCAGCCCGATGGCCACGAGGCGGCCCACCCCGGTGGCGGCAAGTCCACCGAGCAGCGCGTCCGCCGCCTTCACGAAGAACGCCGGGTCAAGCGTGTCGAACCCCTGCTCGGGACCGCTGAACGGGGTCACCGCGTGCACGGCGGCGACCCGCCCGCCCACGACGCCGGCCACCGAACCGCGATCGGTGACATCCCCGCGTACGACGGTCACTCCGGCCACGGCGAGGTCCGGATACCGCGCCGGATCCCGCACCACCGCCGTCACCTCGTACCCGCGCCCGCGCGCCTCCGCCGTGACCGCCCGCCCGGCCCGCCCGCCGGCTCCGAAGACGACGATCCCGCCCTTGCTCCCGCCCATGCCCAACCTCCTTGTCCGCACCGCGGTTTCGCGTGCTGACCTGGACGTTAGGGGCTGGGACCCCGGTTACTTCAACGGTATCGGCGCTACCCTCGACGGATGACCGAAGCGATGGACCGCGAGCGGCCGGCCCCGCTCGACCACGCCCTGCTCGAACCCGACATGTTCGACCCCGTCTGCCCGTCCTCGGCGATGCCGTTCCGGGTCGGCGACAAATGGTCCGGCATGGTGATCCGCTGCCTCGAAGGCGGCCCGCGCCGCTTCGGCGAACTCCGTGTCCCGCTCCGGACGATCACCCCCAAGGTCCTCAGCGAGACCCTGCGCGCGATGGAACGCGACGGTCTGCTCACCCGCACCACGTACGACGAGAACCCGCCTCGTGTCGAATACGCCCTCACCCCTCTCGGTCGCACCCTGATCCCCCTTCTCGATGCCGCTCGCGCCTGGAGCGAGGCGCATCTGCCGGCCCTTCTCGCCGCCCGCCGCGCCCACGAACGGCTCTCCTGACCGCCACCGGCCACCACACGCCCGCCGGATCTCGCGACGGGGCACAAGGACCGGCCGGCGAGTGCGGCTCCCGCCGAACCCGGCACCGGCGCCCGCCCCGCCGTCGGGCCGCGGTCCCCTTGGCGGCTGTCGGACGGGCCCGGTCGGTCCCCGTGCCGGTGCGGTCGGCCCGGCGCGGCATCATGGGCCCGTGCGACTCGAAGCGATCACCTGGGACCGGCTCGCCGAACGGCTGGCCGAGCGGCTGCTCGACGTCCGGCCCGCGGACGGCGGTACCTGGCCGCGCATCGCCTTCGACGGCGCCTCGGCCGCCCGCCCGGGCGACCTCGCGGAGCGGGTCGCGCAGGCGCTGCGGGTACGCGGCCGTCCCTCGCTCGTCGTGGGCGCCGAAGGATTCCTGCGCCCCGCCTCCGTCCGGCTGGAGCACGGCCACCGGGACGTGGAGTCGTACTACAGCGGCTGGGTCGACACCGCGGCACTGTGGCGCGAGGTCTTCGGCCCGCTCGAACCCGGCGGCGACGGCCGCGTCCTGCCCGACCTGTGGGACCCGGCCACCGATCGGGCCACCCGCAGTTCCTACGTCCGACTCCCGCCCGGTGGGCTGCTGTTGCTGCACGGTCCGCTCCTTCTGCGGCACTGGTTTCCTTTCGACCTGACCGTCCATGTCCTCCTCTCACCGGACGCCCTGCGCCGCCGCACCCCCGAGGCGGACCACTGGACGCTGCCCGCCTTCGAGCGGTACGCGGACGAGACCGACCCCGCTACGACGGCCGACGTCCTGATCCGCGCCGACGACCCCCGGCACCCCGCCTGGAACGGCTGAACCACCCCTCGCACGGCCGTCCCCGCACGGCCGTCCCCGCACGGACCTTCTCTGTGCGGACCCGCGTGGACCTCCCCGGCGCGGGCCTTCTCTGTGCGGACCCGCGCGGACCTTCTCCCGCGTGGGCCTGCTCCCGCGGCGGGCGCGGCCCGCGCTCCGCGGCCCAGGGGTGGAGCGAGGCCCGCGTCTGCGGGTGCGGAGACCGGGCCGTGCGCGGGAGAATGAAGGCCGCCGGGACCAGCGGTGTTTCCCGCGCCGCGCCGGCCAGTCCGGTACCGGGAGGTGCACCATGACCACCGCCGGAGACATCATGCACCGTGGCGCCCAGTGGATCCCCGCCCATGAGACCCTGGACCGCGCCGCCCAGTTGATGCGCGAGCTGAACGTCGGGGCGCTGCCCATCAGCGACGAGAACGAACGGCTCTGCGGCATTCTCACCGACCGCGACATCGTGGTCGGCTGTGTGGCCATGGGCCACGACCCCGCCCAGATCACCGCGGGGCAGATGGCCCGCGGCACACCCCGCTGGATCGAGGCGAGCGCCGACGTCGGTGAAGTGCTCCAGGAGATGCGGGGGCACCAGATCCGCCGCCTGCCCGTCATCGAGAACAAGCGTCTGGTCGGCATGATCAGCGAGGCCGACCTCGCCGAGCACCTGGGTGAGGACCAGATCGCCGCCTTCACCGAGAGCGTCTACGCCCGGACCACGCCGCCCGGCCGCTGACGTCCGGGGCCGGCCCCGGACCGGTCACAGCCAGCCGTTGCGCCTGAACCCTCGGTACAGCGTCAGACACGCGATGGATATCACCGCGATGACCAGCGGGTAGCCGAACCGCCAGTGCAGCTCCGGCATGTGCTCGAAGTTCATGCCGTAGACCCCGCACACCATCGTCGGTACGGCGATGATCGCGGCCCAGGCAGTGATCTTCCGCATGTCCTCGTTCTGCGCGACCGTCACCTGTGCGAGATGGGCCTGGAGGATCGAGTTGAGCAGTTCGTCGAAGGAGGCGATCTGTTCCTTCGCCCGTATCAAGTGGTCGAGGACATCCCTGAAATAGGCCTGTATCTCCGGGTCGACCACTCGGATCGGCCGTGTGGCGAGGTCCTCGACCGGACGGGCGAGCGGTACGACCGCCCGTTTCAGTTCGAGGAGTTCACGCTTCAGCTGGTAGATACGCCCGGGGTCGACCCGCGCCCCGTTCTCCGCGAACACGTCCGTCTCGACCTGGTCGATGTCGGACTGCAGCGCGTCCGTCACGGTCAGGTACTCGTCCACCACATGGTCCGCGATGGCGTGCAGCACCGCCGCCGGGCCCTTGGCCAGATGCCGGGGCTGCGACTCCAGTTCCTCGCGCAGCGGTCCCAGGGAGCCGTGCCGTCCGTGCCGCACCGTGATCACGAAGTCCTGGCCGAGGAACACCATGATCTCGCCGGTGTCCACCACCTCGCTCGTCGCCGTCAGCTCCTCGTGCTCGACATAGCAGACCGTCTTGAACACCACGAACAGCGTCTCCCCGTACCGCTCCAGTTTCGGGCGCTGGTGGGCCTCCACCGCGTCCTCGACCGCCAGCGGATGCAGGTCGAACAGTTCGGCGATGCCGGCGAACTCGGCGTCCGTCGGCTCGTGCAGCCCGAGCCAGACGAATCCGTCGCCGCTCTTGCGTATCCGCTCCACGGTGTCGATCAGTTCGCCGTCGCCGGAGGCCCGGGTGCCGTCCCGGTACGTCACGCAGTTGACCACAGAGGAGCCCAGGGGCGACCGGGCGGGATGGCTCAGATCGACGCGCGGCCGCCTCCGGGCCAGCCGCGCGACCTTGCGTAGACGGCCCACTCCGCTCAGGTCCCTGACCTTGCGCAGATTCCCTGCCATGGACATCCGGATCCCCCTGCCTGGTGCTCCTCGCGCCGTGCTGTCGCGCCTTGACCAGAAAGTCTGCCAGCCCAGCGCGATACGCGGGCAAGCCTGTGGGAATGACACATTCCGCTTGGTTCCCGGCTGTGGACAAACCGGCACGGCCGTGGCGGACCTCTCGTCGCGCTGGAGCGTCGACCACCATCGACCGGCGGGCCGACTGGGATGATCGAGGCATGACACAATCCGACGGCTATCTCCTCGACAACCGGCAGAACGAGGCGGGGCAGCGCTTCGACGCCTTCGCCACCCTCTTCGACCCCACCACCTTCCGGCACTTGACGGACCTCGGGGTGGGGCCGGGCCGGCGCTGCTGGGAGGTCGGCGCCGGCGGTACCTCGGTGGTGTCCTGGCTGGCCAAGAAGGTCGGCCCGACCGGCAAGGTCGTCGCCACCGACATCGACACCTCGTTGCTCCTTCCGGCCGCCCGTCCGCCCGTCGAGGTGCGTGTCCACGACGTCGGCGCGCAGGAGCCGCCAGGGGAGGGGTTCGACCTGGTGCACGCCCGCCTGGTCCTGGTACACGTGCCGGACCGGGAGCGGGCGCTGCACTCGATGATCCAGGCGCTGCGGCCCGGCGGACGGCTCCTGATCGAGGACGCCGACCCCGCGCTCCAGCCCCTCACCTGCCCGGACGAGTACGGCCCCGAGCAGCGACTCGCCAACCGTCTGCGCAAGGGCTTTCGCAGCCTGCTCGCCGAGCGCGGCGCCGACCTGTCCTACGGCCGCAGGCTCCCGCGCCTGCTGCGCGAGGCCGGACTGCGCGACGTGCAGGCCGACGCGTACTTTCCGCTCACCTCGCCCGCCTGCGCGGCGCTGGAGTCCGCCACCGTGCGGCAGATCCGGGACCGGCTCGTCGCCGCGGGACTGGCCACCGACGAGGACATCGACCAGCACCTCGCCAATGTCGCGGCGGGCGGCATGGACCTGGCCACGGCACCGATGATCTCGGTGTGGGGGCGCAAGGCATAGGCCGAACCGACCCGCCGAGCCGCGCCCGACGACCGCGGTATCCGCCCGTCCGCGGTACCGCCCCGCTCCAAGGGCCGCCGTCCGCGTCTGCTGGCCGCGCGACGCGTTGCTGGGCCTCAAGAGGCGTGTTGCTGGGCCAGACGAGCCTATTGCGCCCAGCGAGACTCAATGGAGCCGAACGAGCCGAATTGCGCCAAAGATGCTGCGCCTGGCGAGACGCCTGCGCCAGACGAGAGCCCTGCGCCGCACGACGCGAACTGTGCCACGTGAGGTCGTCCTAGGCCCCATGGGGCCTTCTGCCCTGCACCACGCCTTCTGCCCCGCATGACGCTTGCCGTGCCGCGCTGATGGCATTGCCCCGTGCGCCCCGCGCACGTGTGCTGCCGCGCCTCTCCTTCTGCCCATCACCGGTATCACCGTGCCCGAGCTGCGGGAAGTCCGGTGGGCCCGCCGTTTCGCATATACCGCCGCGCCGCAGCCGGCCCGTGCCGGGAGCCTGCCGCGATCAAGCCCGCGTCGCGGTCATTCGCGTACCGGTGGCCGACCGCCCACCCGCTCCACCGCACGGGCACCCGCCCGGCACCCCCGCGCCGCCGCGTCCTCGGCACCCGCACCCGCGAGGAGGGCGGCCAGGAAGGCGCCGGTGAACGCGTCTCCCGCGCCCGTCGTGTCCCGGGGCGTCACCGGCACGGCCGGAACCCGGGCGAGCACCTCGCCGGACCGGGCCACCAGCGCCCCGCCGGCACCGAGCTTGGCGACCACAAGCGGGATGAGACGGCTCAGCTTGGCCGCGGCGTCCGCCGGATCGGACAGACCCGTCAGCAGGCACGCCTCCTCCTGGCTGGGCAGCAGGACATCCAGCGCCTCGGCGAACGCCAGGAAGCGGCCCACCCCCAAGTCCCGGAGGAACCCCGCAGATGCCGGATCCAGGCTCACCGGCACCCCACGCGCGCGTGCCGCCTGCAGGGCCACCGCCGCCAGCGCCCGGCTCGGCTCCGAGAACAGCAGATAGCCGGACAGATGGAGCCGGGCCACCCCGTCGAGCAGCGCGTCCGACCAGTCGGCCGGTTCGAGCCGCAGCGACGCGCCGCTGTCCGTGAGGAAGGTGCGCTCGGCCGCGGCGTCCGTGTCCACGAGGCAGATCACCGTCGCGGTCGCCGCCTCCGCGTCGAGCACGAGCTGCGGACGCACTCCGGCCGACACCAGTTCCCGCTCGTGCCACGCCGCCGCGTCCGCACCCACCCGCCCCAGCAGCCGCACGTCGGCGCAGCCCGCCGCAGCGGCCCAGCAGGCCACATTGGCGCCCGCCCCGCCGGGCAGCGTCCGGATCGTCGCCGCCGTGTCGGTGCCGGCGGCGAGCGGGCCCCTGTGCCGGGCGACGACATCGGTGACGATGTCCCCGACGACCAGCAGCGCCCCCGTCCGCCCCGTCGTCACCCCCGGGTCCACGCCGCCGCGATCCGTGCCGCCAGCCGCACATTGCCGCGGACGGCCGCCAGATTGGCGCTCAGCGAGGCGCCGTCGGTGTGCCGGACCAGGTAGTCCAGCAGGAACGGCGTGACCGCTTGGCCGGTGATCCCCTGCTGCTCGCACGCACGCAGCGCGTCGGCGAGCACCCGCGAGTGCGTTGCGGGATCCAGTTGCTCCGTCTCCGGCACGGGATTCGCGACGATCAACGCCGACTCCGGACCGTCCAGCGCGTCCTGGGCGCGCATGACCCGCGCCACCTCCTCCGGGCTGTGCACCGTCCAGTCGACGGGGTGCCCGGAGTCGGACAGATAGAAGCCGGGGAACCGGTCCGTGCCGTACCCGGCGACCGCGACCCCCAGCGTCTCCAACCGCTGCAGGGTGGCCGGTACGTCCAGGATCGACTTCACCCCCGCGCACACCACCGTGATCCGGGTACGCGCCAGCAGGCCCAGGTCCGCGGATTCGTCCTGCGTCACCGTCCACTGCCGGTGCACTCCGCCCAGCCCGCCGGTCGCGAACACCCGGACACCGGTCAGTGCCGCCAGCAGCGCGGTCGCCGACACCGTGGTCGCCCCGCTCGCCCCAGCCGCCACGGCGAGCGGAAGGTTGCGATGGCCCAGCTTGCGCAGGCCCTCCTCGTTCGCGATCCGCTCCAACTGCTCCTTGTCCAGACCCACATGGGGACGCCCGTCCAGCACGGCGATCGTGGCGGGCACGGCACCCTCTCGCCGTACCGCCTCCTCCAGTTCCTGCGCCACCCGGAGATTGCGCGGGCGCGGCAGCCCGTGCGCGATGATCGTGGACTCCAGGGCCACCACGGGACGACGCGCGTCGATCGCCTCCCGTACTTCTTCCGCCACCACCAGCACCACGGGTGAGCCTCCCGTCAGTCATCCCTCCCTCATTCCTGGCGACCCGCACAGCGGGCTAAACGCTCGTGCCCTGCGGGGGCCCGCCACCAGCCTGGGAGGACACGGCTCCAACAGCGCTCGCGGCGAGGCACCGCGCAACGTCGGCTCCGAGGACCGTCAGAACAGGGGCTCGGGCAGCACGCCCTCCAGGGCGAGCAGCCTCCGCTTGGTCTCCACACCGCCTCCGAACCCGCCGATGCCGCCGTCGCTCTCCACGACACGGTGACAGGGCACGACGACCGGCAGCGGATTGGAACCCATGGCCATGCCCACCGCCTGCGCCGCCCCGGGCTGGCCGACCCGCCCGGCCAGATCGCCGTATCCGACGACCGTGCCGTACGGGACGCCAAAAGCCAGTTCCCGCAGCACCTGCCGGTTGAAGCCAGAGATCAGCGACCAGTCCAGCGGCAGCTCGAAGTCGTGCCGCCTCCCCGCGAAGTACGCCTCGATCTGGCGTATCGCCTCGCCCAGCAGCGGAGAATCGGGTGCCTCGACGGGCTCGGTGCCCAGCCGGGCCGCCAGCCGTTCCAGTGCCCGGTCGCGCACCCCGTCGCTCGCGTGGAACACGACGTTGACCAGGCCGCCCCCGGTCGCCGCCAGCAGCAGCGGACCGATGTCGGTGCCCACGACGGCCCACACCACCCGCTGCTCGTCCTGCCCATGGCTGTCCATGCGCCCCACCGTACGACCCGCCACTGACAAATGCCCCGCCACCGGTCGGTCCCGGCCGTTCCGCCGCGCGGACTCAGGGGGCGCTCAGCGCCTGCCGCATCACGTCGGGCTGGTTCGTGATGATGCCGTCGACGCCGTACCCGGCGACTTTCCGGGCGGTTGGTGCATCGTTGACGGTCCAGGCGAACACCCCGAGCGGCCTGCCGTGCGGCCCGTCGTAGGAATGCACGGTGGTGACGTAGTTCCTGGAGACGGACGTGTAGGACGGGTTGATCAGGTCCGCGAAGCCGGCGTAGGCGCGCAGGTCCGTCGCCGACGGCGTGCCGAGGTAGCCGGTCGTGAGGCCCGGCTTCAGGTCGTGCACGATGCGCAGGCTGTCCGCGCTGAAGCTCTGCACGACGAGCCGGCCGAGGTGCTGCCGGTCCAGCCAGCCCTCGTTGCCGAGGAGCTTCAGGGTGTCCCGCTCGATGCCCGGGTACAGCTGCGGACTCTTGATCTCCAGGAGCAGTTTCTCGTGGTTGTGGTCGATCCGCCGCATGTACTCCGTGAGCGTCGGCACGCGCGTGCCCGCGTACGCGGGTCCGAACCAGCTGCCCGCGTCCAGGCGGGCGATTTCGGCCGCGGTGAAGTCCTTCACCTTCCAGGGCGCCCGGTCAGGGAACACCTCCTCGGCGTTCGTGGTGCGGGCCAGGCTGTCGTCGTGGATGACGACGAGTTCGCCGTCCTTGGTCCGCTGCACGTCGTTCTCGACCCAGGTGAAGCCCCTTCGTGCCGCCTCGTCGACGGCGGGCAGGGTGTTCTCCGGGGCGTAGGCCGAGGCGCCCCGGTGGGCGACGATCGTGACCTGGCCGCCGGTGCCGCCGGCCCGGGCGTGGTGGGTGGGCGTCAACAGGGTGGCGGCCCCCAGCAGCGCGACGGCCGTGACGGCAATGACGCGCGCGTGCATGCGTGCTCCTCGCGACGGGCGAATACGGACGGCACCAGGGTGACAGCAGAGAGTGGACAGCGGCGCGCTACAGGATGAGCACAGTTTGGACCGAGATGCCCGTGGCCGCTCACCGATGCCGCACAAGTGGGGCAAGGGCGTGTTTCTTTGCCGGAAAATCGTTCGTCCGTTCCGGTGGGGGTCATACTCTCTGCGACAACCCTGACCGCCCGAGCGGTCCTGGGACGGGGGCGAATATCAGATCATCCGGGACGTAAGAAGGCGGAAGGGCAGCCGCGCATGCAGGGCACGGTCGACGACTTCAGTTACGGGGCCGTCACCCCGTTGGTGGCCTTCCTGATGGCCTGCCTCGGCGGCGCCCTCGGTCTGCGCTGCACGACCCGGTCCCTGCTGGTGTGCCACTCCAGGCGCCCCGTCTGGCTCGCCCTGGGCGCCGCCGCCATCGGCTCCGGCATCTGGACCATGCACTTCGTCGCCATGATGGGATTCACGGTCGCGGAGACCCCGGTCCACTTCGACAGACCGATCACATACGCGAGCCTCGGCATCGCCATCGTCATGGTGGGCGTCGGGATCTTCATCGTCGGCTACCGCGGCGCCACCGGAACGGCACTGTTCACCGGCGGAACGATCACCGGCCTGGGCATCGCCTCGATGCACTACCTCGGCATGGCGGGCATACGCCTGCACGGGAGGCTGGAGTACAACACCGTCACCGTCGCCGCCTCCGTCGTGATAGCGGTCGTGGCCGCCACCACCGCCCTGTGGGCCGCGGGACAGGTCCGTGGCTTCCTGTGGAGCGTGGGTGCCAGCCTCGTCATGGGGCTCGCGGTCAGCGGCATGCACTACACCGGCATGGCCGCCCTCACCGTCCACATCCACGGCTCCGCCGCGGCATCCGGTGACTCCTCGTCCGCGGACCTGCTCGCGCCCATGCTGATCGGCCCCCTCGCCTTTCTTCTGCTCGCGGGCGTCATCGTGATGGTCGACCCGCTGATGATCGCGGGCAGGCCCGCCCGGCCCCCGCAGGAGCGCAAACCGGGCGTCCCCGCCGGCGCGGTCGCCCCGCATCCGCGCCGCCGCCCGGAGGTCCCGGCCGGCCCCCAGTGGATCCACCAGAGGGCCGATCAGCCGGGACACCACAGCTCACGCACCCCGCAGAACCGCTGACCGGAGCCCGTTGTCAGTGCGGGGTCGTACGGTGGATGGCATGCGGCCCGTTTCCCACATCGAACGCACGGTGGCGCCCTTCGAGGTCGTCAGCCCCTACCAGCCCAGCGGCGACCAGCCGACGGCCATCGCCGACCTGGCCAAGCGCATCGGGGCCGGTGAGAAGGACGTCGTCCTGCTGGGCGCGACCGGCACCGGCAAGTCCGCCACCACGGCGTGGATGATCGAGCAGCTCCAGCGCCCCACGCTCGTGATGGCGCCGAACAAGACACTGGCCGCCCAGCTGGCCAACGAGTTCCGCGAGCTGCTCCCGAACAACGCGGTCGAGTACTTCGTCTCGTACTACGACTACTACCAGCCCGAGGCCTACGTCCCGCAGTCGGACACCTACATCGAGAAGGACTCCTCGATCAACGAGGAGGTGGAGCGCCTGCGGCACTCCGCGACCAACTCGCTGCTCACCCGCCGCGACGTCGTCGTGGTCGCCTCCGTCTCCTGCATCTACGGCCTCGGCACGCCACAGGAGTACGTGGACCGGATGGTCCCCCTCCGGGTGGGCGACGAGATCGACCGCGACGATCTGCTGCGCCGCTTCGTGGACATCCAGTACACGCGCAACGACATGGCGTTCACCCGCGGCACCTTCCGCGTCCGCGGCGACACCATCGAGATCTTCCCGGTGTACGAGGAACTGGCCGTCCGTATCGAGATGTTCGGCGACGAGATCGAGGCTCTGTCCACCCTCCACCCGCTCACCGGCGAGATCATCAGCGACGACCAGCAGCTGTACGTCTTCCCCGCCTCGCACTACATCGCCGGTCCCGAGCGCATGGAGCGGGCCGTGAACGACATCGAGAAGGAGCTGGCGGAGCGTCTGGCCGAGCTGGAGAAGCAGGGCAAGCTCCTGGAGGCGCAGCGGCTGCGGATGCGCACCACGTACGACATCGAGATGCTCCGCCAGATCGGCACCTGCTCCGGCGTGGAGAACTACTCGATGCACTTCGACGGCCGCTTGCCCGGCTCCCCGCCCAACACCCTGCTGGACTACTTCCCGGACGACTTCCTGCTCGTCATCGACGAGTCGCATGTCACCGTCCCGCAGATCGGCGCCAT
This sequence comes from Streptomyces sp. NPDC001508, assembly GCF_040298665.1. Lineage (NCBI taxonomy): Bacteria > Bacillati > Actinomycetota > Actinomycetes > Kitasatosporales > Streptomycetaceae > Streptomyces > Streptomyces sp. NPDC001508. The sequence continues at coordinate 117,723 of NZ_JBEPAP010000019.1, forward strand.
GTACGAGGGCGACGCCTCCCGCAAGCGCACCCTCGTGGAGCACGGCTTCCGCCTGCCCTCCGCGCTGGACAACCGCCCGCTGAAGTGGGAGGAGTTCCAGGAGCGCATCGAGCAGACCGTCTACCTGTCCGCCACTCCGGGCGCCTACGAGCTGTCGCGCTCCGACGGGGTCGTGGAGCAGATCATCCGCCCCACCGGCCTGGTCGACCCAGAGGTCGTGGTCAAGCCCACCGAGGGCCAGATCGACGACCTGGTGCACGAGATCCGCAAGCGCACAGAGAAGGACGAACGCGTCCTGGTCACCACGCTCACCAAGAAGATGGCCGAGGACCTCACGGACTACTTCCTGGAACTCGGCATCCAGGTCCGCTATCTGCACAGCGACGTCGACACCCTGCGCCGCGTCGAGCTGCTGCGCGAACTGCGCTCCGGCGAGTTCGACGTCCTGGTCGGCATCAACCTGCTGCGGGAGGGCCTGGACCTGCCCGAGGTCTCCCTCGTGGCGATCCTCGACGCCGACAAGGAGGGGTTCCTGCGCTCGGGGACGTCCCTGATCCAGACCATCGGCCGCGCGGCGCGCAATGTCTCCGGTCAGGTCCATATGTACGCCGACAAGATCACCCCGGCGATGGAGCGGGCCATCGACGAGACCAACCGGCGCCGCGAGAAGCAGATCGCCTTCAACAAGGCCAACGGCATCGACCCACAGCCGCTGCGCAAGAAGATCAACGACATCGTCGCGCAGATCGCCCGCGAGGAGGTCGACACCGAGCAGCTTCTCGGCACCGGATACCGCAAATCGAAGGACGGCAAGGGCGCCAAGGCCCCGGTCCCGTCGCTCGGCGACAAGGCGGCCAAGGGGGCGAAGACCGCCAAGCCCGCCAAGGGCAGGGCCAAGGCCAAGGACGCGGTGCCGACGGACCACCCGGCGGCCGAACTCGCCGCGCAGATCGAGGAGATGACGGAGCGCATGCGCGCCGCCGCCGCCGACCTGCAGTTCGAGATCGCGGCCCGGCTGCGTGACGAGGTCTCCGAGATGAAGAAGGAGCTGCGCCAGATGAGGGAGGCGGGGCTGGCCTGAACCCGCCACCGACCGTCCCGGACCTCGGTACGTGCGCGAAGTGTTGCAACACCGACACAAAGCGCGGACCGGGGTTCGGCACTGTCAGTGCCGGTGCGTAGGGTTCTGGTCAACCGCGGGCGCCGCGGCAACAGGGGAAACACCGAGAGGGGAAGCAGCCGTGACCGTCAACATGACCAAGGGTCAGGCCATCAGTCTGGAGAAGAAGGACGGGGGCACCCTGACCGCGGTCCGGATGGGTCTCGGCTGGCAGGCGGCCCCGCGCCGGGGTCTGTTCGGCTCCCGCACGCGGGAGATCGACCTGGACGCCTCCGCGGTGCTGTTCGCCGACAAGCAGCCCGTCGACGTGGTGTTCTTCCGCCATCTGGTGAGCGACGACGGCTCCGTGCGTCACACCGGTGACAATCTCGTGGGCGGCGCGGGCCAGGGCGGCGACGACGAGTCCATCCTCGTCGACCTCCAGCGGGTGCCTGTCCACATCGACCAGATCGTCTTCACCGTGAACTCCTTCACGGGCCAGACCTTCCAGGAGGTGCAGAACGCTTTCTGCCGCCTGGTCGACGAGACCAACGGCCAGGAACTCGCCCGCTACACGCTGGCCGGCGGCGGCGCCTACACCGCCCAGGTCATGGCCAAGGTGCACCGGTCCGGTGCCGGCTGGGCGATGACCGCCATCGGTACCCCGGCCAACGGCCGTACCTTCCAGGACCTGATGCCCGCGATCCTGCCGCACCTGTAGGACGACCGGCGACACCGACGAGCGGCGCACGACACCACGACACAGGGGGAAGGCGATGACGGCCGAACTGGTACGCGGGCAGAACCACCCGCTCTCCCAGGCCCGGCTAGAAATCCGGATCACGGCCGACGTGCCGGTCGTGGCGGGCGCCACGCTCAGCGACGAGACCGGCAGGGCGCGCGACGGCGCGTGGGTCGCCCACCCGGGCGCGCCCACGCTGCCCGGCATCGAGGTGTCCAGGCAGGCTGCCGCCGACCATCGGCTGGCCGTGGACCTTGCGGCCATGCCCGAGGCCGTGCACCGGGTCAACGTGCTGCTCGCCCTGCCCTCCGCGGTGGGCGGTCCGCTCCGTTTCGGCGCCGTCACCGCCCCGCGCGCCGCGGTCACAGGCCTCGACGGCACGGAGATCGCCCGTTACACGCTGACCGGGCTGGACGCCGAGTCGGCCGTGGTGGCCCTGGAGCTGTACCGCAGACAGGGCACCTGGAAGGTGCGCGCCGTCGGACAGGGCTACGCGGACGGTCTCGCCGCGCTCTTCACCGACCTCGGGGTGCCCCGGGCCGACGACCTCGCGGGCGGCATCCAGGAGGCGGTGGCCCGGGGCCTGGCCCGGTCGGTCGCGACACCCCCGCCGCGCCCGGCGGACGGCGACCGCATCCGCAGGGCTGCGGCGCCCGCGTCCGGCACCGACCAGCCGGGCTCCGCTTCCGGTGCCGCCGCCGGCCCGGTGCCGCCGCGGCCCGCCCATCCGTACGAGGCGTCCAGCCCCTACCCGGCGCAGACATCGGCAGGACCGGGGGAGCGCGGGTACGAGGCTGCGGCGGCCGACACGACACAGTCCACCGCGGCCACCGGCAGCCCGATCGACTACACCCACCCGAGCCGCGGACACGCGACGGCTCCACCGCCTCCGCCACAGGCGCCGCCCACCCCGCCGGGCGCGCCCGCGCCACCCGTGGCGGGCGACGCGGCCGGCTGGTCCCTCGACGAGCGGCTCTACAACCAGGTCTGGGGCATGTTCGAGGACCTGGCCCGGACGACGGCCGCGTACCGCAGCGCCGTCGACTTCGCGGACTCCCGCATGGAGAAGGAACTGGACCAGATCCTTTCCGACCCGCGCAGCAGGCTCGGCTCCGTCGGCGACGCCGCGCGGGACGCGGCGCGTGCCAAGCGCGCCCAGCTCGTCGACCAGGCCGCGGCGGTCCTCGACCGCGACCTCGCCCAGCTCACCGCCGAGGCCGGGGTCATAGAGCCCGCGTTTCCGCCGGCGTACGCCCGCTGGGACAACCCCGTCTGGCACGGGTACCGCGTGCCCACGGAGCCCCCCATGGCCCTGCGGCTGGGCGACCTCCATCTGCCGGAGAGCCCCGCGCTGCGCATACCGCTGCTGGTGCGGCTGCCCCTGGAGCGGGGACTGTGGATCGACAGCGGTCCCGCGGCGGCGGGCGTCTCGTTCCTGGACTCCGGTGAGCTGCGGCAGCGTGCGATGGAGACAGCGGTGGCGGTCGCGACCCGGCTGTTGGCCGCCCATCCGGCGGGCGACTTCGCGGCCCATGTGATCGATCCGGCCGGTTCGGCGACCCGGGAACTCGCTCCGCTGGTAGGGGCGGGCGTGCTGGCCGCGCCGCCGGCGACCGGCGCCGCGGGGGTGACACAGGTCCTGGGCGGGCTCACCCAGCGCGTCGACCTGGTGCAGATGGCGCTGCGCGGCGGCGCCGCCGATGCGTTGCCGCCCGGCCTCGACACGGCCCGGCAGCTGCTGATCGTCAACGACTTCCCGCACGGTTTCGACGACCGGGCCGTCACGGGCCTGCGCTACCTCGCGGACGAGGGCCCCTCGGTCGGCGTCCACCTGCTGATGGTCGCGGACCGCCAGGACGCCGCCGCGTACGGCCCTTTGCTGGACCCGCTGTGGCGTTCGCTCATGCGACTCACCCCGGTACCCGACGATCACCTCGCCGACCCCTGGGTCGGCCATGCCTGGACGTACGAGCCGTCGCTGGTCCCGCCCGGCAGTCAGGTGCTCGACCACGTGCTCACCCAGGTGGCCATCGCCCGCACCAAGATCAAGTAAAGGCCCTTGACCAGGCAGTTTGGTCATTTTTCGCCAATCACTTTACCTTTACTTGGTGTTTGGGGTACTGTCCTTCGTACGGAGGGGAGTACTCCCTGTCTGCTGCGGCGTACCCGTCAATACGGATCAGGCCAGATCCCGGGGCGTCGGCCCGTCTCGGGTGGAAGAGACCTCCGGCAGCGACGACGCTGACCCTTTGCCCGTTCACGTACCGGAGGCGCAGTGGATGTATCCGTGACCCTGTGGGTCCTGACCATCGCGGGGCTCGCCGCTCTGATCTCGGTCGACTTCTTCATCGGCCGCAAACCCCACGACGTGTCGATCAAGGAAGCCGGCATCTGGACGGTCGTCTGGATCGCCCTGGCCGGACTCTTCGGCCTCGGTCTGCTCGTCTTCGGTGGCGGCCAGCCGTCCGGCGAGTTCTTCGCGGGCTTCATCACCGAGAAGTCGCTGAGCGTCGACAATCTCTTCGTCTTCGTCCTGATCATGGCGAAGTTCGCGGTGCCCTCGCAGTACCAGCAGCGGGTGCTGCTCGTCGGCGTCCTCATAGCCCTGGTCCTGCGTGCGGTCTTCATCGCCGCGGGAGCCGCGATCATCACGAGCTTCTCCTGGGTCTTCTACCTCTTCGGCGCCTTCCTGATCTGGACCGCCTGGAAGCTGATCCAGGAGGCCAGGGCGGAGGAGCAGGAGGAGGAGTTCGAGGAGAACAAGCTGCTGAAGGCGGCCGAGCGCAGGTTCGGAGTGGCCGACCGCTACCACGGCACCAAGCTGTGGATCCAGCAGAACGGCAAGCGCGTCATGACGCCGATGCTGGTCGTGATGCTCGCGATCGGTACGACGGACGTGCTGTTCGCGCTGGACTCCATCCCCGCGATCTTCGGCCTGACGCAGGACCCATACATCGTCTTCACCGCCAACGCCTTCGCCCTGATGGGTCTCAGGCAGTTGTACTTCCTCATCGGCGGACTGCTCAGGAAGCTGGTCCACCTCTCGTACGGCCTGTCGGTCATCCTCGGCTTCATCGGCGTCAAGCTGGTGTTGCACGCCCTGCACGAGTCCGGGGTGCACGTCCCGGAGATCAGCATCCCCGTCTCGCTCGGCGTGATCTGCGGCGTCCTGATCGTCACGACGATTACCAGCCTCATGGCGAGCAAGAAACAGGCGGCGGCCGAGACGGCGCAGCCGCCGACGCCCAGCGAAGGACCCAAGGACAGCGTCGACGCCTGACCCCCGCGAAGGCGGGACAAGGCGCAGGCGACACCAGTCAGCACGGGAGCGGTGGGCAGTGCCTGGCCGCCCACCGCTCCCGCTGCTCCGCCGGGTGCCGAGCGGTCCCGTCCCTCCGGGACGGACGCGGGCAGCTCGGATCCCCGCCGATTCGGGATTGTCGGGTGCGTCGCTGCGCGCTCGCCTCCCTCGCCACCGAAAGGACCGGAATGCGAATCTTGTACGCCTCTGCCAGCATCGCCGCATGACCCATCGGTTCAGGTCGCTCACTCAGTGGACGCTCCTCGTGCCGGTGCTCGCGATCGTCCTTCTCGTCTTCACCTGGGGCCGTAGTCTGCCCGGTGCCGTCGTCGCGCTGGTGACCGTGGTCCTCGCCGGGTCCGTCCTGGCAGCCGTGCACCACGCCGAGGTGGTCGCCCACCGGGTCGGCGAACCCTTCGGCTCCCTCGTCCTCGCCATCGCCGTCACCATCATCGAGGTCGCCCTGATCGTCACCCTCATGATCGACGGCGGCGACAAGAGTTCAACACTGGCCCGGGACACGGTCTTCGCCGCGGTGATGATCACCTGCAACGGCGTGGTGGGGCTGTGCCTCCTCGGGTCCCTGCGCCACGGCACCGCCGTCTTCAACCCGGAGGGCACCGGCGCCGCTCTCGCGACCGTCGCGACCCTGGCGACACTCAGCCTGGTGCTGCCGACCTTCACCACCAGCAAACCGGGCCCCGAGTTCTCCGGGGTGCAACTGACCTTCGCGGCACTCTCCTCACTGATCCTCTACGGGCTGTTCGTGGCCACCCAGACCGTCCGGCACCGCGACTACTTTCTGCCGATCACCCGCCAGGGCGAGGTGATCACCGCGGACGACCACGCGACGGCGCCGTCCGCGCGCACCGCCTGGACCAGCCTCGGTCTGCTCGGCCTGGCCCTGATCGGCGTGGTCGGCCTCGCCAAGGGCGTGTCACCGACCATCGAGTCCGGAGTGGAAGCCGCCGGCCTGCACCATGCGGTCGTCGGCGTGGTCATCGCCTTGCTGGTGCTGCTGCCCGAGACGATCGCCGCGCTCCGTTCCACCCGCCGCGACCGGGTGCAGACCAGCCTCAACCTCGCCCTGGGCTCGGCGATGGCCAGCATCGGTCTGACCATCCCCGCCGTGGCCCTCGCCTCCGTCTGGCTCTCCGGACCGCTGGTCCTCGGACTCGGCTCCACACACATGCTGCTGCTCGCCCTGACCGTGGTGGTCAGCTCCCTGACCGTGGTGCCGGGCCATGCCACGCCCCTGCAGGGCGGGGTGCACCTGGTGCTGTTCGCGGCCTATCTGGAACTGGCGATCAACCCGTGACCGGCTTGGCCGTCACCGCCGGCACCGGACGGGTCTCCGGCAGCAGGGCGAAGCACCAAAGGCTGAGCAGCGCCACCCCGGTCAGATAGGCGCCCACGCCCCAGGGGACGCGCCCCGAGTGCTCGGCGAGCGCGGTCGCGACGATCGGCGTGAGCGCGCCGCCGAGGACTCCGCCGAGGTTGTAGCCCACCGCGGCGCCCGTGCAGCGCAGCCGGGCCTCGTACAGCTCCGGCAGATACGCGGCGATCACCGCGAACATGGTGATGAACGCGACCAGCGCACCGAGGAAGGCGAGGAACATGAGCAGCGGCTCCCCCGTGGCCAGGAGCGCGACCATCGGGAACATCCACAGGGCGGCGGCGGTGCACCCGGTCAGGCACATGGGCCGCCGCCCGAAGCGGTCGCCGAGCACGGCCATGAAGGGCGTCAGCGCCCCCTTCACCACCACGGCGGCCATGACACAGGTCAGCATGACGGAGCGGCTCACCCCGAGCCGCTCCGTCCCGTACGCGAGGGCCCAGGTGGTCACGGCGTAGAACACGGCGTACCCCACCGCGAGGGCTCCGGCCGTCAGCAGCACCAGCCGCCAGTGGTGCCGGAAGACGTCGACGAGCGGCACGCGCGCGTGGTCCTCGATGGCCAGGAACCCGGGGCTTTCGGTGAGCGAGGAGCGCAGCCACAGCCCCGTCAGGGCGAGCGCCCCGGCCATCCAGAAGGGCACCCGCCAGCCCCACTGCGCGAACTGCGTGTCCGACAGCGACGCCGACAGGGCCAGCATCACGCCATTGGCGAGCAGGAAGCCCAGTGAAGGCCCCACCTGGGGAAAGCTCGACCACAGCACCCGCCGTCCCGGAGGGGCGTGCTCCGCGGTCAGCAGCACCGCTCCGCCCCACTCACCGCCGAGTCCCAGCCCCTGCAGAAAGCGCAGGACGAGCAACAACAGGGGCGCGCCCGCCCCGATCGTCGAGTACGTCGGCAGACACCCCACCGCGACCGTCGACACGCCGGTGAGCAGCAGTGAGGCGATGAGAACCGGCCGCCGCCCCCGTCGGTCCCCCATGTGCCCGAACAGCACGGAACCCAGCGGCCGGGCGACGAACCCCACGCCGAACGTCGCGAAGGCGGCCAGTGTCCCCGCCAGCGGCGAGAACGTCGGGAAGAACAGCGGACCGAGGACGAGGGCCGCCGCGGTCCCGTAGACGAAGAAGTCGTAGAACTCGATCGCGCTGCCGACGAGCGAGGCGGCTGCGATCCGCAGCATGGACGGTGACCTTACGGTGCGTACATCGCGCATGCCGCGTCAACTACCCACAGTGATGGGCGGTTACGGGGGCGTGCGGAGGTGAGTCCTGCGTCAGCAGAGGACCGTGACGCGCCGGGCCGGGCCGTCGACGCGGATCGTTCCTCCAGGGCGAATCATGAACGGGGCCCGGTGCGAGCGAAGTCGACGTCGAAGACGACCGGCATGCAGGGGGCGTACGCCTGCGGCGCCCGGGCACAGAGCCTGGCCGCCGCCGCACAACGTGCCGCCGGCGCACCGTGGTAAACCGGGTCCCAGCAGCGGTCGTCGACACACCGCCACCCCGAACGGACCGGAGGAACCGTGCCCCGCACCCTGGCCAACGCCCCGATCATGATCCTCAACGGGCCCAATCTGAACCTGCTCGGCCAGCGCCAGCCCGAGATCTACGGCTCCGACACCCTCGCCGACATCGAGGCCCTGTGTGCCAAGGCCGCGGGGGCGCACGGCGGCACGGTGGACTTCCGGCAGTCCAACCACGAGGGCGTACTCGTCGACTGGATCCACGAGGCGCGGCTCAACCACTGCGGGATCGTCATCAACCCGGGTGCCTACTCGCACACATCCGTCGCGATTCTGGACGCGCTCAACGTCTGCGACGGCCTGCCCGTACTGGAGGTCCATATCTCCAACATCCACAAGCGTGAGTCGTTCCGTCACCACTCGTACGTCTCCCTGCGCGCCGACGGCGTCATCGCCGGGTGCGGAGTGCAGGGGTATGTGTTCGGCGTGGAGCGGGTCGCCGCTCTGGTGGGCGCGGCACAGACCGACGCCTAGGACGCACAGGTTTGAAAGCCGATCGACGTCTTAAAGCCGACTGCCGTCTTCGAGCCGGCCGCCGACTTCAAGTCGTCGCCTTGTAGGCGGCTTGAAAGCGGCTCAGAGGCGGCCCGCCTCCACGATCCGCCGCAGAAAGCGGCGGGTGCGCTCCTGCTGCGGATCCTCGAAGACCTGCTCGGCGGTGCCCCGCTCCAGCACGACGCCGCCGTCCAGGAAACAGACCTGGTCGGCGACGTCCCGGGCGAAGCCCATCTCGTGCGTTGCCAGCACCATGGTCATGCCGTCGTCCTTCAGGTCGCGGACCACGGTGAGCACCTCGCCCACCAGCTCGGGATCGAGGGCCGCGGTGATCTCGTCGAGCAGCAGCAGTCGCGGGCGCACCGCCAGGGCCCGCACGATCGCCACCCGTTGCTGCTGGCCACCGCTCAACCGGTCCGGGTACGCCCGCGCCTTGTCACCCAGACCAAGCCGCTCCAGCAGCTCCACGGCGCGCTCCTCCGCCTCCGCGCGCGCCACCCCGTGCACCCGGCGCGGGGCGAGCGTGATGTTCTCCAGCACCGTCATGTGCGGAAAGAGGTTGTACGCCTGGAAGACCACGCCGATACGGCGCCGTATCGCGTCCTGGTCGACCCTGGGGTCGGTGATCTCCACGCCGTCCAGCCAGATCGCGCCGTCGTCGATCTCCTCCAGGAGGTTGGCGCAGCGCAGCAGCGTCGACTTGCCCGAGCCGGAGGCGCCGATCAGCGCCGTCACCGTGTGCGGTGCTACCTCCAGATCCACGTCCCGCAGGACGACCGTGCCACCGAAGGTCTTGCGGACGGACTCCATGCGCAGCACGGGGGAGCCCTCCGTGTGCGTGGTGCTCATATCGTGCCTCCCTGGGTCCGTTGCCGGTCCATCCGGGCCGTCATCCAGTCCGTGAAGCGGGTCATCGGGATCGTCAGCGCGACGAAGACCAGTCCCGCGACGATGTACGGCGTGTAGTTGAGACTGCGGCCCACGATGATGTCCGCGGCCCGCACGGCGTCCACGGCGCCGCCGATGGACACGAGCCCGGTGTCCTTCTGAAGCGATACCAAGTCGTTGAGCAGAGGCGGCACCTGGCGACGCACCGCCTGGGGCAGCACCACATGGCGCAGCGCCTGCCGGTTGGTCAGGCCGAGCGAGCGGGCCGCCGCACGCTGCGAGGGATGCACGGACTCGATGCCGGCGCGGAAGACCTCGGCCACGTATGCCGAGTACGTCAGGGTCAGCGCCGTGCCGCCCAGCAGCACCGGATCGACCGTCACGCCCTGCAGCCGCAGCGCCGGAACGCCCAGCACCACGATCATCAGATTGATGATCAGCGGCAGTCCGCGGAAGAAGTCGGTGTACGCGGCGGCCAGCACCCGCAACGGGAAGAACACCGGGCCGCGCAGTGTGCGCGCGACGGCGATCAGCATGCCGAGGACCAGGACGGCGACGCCGCAGACGAGCAGCAGCCGGACGTTCAGCCACAGCCCTTCGAGGACCTTCGGGAACGCCTCGCGCGCGTACCGCCCGTTGAAGAACGTCTCCTGGGTGCGCGGCCAGCCCGGTGCGTTGACGACGACCAGATACAGGACGGCGGCCGTCGCCAGCGTCGACAGCGCCGCAACGGCCGTGGCGCGCCGGGTCCGGGCGCGCTTGTGGCGTTCGCGGTCGAGCCGCCGCCGCGACGGGACGTAACCGTCGCCGGGGCGGGCGCCGGTCGGCTCACCCGAGACGCGACCCTTGTCGTCCGCGCCCTCCCGGCCGGACTCGCCCTTCGTGACCGTCACTTGAGCACGGGGGCGTCGACGGCATCGGACAGCCACTGCGTCTCGATCCGGGCGAGGGTGCCGTCCTTGCGCAGCGCGTCGACGGCCCGCGTGACACACGAGGTGAGCGCGCTGCCCTTGTCGAGGACGAGCCCGAACTGCTCCGGGGTGCCGCCCTGGTTCTCGAACTGGCCCACGATCTCGGCGCTCGGGATCTCGGCGGCCGTGATGTAGAACGCGGTCGGCAGGTCGGCGACGATGGCGTCGACCTGGCCGTTCTTCAGCGCGGATTTCGCCTGGTCGTTCTTGGCGTACACGGCCGCCTCCCGCTTGGGCCGCACCAGGTCGTTGATGTAGTCCAGGCTGGTGGTGCCCACCTGGGCGCCCAGCTTGAGATCCGCCAGATCCGCGATGCCCGTCGCCTTCGTGGCCTTCGTGCCCTTGAGGGCGATGACGGCCTGGCGCACGTCGTAGTAGCCGGACGAGAAGTCCACGGCCTTCTTGCGCTCGGCGCTGATCGACACCTGGTTGATGTCGAAGTCGAAGGTCTTGGCCCCTGGCGCGAAGGCCTTGTTGAAGGGCACGCTCTGCCAGACGACGGCGTCCCGGTCGTAGCCGAGCTGCCGGGCCACCGCGTACGCCACCGCCGACTCGAAGCCCTTCCCGTTGGCGGGCTCGTCGTCCTTGAACCACGGTTCGTAGGCGGGTTCGTCCGTGGCGATGGTCAGCTTGCCGGCTGTCCTGGTGTCCAACTCGCCCTTGGCACAGGTGGTCCCGTCCGAACCGGACGGCGTGGTGGCCGCCTTCTCCTCGGGCTGCGGAGCGCAGCCGACGGCGGTGGCGAGCAGGGCTATGACGGCGGCGACGGCGCCGCGCAGCGCGCGAGGGGCAAGATGCATGGCGGGAGAGTGGCAGTGAATGCCGTGTTTGTCGAGGTCATGACGGTAATTGTCCGCATGCTGGGAATGGGTGTTGCCGCCGTGTGAACGCCGCCGGCCCGCCGATGGCGGCCCGTGCCTCCCGGTGACCGGCCCGGGCCCGACCGACCACGCCCGCCTCCGTGGCCGGCGGCCTGGGTCCGCCTGTCCGCCGCCTGGGCCGCCGGCCGAGGGCGGGATGATGGTGTGGCCGACGGCCCGTCCCGCCCAGGAGCCGTCATCCTGCGCGGGGCTGCTACCAGTTGACCGCGCATCAGCGCATTCCGGGAGCGCGCACGCGCCCTCGACGTGTGCGAACGATTCACACGGGGCGCGCGCCGCCACCTTGCGCGGAGCGTACGGGCCGAGTGTGCGCCGGGGGCGGGACCCGAGTGCCCGCGCTCGGCGCTCGTGGCAGGCGCGTACGCGGCGCATGCGCACGGGCCGCGCATGCGCCAGCGTGAAGACGGCGACCGCGCGCCACACCGTGCACCACTTCGCAACGCAGCGCCCCGCGCCGATCGGTGGCGGGGCGAATGGCTGCATCGGCGTTCGCTGTCAGAGGTCGGTCCTGCCGCCGAAGTGCTCCGGAACCTGCTCGCGCAGTGTCCGCTCCACATCCCAGAACTCCTGCTCCTGACCGAGGCGAGAGCGCTGAAGCGCCGTACGCAGACCCTTGATCAGGCTCTCCAGCCGTATCTCGTCGCCCAGTTCGCCGGCGCGTCGCGCCTCGGCCAGGAGACCGGCGAAAGCCCCCACCGCGGCATCCCGGTGCTCCTCCCAGAGCCAGGCGAACACACTGCCGAACGGCTCTCCGGGGATCACGACGTCGGCGTCCCGGCCGTAGTGAGCGATCTCTTCGGCCTCGCTACGGACGAACCCGCTCAGCAAGTGCTTGAACGTCCGGTGCGGAACCCCCATGCGGTCCATGTACGTCCCTTCGCCGTCGACTGCCAGGGACATCGTGACGGGCTCGGAGACGGTGCGACAGAGGGAGCGCGACGGCGGGCGACGTGAGGGCGATGTGACAGAGCACGTCCGGGTCGCACCTGGGGGTCTACCAGCCGCGGGCCCACCACTCCTGGATGTGGGGACGTTCCGCCCCGAGGGTGGTGTCGTTGCCGTGGCCCGGGTAGATCCACGTCTCGTCCGGCAGCGTGAAGACCTTCGTCTCAAGCCCGGACATGAGGCTCTCGAAGTCCGCGGGTCGCGTCGTCCGGCCGGGACCCCCGGGGAAGAGGCAGTCCCCGGTGAAGACGTGCGGGTGGCCGTGCGGGTCGTCGTAGACCAGCGCGATCGACCCCGGGGTGTGCCCCACCAGATGGCGCGCGGTCAGCTGGACCTGGCCGACCCGGATGATGTCGCCGTCGTCGACCGGGACGTCGGTCGGCACCGGGATGCCGGCGGCATCGTCCCGGCCCGCGAACGTACGCGCGCCCGTGGCCGCCACCACCCGGTCGAGCGCCTGCCAGTGGTCACCGTGCTGGTGCGTGGTGACGACGGAGGCGATGCCGTCGTCACCGATCATGCCGAGCAGCGTCTCCGCGTCGTTGGCGGCGTCGATCAGCAACTGCTCGTCGGTGGCCCGGCAGCGCAGCAGATAGGCGTTGTTGTCCATCGGCCCGACCGCGATCTTGGTGATCATCAGGTCCTTGAGTTCGTGCACGTCCGCCGGTCCGCCGACCGTCACCTCTCCGCTGTACGTCATGGCCGCCAGCCTATAGCGGGGAGCGGCCCGGGGGCTCCGCCGGCTACAGCGGAGGCAGCGTCGGCAGCGGGCCGCCCACGGCTCGCAGGGCGGAGCCGTCGCGCCGCCCGGCCAGCCAGCCGAGCAGGTCGGCGGCCGATCCCTCGACGGCGATCGGGCCGCCCTCGGCGCCGCCGCCCGTGGCCCATGTGTGGCCCTCGTCGTCGGCCAGACTCGTCGCGGGCACGTCCCGGTGACCGCGGAAGCGCTCTGCTAGGAAGTCGATCTCGCGCACCACGAACTCCGCCGGAAGATCCTCCAGCTCGTACCCGATCCCGAGATCCACGTGGTGCAGCTCGACCTCGGCCCAGCGCCGGAACGGCACCCGCCACGCCGCGTCGACGACCCCGTTGCGCAGTTCCACCGTCCGGGTCCAGTCCGCGGGCGCGGCGCCCACGTTATGGAAGCGGGCCGCGCTGTTGCGCAGGTCGGCGAGCTGGACGTCCAGGGGGCGCGGGGCGTCCCGCTCGATGTCGGCGTCGCGGGCCTCGGCGGAGGCGTACATGGGACGCCCCTCCAGGACGTTCACGAGCGCGTCCGCGTTGCGGGCCAGGTGGGCCAGGATGTGTCCGCGGGTCCAGCCGGGCAGCCGTGACGACTCGGTCACGGCAGCGTTGTCCAGTGCGGCGGCTGCGATGAGGAGCCGATCGGACGCGGTACGTACAGACACCAGGTCGTGGGCGTGATCAACCATGGGGCCGACCCTAGCCCCGCCACTCCTTCGGGTGAAGGTTGTGGGGCTGGCCCGCAAATCGAATGTGCGTGCTATATCGTCGGGGGCGGCGTCGGGCATGCTGGATGGCCCGGGTTTGTTATCCAACCGGGAATCCGACCGGCGTTGTCAGTGGCTCCCCCTAGTCTGAAGAAGCACGGGGGCCCCGGCCCCTGTCACTTCTCTGAAGAAAGGTGCGGACCGGCGTGGCCGACCGTCTCATCGTCCGTGGCGCGCGCGAGCACAACCTGAAGAATGTCTCGCTCGACCTGCCGCGTGACTCGCTCATCGTCTTCACGGGCCTGTCGGGGTCGGGCAAGTCCTCGCTGGCCTTCGACACCATCTTCGCCGAGGGACAGCGGCGCTACGTGGAGTCGCTGTCCTCCTACGCCCGGCAGTTCCTCGGACAGATGGACAAGCCGGACGTCGACTTCATCGAGGGCCTGTCCCCGGCGGTCTCCATCGACCAGAAGTCGACCTCGCGCAACCCCCGCTCCACGGTCGGCACCATCACCGAGGTCTACGACTACCTGCGTCTGCTCTTCGCGCGCATCGGCAAGCCGCACTGCCCCGAGTGCGGCCGGCCCATCTCGCGCCAGTCGCCGCAGGCCATCGTGGACAGGGTCCTGGAACTGCCGGAGGGGAGCCGCTTCCAGGTGCTCTCGCCCCTCGTGCGCGAGCGCAAGGGCGAGTTCGTCGACCTGTTCGCCGACCTTCAGACGAAGGGGTACAGCCGTGCGCGTGTGGACGGGGAGACCGTCCAGCTCTCCGAACCGCCCGCGCTGAAGAAGCAGGAGAAGCACACCATCGAGGTGGTCGTCGACCGCCTCACAGTGAAGGACTCCGCCAAGCGGCGCCTCACCGACTCCGTGGAAACCGCCCTCGGCCTGTCCGGTGGCATGGTCGTGCTCGACTTCGTCGACCTCCCCGAGGACGACCCCGAGCGCGAGCGCATGTTCTCGGAGCACCTGTACTGCCCCTACGACGACCTGTCCTTCGAGGAACTGGAGCCCCGCTCCTTCTCCTTCAACTCGCCCTTCGGCGCATGCCCCGAATGCACCGGCATCGGCACGCGCATGGAGGTCGACCCCGAGCTGATCGTCCCGGACGAGGACAAGTCCCTCGACGACGGCGCCATCCACCCCTGGTCGCACGGGCACACCAAGGACTACTTCGGCCGACTCGTCGGCGCCCTGGCGGACGCCCTCGGATTCCGGACGGACATTCCGTTCGCCGGCCTTCCGCAGCGCGCCAGGAAGGCCCTGCTCTACGGCCACAAGACGCAGATCGAGGTGCGCTACCGCAACCGGTACGGGCGAGAGCGCGTGTACACGACGCCCTTCGAGGGAGCCGTGCCCTTCGTCAAGCGCCGGCACAGCGAGGCCGAGAGCGACGCCAGCCGCGAGCGCTTCGAGGGCTATATGCGCGAGGTGCCCTGCCCCACCTGTGAGGGCACGAGGCTCAAGCCGATCGTCCTCGCCGTCACGATCATGGGGAAGTCGATCGCCGAGGTCTCCGCGATGTCGATCAGTGACTGCGCGGACTTCCTGGGCGAGCTGAAGCTGAGTGCCCGGGACAAGAAGATCGCCGAGCGGGTGCTGAAGGAGGTCAACGAGCGGCTGAGGTTCCTGGTGGACGTCGGCCTGGACTACCTCTCGCTGAACCGCGCCGCCGGCACGCTCTCCGGTGGCGAGGCCCAGCGCATCCGCCTGGCCACCCAGATCGGCTCCGGGCTGGTCGGCGTCCTGTACGTCCTCGACGAACCGTCGATCGGCCTGCACCAGCGCGACAACCACCGGCTCATCGAGACCCTGGTCCGGCTGCGCGACATGGGCAACACGCTCATCGTCGTCGAGCACGACGAGGACACCATCAAGATCGCCGACTGGGTCGTGGACATCGGCCCCGGCGCGGGCGAGCACGGCGGAAAGGTCGTGCACAGCGGCTCCCTCAAGGAACTGCTCGTCAACGAGGAGTCGCAGACCGGTCAGTACCTGGCGGGCAGGAAGTCCATTCCGGTGCCCGACGTCCGGCGCCCGCAGGACCGGTCCCGCAGACTCACGGTGCACGGGGCCCGGGAGAACAACCTCCAGGACATCGACGTGTCCTTCCCGCTGGGTGTGTTCACGGCCGTCACGGGTGTGTCCGGCTCCGGGAAGTCGACGCTGGTCAACGACATCCTCTACACACACCTGGCCCGCGAGCTGAACGGCGCCCGCAATGTGCCGGGGCGGCACACGCGCGTGGACGGCGACGACCTCGTCGACAAGGTGGTGCACGTCGACCAGTCGCCCATCGGCCGCACCCCCCGGTCCAACCCGGCGACGTACACCGGTGTCTTCGACCACATCCGCAAGCTGTTCGCCGAGACCACCGAAGCCAAGGTCCGCGGCTACCAGCCCGGCCGCTTCTCCTTCAACGTCAAGGGCGGCCGCTGCGAGAACTGTGCGGGCGACGGCACGATCAAGATCGAGATGAACTTCCTCCCGGACGTCTACGTGCCGTGTGAGGTCTGCCACGGCGCCCGGTACAACCGGGAGACCCTGGAGGTCCACTACAAGGGCAAGTCCATCGCCGAGGTCCTGAACATGCCGATCGAGGAGGCCCTCGACTTCTTCGAGGCCGTCCCCGCGATCGCCCGCCACCTCAGGACCCTGCACGACGTCGGACTCGGCTACGTCCGGCTCGGCCAGTCCGCGACCACCCTGTCGGGTGGCGAGGCGCAGCGCGTCAAGCTCGCGAGCGAACTCCAGCGCCGCTCCACCGGGCGCACCGTCTACGTCCTGGACGAGCCGACCACCGGTCTGCACTTCGAGGACATCAGCAAGCTGCTGAAGGTCCTCTCCGGCCTGGTCGACAAGGGCAACACGGTCATCGTCATCGAGCACAACCTCGATGTGATCAAGACCGCTGACTGGGTTGTCGACATGGGCCCCGAGGGCGGTGCGGGCGGCGGTCTCGTCGTCGCCGAGGGCACACCGGAGGAGGTCGCCGGGGTCCCGACGAGCCACACCGGCAAGTTCCTGCGTGAGGTCCTGGACGCCGAACGCATCAGCGACGCGGCCTCGGTGCCCGCCCCGCGCCGGGCCTCGGCCAAGAAGACCGTCGCGGCCAAGTCGACGGCGAAGCGGACGACCACGGCCAGAACGGCGAAGACCGCGAACAACACGGCGACCAAGAAGGCCGAGGGGGTCACCAAGAAGGCGGCACCCGCGAAGAAGACGACACGGACGCGCAAGGCCTAGACGCGCCCGGACCCGCGCAGCCGGGCGGCGACCGCGTCCTGACAAGTCCTCAAACAAGCGGCGCCCCGCGGGAACTCCCCGCGGGGCGCCGCTCGTTC
>NZ_JBEPAP010000020.1:0-126346 GCF_040298665.1 Streptomyces sp. NPDC001508
GGCGGCGACCAGCACATCACGCTCCCGCCCGGAGGCAAGGTATACAGCGCGGTGAACCTCTTCGACTACGGCTCGAAGAACCACACGGCGCGCTCATTCGCCCTCGCGCTGCGCGGCGCCGACGGTCACCACGGCCCCTTCTACTCCGTCGCCATCAAGGGCGACAAGCCGCAGTTCAGCTGGAACGAGGCCGACGTGCTGAACTGGAGCACCAAGAAGCCGTACGACTTCTGACGGACCGTCGGCCGGCGACGCGTCACCGCCTTCCAGCGCGCCTGCGGTCAGCAACTCGCAAGGCTCCCGGCGACCCGCGCAGTGTGCGGTTCCGTCAGTACCGCTTGTCTGACCAGGGGCGGGTCGCTCCGGCCGGTGTCACGACCGTTGTGTCACGGGTTCAGGAACGTGTGTGCCGGGCGTCGGCCGGCTCACCGGGGAGCCACTGCAGGGCGAACCAGAGCTCCATGCGGACGCCGGGGTCCTGGAGGTCCACGTCGAGGAGGTCGGCGACCCGGGTCAGGCGGTGGCGCACGGTGTTGCGGTGGACCTGCAGAGCCGCCGCGGTACGGTCCCAGCTGCCGTGAAGGGTCAGCCAGGTGCGCAGGGTGTCGAGGAGGACCGCGGGCCCCGGCGCCCCGACCCGGTCCAGGAGGGCGAAGCGCGTGCGGGCGAGTTCCCGGGCGTCGGCGGGGGAGACGAGCGCGTGGAGAGTGAGAGCGTCGGTGGTGTGGACGACGGCGGGGGCCTCGGCGGCGATCGCCCGCTGCAGGGCGCGATCGGCCTGGCTGTCGGCGTGCGGCAGCTCCTGCGCGGACGCGGGCGCGCTGTAACCGAGGACCCACCCGAGGTCGGCGGCCTGGGCGGGGACGCTCGGCCGGGCGTCGGGCTCGCTGGGGATCAGCGCCTTCAGGCGAGGACCGTCCATATGGACGTAGGGGGTGCCCAGCAGGGTGCTCAGGGCGGCGAGTCGGGCCGGGTCACCGTCGGTCGGCGGCGCTGAGGCGGACCGTGTGGGCAGATGCCGTCCGTGCACCACCGTCCAGTGGCCGCCCTGCGCCCCGCCGGTGGGCACGAGGGCGGACGCCACCTCGGCGGGTGTGGCTCCGAGCATGAGCCGTACCAGCGCGCCGACGCTATGGGTGTCGGTGCTCAGGGCGTGCCGAGGGCTGGTGAGCAGAGCCAGCAGGGCCATGGCCGTG
Source organism: Streptomyces sp. NPDC001508 (assembly GCF_040298665.1). Taxonomy (NCBI): domain Bacteria; kingdom Bacillati; phylum Actinomycetota; class Actinomycetes; order Kitasatosporales; family Streptomycetaceae; genus Streptomyces; species Streptomyces sp. NPDC001508. The sequence continues at coordinate 1,197 of NZ_JBEPAP010000020.1, forward strand.
CTCGTCACCCGGCGGTGGACGACGGTCGGGGGCGCGGTGGCGGCCTGGCCGAGCGCCAGCGTCGCGGTGGTGCGGTCAGCGCCGGGCAGGGTGTGGACGGCCAGGTGGATTCCCCGCTCGGGTTTGTGGTCCGCTGCCGCCGTGGGGGCGCCTTCCCGCCGCAGTGAGCGGACCGCGAGGTCGCGCAGGAGCTGTGGAGCGTCGGGGGGTGCGGGGCGGGGGCCCGCTGAGAAGAGTTCGGTGCCCTGGGCGTCGTAGAGGACCGACCAGGCCCCGGTGTGGGTGGCGAGCTGGACGAGGACGGCACGGAGGGCATCCGGGCGGGCGGCGGCCGAGGCCAGCGCCGATTGTGCCCGGGAGGTCTCCCGCAGCTCCCGGTTGCGGGCCTCGGCGATCGCCGCGTACACGGCCTGCCCGACGGCGACGAAGGGAGTGGCCGGCGGCAGACGCAACAGCGGCAGACCGTGCCGGTCACATGCCCGGACGAGTTCGGACGGCACCTCCGGGTGCACGGGAACGACGCCGAAACCGAGCGCCGCAACCCCGGCTGCGACGACCCGCCGTACATATGTGTCGACGCCGTCCGCGTCGTCGGGGAGCCGCACCCCCGCGGTGAGCAGGAGTTCGCCGCCGACGAGGTAGGGGGTGGGGTCCTCGATCTCTGTGGTGCCGACCGTGCTGACCGGGCGGTCCCCGGCAGCCGGACCTGCGACCTGGGCGAGGCCCAGCCCTGGATCGGCGAGCAGCACGCCGAGACGCACGGACTGCTGCTCGGCGTTGGCGGATTCATCCAATGAGTATCTCCAGATTGGACAGAACTGGCACTTCAGCCCCAGTAGACCTCGTGGCTACGGTTCTGTCACCCCCCATTCCCCGCTCCGCCCACTTCCTTCCCCGGAGAAAACCCGTGACCGTCGACTACCTCGTCATGGCTGCATACCTGTTGGGCATCATCGGTGTCGGCTGGTGGGGCAAACGGCGTGCCGCCTCCAAGAGCGACTTCCTGGTCGCCGGCCGTCGCCTCGGCCCGCTGATGTACACCGGCACGATGGCCGCCGTCGTCCTCGGCGGCGCCTCCACCATCGGGGGCGTGCGCCTCGGCTACTCCTACGGCGTCTCGGGCGCCGCCATGGTCTTCGCCATCGGGCTTGGGCTGCTGGCGCTGAGTGTCTTCTTCTCCGCCCGGATCGCCCGGCTGCGCGTCTACACGGTCGCCGAGATGCTGTCGCTGCGCTATGGCGACGCGGCGAGCGTGATCTCCGGTGTCGTCATGTGGATCTACACCCTCATGCTGGCGGTGACCTCGACGATTGCGTACGCCAGTGTCTTCGACGTCCTGTTCGACGTGCCCCGCTGGGTCGCGGTGGTCGTCGGCGGCACGATCGTCGTCGGCTACTCGGCGCTCGGCGGCATGTGGTCCATCACTCTCACCGACATGGTGCAGTTCGTCGTCAAGAGCCTGGGCGTGTTCCTCCTGCTGCTGCCGATCGCGGTGGTCAAGGCGGGCGGGTTCGGCGCGATGGCCGACCGGCTCCCGCACGGCTACTTCTCTCCCACCTCCATCGGCGGACAGACCATCGTCACCTTCGTGCTGATCTACACCTTCGGCATGCTTATCGGGCAGGACATCTGGCAGCGGGTCTTCACCGCCCGCAGCGACAAGGTCGCCGCCTGGGGCGGCACCGTCGCCGGGCTCTACTGCCTGGTCTACGCCCTGGCCGGCGCGTTCATCGGTATGGCCACCAAGACGCTCTACCCGAACCTGGCCACAGCCGACCAGGCGTTCGCCACGATCGTCAAGCAGGTCCTGCCCACCGGTGTCCGCGGCCTCGTCCTGGCCGCCGCCCTGTCCGCGATGATGTCCACTGCGAGCGGCGCCCTGATCGCCTCCGCGACCGTGGCGAACAACGACATCTGGGCCCGGCTGCGCCGCCGTGTTCCACTCGGTGCCCAGGAGCACGACGAGGTCGCCTCCAACCGGCTCGCCATCGTCGTCCTCGGTATCGTCGCCATGGTGATCGCCTGCGTCCTCGGGGACGTCATCGAGGCACTCACCGTCGCCTACAACCTGCTCGTCGGCGGCCTTCTGGTCCCGATCCTCGGCGGCCTGCTCTGGCGGCGCGGAAATCTGCAGGGTGCGCTGACCGCCATGATCGCGGGCGGTACGACGGTGATCGTCCTGATGGTGACCGACGGCCTGCTTGCCAACGAGCCGATCTACTACGGCCTGCTTGTGAGCCTTGTGGCGTACGTGGCGGCCAGCCTCTTGAGCCGGCCGACCGACGCAGCGGTCCTGGAGGCATGGCGCCGCCGCCTGGCGGGCGAGCAGGCACCCGCTGCCGCGGCCCCCGAACTCAGCGCGGTCTGAGCCGCACACAGCGCCCGCCCGCACGCGCACGTATCCACACCCGCCCGCACGCGCATGTATCCCCCCGTATCCGTACCTCGTTGAAAGGCCCCTTGATGTCCGCGCCCGCCATCCACCCAGAAGAACTGCGACTGCGCCGCGAACTCGCCGCCGTCTACCGCCTCGTGGCGCACTTCCGGATGACCGACCTGATCTTCACGCATATCTCGGTACGGCTCCCCGGGCCGGAGCACCACTTCCTGATCAACCCCTACGGCCTGCTCTTCGAGGAGATCACCGCCTCCAACCTGGTCAAGATCGACCTCAGCGGCAACCCGGTGGAGGAGACACCTCACCCCGTCAACCCCGCCGGCTTCGTCATCCACAGCGCGATCCACGCCGCCCGCCCCGACGCACAGTGCGTTCTGCACACCCACACCAAGGCCGGCTGCGCGGTTGCCGCACAGGAGGAGGGCCTGCTCCCCCTCAACCAGATCTCCATGGAGTTCTACGGCAGGCTCGGCTACCACGCCTACGAGGGCGTCGCTCTCAACCTCGCCGAACAGCGGCGGCTCGTCGCCGACCTTGGCGGCCACCCGGCGATGATCCTGCGCAACCACGGCCTGCTGACCGTCGGCGAGACCCCCGCCCAGGCGTTCCTGCGCATGTACTACCTGGACAAGGCCTGCGAGATACAGACCACGGCCACGGCCGGCGGCACCAAGATCGTCCTGCCCGACCCCGAGATCTGCGAACTCACCGCACGCCAGCTGGCCGGCGAGGACGACAGCTCCGACCTCCAGGACGACAAGGCGTACGACCTCGCCTGGTCGGCCCTGCTCCGGCTCGTCGAGCGCATCGCCCCCGACTACAAGGACTGACCGGCAGGGCAGCCGATCACTTGTTCTGCTCACCGCCGCGTGGTGGAGGGCACTGAGGTCCCGGACCCATGGCGCCCGTTGCACGGACGTCCCGCCCGGCCCGGGCGACGGGGTCATGGGACAGCCCCCAGGGCCCAGTCCACGGACTCTTTGAGAGCGGCCATCAGGTCCACCATCTGCCCCGGCCGGGCCGGAACGGGTGAATCGGGGAGACGGTGGCCTTCCTGCTCGGCCTCGACCACTACGCGCAGGGCGTCGGTGTAGTGGTCGGTGAATTCGGGGCTTGGTGAGGTCGTCGCGGGTCATGGCCTCGATCAGGGCCGCGGCCTGGGCGACCTCGTCATCATCCAGTCCGACCGGGGCGTGGCCGGGCCGGGGCCGGGGCCGCGGGGGCGGGATCGCGGATCTCGTCCGGCCGGAGCAAGGCATCCAGGGCGATCACTTCGCCACGGACTCTGAGCGGGCCGAGCCGTTCGCGGCCGTGCCACGCGGACGTGGCGAGCGCGACCTTCGAGGCGCGCCGAAGTGCCCCGAGCAGCAGTACGTACGGCTTCGCGGCCGCAGGGCCCTGCGGCTGAAGGCAGTAGCCAGGGCCGATAGGAGCGGGTCGACGGCCGCGGCCGGCATGAATGCGACCAGTTCGATGGCGCGTGCCGTGGTCAGCGGCAGGGATCGCAGCTCCTTCTCCGTGACGGGGATGATCCGGCCGTCCGGCAACTCGTAGCCGCGCCCTGCCTCCCCGTAGGTGACCTCGCGGTGTTCCGCTTCGCACCGGTACCGGTTGCGTATCCGGTCGCATGGGCGGTGTGGATGCGTCGGAGGTGCACAGCTGTGGTCGTCGGTGGCGCTGAGGACGGTGATCGGGACGCTGACCTTCTCTGAACTGGCGCGTCGTGGAGCCTCGCGGGGTCACGTGGCGGTGGGGATGCCTAGCTCGGCGAGGAGACCGCGTACACGCTGTTCGATCTCGTTGCGGATCGGCCGCACGGCGTCGACGCCCTGGCCGGCCGGGTCTTCGAGCCGCCAGTCGAGGTATCGCTTGCCGGGGAAGACGGGGCAGGTGTCCCCGCAACCCATGGTGACGACCACGTCGGAGGCTTGGACCGCCTCGGTGGTGAGAACCTTGGGAGTCTCGGCCGAGATGTCGATCCCGGTCTCCTTCATGGCTTCCACGACGGCCGGGTTCACGGCGGCGGCGGGAGCCGATCCGGCCGAGCGGACTTCGACCGTGTCGCCGGCCAGGTGGGTGAGGAAGGCGGCGGCCATCTGGGAGCGGCCGGCGTTGTGGACGCAGACGAACAGCACGGATGGACGCGGGATGGCAGTGCTCATGGTGGGTGTCCTTGCGGATGGGATCGGTGATCAGGAGGAGGCGAGTTCGGGTTCGCTGTGGGGTACGACGGCCTCCGCGGTGCGGGCCGGGCGTCCGTACATGAGCGTCACCGTCCCCAGTCCGACTGCGGCGCCGAGCAGTTGGGCCGCGATGAACGGGGCGAGGGATGCGGGGGCGATGCCGGCGAAGGTGTCGGTGAAGGCGCGGCCGACGGTCACCGCGGGGTTCGCGAAGGAGGTGGAGGAGGTGAACCAGTAGGCGGCCCCGATGTAGCAGGCGACGGCGGCCGGGGCCAGAGTGGTGCGTCCGATCCGCTCCAGGCCGAAGATGAGCAGGACAAGCCCGGCGGTGGCGGCGACCTCGCCCAGCCATAGGTGCCCGGCGGACCGGTCGTGGGTGGAGAACTTCACCAGGGGCTCGGCGAACATGGCGTTGGCCAGGACTGCGCCGCCGATCGCCCCGCCCGCTTGCGCGACCACATACGCGAGGACCTCCCGCGGGCTCGGGCCGGTACCCTCGCGGCGGCCGGTGAACCAGGCCGCGAGGGTGACGGCGGGGTTGAAGTGCGCGCCGGAGACCGGCCCGAGCAGCAGGATGAGCACGCCCAGGCCGAAGACGGTGGCGAGGGAGTTGGCGAGCAACTGCACGCCGACGTCTCGGGACAGCTCGGCGGCCTGGATTCCGGAGCCGACCACCACCGCCACGAGCAGCCCGGTCCCGATCGCCTCGGCGGCGATCCGGCGGCCGAGGGAAGCGTTCACGCGGTGGCCCCGGCGCGCTGCGTGGTGGTCAGAAACGCGGCGAGCCGGTCCAGGACGCCAGGCAGCACCCAGTAGTAGACCCAGGTGCCGCGGCGCTCACAGTCGATGAGGCCGGCCTGCCGGAGGAGCTTGAGGTGGTGGGAGATCGTCGGCTGGGACAGGTCGAAGGCCGGGGTCAGCTCGCACACGCAGACCTCGCCGCCCTCTCCGCGTGACGCAATCAGCGACAGCAGGCGGAGCCGGACCGGATCCCCGAGGGCCTTGAAGACCTTTGCCAGGTCCGCCGCCTGTCCCTCGTCCAGCGGCGAGGAGGTCAGCCCCGGGCAGCAGGCCGTGTCCTGTCCGATCACCTCAAGCTCTTGCTTTGACATACCTCTATATTGACGTTCTTCGATTCAAGGCGCAAGGTTGCATCAATGAACGTCAATACAGGAAGCCCTGGTCCCCTGCTGCGGCCCGTCACCTGGGAGTGAGACATAGGCCAGCGGCCGCCACGGGCGGCGCAGCGTCCACCACAGCGCCTCGTCGACGTCCTGCGGAACTCCCGCCCGCCGGCTCTCCTCCTGATACAGCCGCAGCCACACAAACGCGTCCGTCGAACACGGCAGTTGCTGATACGCCCGGTTCCCCTTGCGCACCACACCGAGCAACTGCTCACCGGGCAGCACGTCCCGCCGACAGTTGGTCAGCAACTCCTCCGCCGCGCCCCGTTGGACACCCAGAACGCGACCAGCGCACGGCCCCGGTGGTACCTCAGTGCGGCGAACAACGCGTTGAACATCTCGTCCGGGATCCGCCGCGGCGCCCTGGCCGACACGCTCGGCCGGTAGCGACCCTGCCGCTCCGACCGAAAGAGCTGCCCGGGCCGGTGACCGGCATGGTCCCGACCCGAACGTCGCGCCCGATCCAGTGGGAACGGGTTGACGACCGACCAGTGATCGCCATCCACCCCATGAAGTCCCGAGCATCCACCCGCTCCGCGCGATCCCACACGATCTCCCACGCCGGTTGGCCACTTTGAGTTTCACAGTCGGCCGCACCGTAGCGGAGCGTTCGTGGTGCTGATGTCGGTTGTGGTGAAGTCGGGCGCGATGCCCGGGTCGGCTGCTGTGCTGGCCTCATAGAGGGTGCGCTGTAGCCTTGCGGGCCGGGTGTGGTCGCACACGTGTGGGCTGAATGAGTTGATCGCGCCGGGCGCATGGGCGGAGCCGAGCTGTGCGGCCGGCGCGAGGGTGTGTGCCCCGGCTGAGGCTCACACCATGTCGAAGCAGGCCCGGGCCCGGTTGAAGCGGCCGCCGGCCAGGTCGTCCCGGCGAATCACCCAGTAGACGATGCCCAGTTCGCCTTCGGTCAAGTCCTCGCCCCCGATCTCCGCGAGCAGCACCCAGTCGCCCGGGCCGTGGTCGTGCTCCGTGATGGGATCTGCGTTCCAGACCCAGGGGTAGCCGCCTATCTGCACCGGTCCGTCGCTCTGCATCTCGCCGCAGGTCTTCCACCACACCGAGCCCAGTTCGCTGCCGTGCGGGAATTCCTCGGTGTCCGAGCCGCGGTTGGGCAGCGAGGGCTCGATCGTCAGATGTAGGTCTCGGGCCGGGTGGACCTGCGGCGGCCACTCGCCGCCCGGACCGCGTTCGGTGACGGGCGTGCCAGCCGGGACGTGGACGAGCCGGGACCAGTCGTCGCCGCTCCACGGGTCCTCCGTGTCCGCGAAGAAGAGCAGCGTGCCGTCCTTCGGCAGCGGGAGGCCCGTCGCGCCCGGCGGGATGGCCGCGAGGTCGACCGCGGCGAGGAACGGCAGGTCCGGAACGGGCTCGTCCTCGGGCATCGGCGGCAGTCCGCCGAGCCGTCCGGCCACCGGGCCGTCGGGCGGCGCCTGGCCGGCGGGGCTCAGCGTCGCGCAGGGACGGACGGTGTCGAGCCACCCCTCTACCTGGTCCTGCGGTAAGCCACGGCTGCGGGCTTCGTCGCGGAAAGGCTCCATCGATCTCATTGTTGCCGGTCCCCGGTCGCCCACGGGGCCTCCTCTGCTCGTTGGGTCGGTACGCAAGAGTTGTATCAGCAGGTACCGACAACCGCGCCGCGCTGAGGTGCGGCGGGCCGCGGTGCCCGGAACGACATGGACAGACCTGATGTGTCAGAGCGATGGTGGGGGAGCCGACCGCGGTCCGGTGTGATCTGGAGGATACGCGGCCCAGATGTTCGAGCCGTTCGGCACGTGGTTGGCGCCCTCGCCCCGTCGCCGACCCGCAGACGGCTGGGCCGCAAGTCGAGGATGCGCTGACCACGCCCTGAAGGGCGGGACTTGACGCGCAAGAGCATCGATCGACGAGTACGCCGAGAACCAGAGGTGTCCGGCCTGAGCGCAACCCCGTCGGGAGAGCATCCCGAAGCGGTGCGGCGGCGTTCCAGCCGCCCCGCCCAGGATGCGAGTCCCCCCGACGTGTGCGTCCGGGGGACTCACATGAGCTGGCTGAACTGCCGTCAGGAGAGGGGCTGTTCGGTCCAGATGGTTTTAGGCGCACCGACGGAACTCTCTGACCAGGGACGATGCACCCTTGCGCGGAGATCGTCTCCCACGCTGCCGGAGATCTTTTCCCGCCGGACGAGGCGCCCCTCGCTCGCGACCTGGTCAGAGCGTCCGTCAACTCGTCCCCGTACGACGAGTGTTTCGTCGGTGCCCCTTTTACCGTGGGGGTGGTAGCGGGTTCCCCAGTGGGAGGTGAGTTGGGCGATCAGGAACAGGCCCCGGCCCCCCCTCGTCGGTGGTGCGGGCGCGGCGAAGGTGCGGTGCACTGAGACTGCCGTCGGACACCTCGCAGATCAGGGTGTCGGTGTGGATGAGCCGCAGCGCGATGGGGGCGCGCGCGTATCGGATGGCGTTGGTGACCAGCTCGCTGACGACGAGTTCGGTGGTGAAGGCCAGAGATTCCAGGTGCCAGTCCGCCAGCTGGTCCGCGGCGAGGGCACGGGCGTGGGCGACGAGCGAAGGGTCGGTGGGCAGATCCCACGAGGCGACCTGCTGCGCTCCCAGGGCGCGCGTACGAGCCAGGAGCAGTGTGGCGTCCTCGGAGTGACGCTCGGGCAGCAAGGAGCGCACCGTGGCGTCACACAGCTCCTCCAACGGTCGGCCGGGGTCGGCCAGCGCGCGGGTCAGCACGTCGAGACCGATGTCGGCATGGCGACCTGAGGACTTGATGAGGCCATTGGTGTAGAGGGCCAGCAAAGTGCCCTTGGCGAGTCGGAGTTCGGCGACTTCGAAGGGCAGCCCGCCCGTGCCGAGGGGCGGGCCTGCGGGAATGTCGAGGTATTCCGCCGTGCCGTCGGGGCTCACCAGCGCGGGTGGGGGATGACCGGCGCGGGCGAAGACGCAGATACGCGAGATGGGATCGTAGACGGTGTACAGGCAGGTGGCGCCCTGGCAGTCGGGGTCCTCCTCGACAAGGCGGATGACCAGGTCGTCGAGTTGAGTGAGGACTTCGGCAGGGGTGAGGTCGAGGTCGGCCAGCGTATGAACGGCGGTGCGCAGCCGTCCCATGACGGCCGCGGCATGCAAGCCGTGGCCCGTGACGTCGCCGACGACCAGAGCGATGCGCGCGCCGGACAGGGGCAGGACATCGAACCAGTCCCCGCCTGCTCCGGCATGGGCCACGGCGGGCAGATAGCGGTACGCGGTCTCGGCTGCCGGGTGCCGCGGCAGATCATGAGGCAGCAGACTGTGCTGCAGGGCCAGGACCGTGGTGTGCTCACGCGTGTAGCGCCGGGCATTGTCGATACACACCGCTGCAAGGGAGGCGAACTCCCCTGCCAGGGCCAGGTCCTCCTCGTCGAAGGGCTCGAGTTGCCGATAGCGGCTGAAGCTGGCCATGCCCATCGTGATCCCGCGTGCCCGCAGCGGAACCGCCATGATCGAGTGGATCCCGAACGCCCGGATCTTCTCGGCACGTCGCGTATCCCGGATGAGCGGCTCTTCGGCTTCCACGGCCGGTACGAGGACGGGCTGCCTGAGAACGCACCTGGGGTGTGCCCGGAAGATACGTCACTGTCTCGCCGACCGCGTACGCAGCCTCGGGTGTCTCGCCGGGAGTCGACAGGATCGAGCAGACGCCGGACCTGTGGGCCAGAACCTTTTCATAGGTCGGCCCCGGGGCTGGCTCCTCGCCGCGGATCGTCGCATCCAGCAGGTCGACGACGACGATGTCCGCCAGTGCGGGAACGGCCGCCTCAGCCAGCTCCTGCGCGGTCCGCCCGACGTCCAGCGTGGTACCGATGCGTGCGCTCGCCTCGTTCAGCAGTGCCAGCCGCCGCTGTGCCCGGTCACCCTCGGTGACGTCGAAGAATGTCTGGCACACGCCCAGCACCCGGCCGGCACGGTCGGTCAGCCGGAACGACGCGGCCGACCACACATGCTCGCGGCGGGGGTCGAGCGGCGGGCGGCCACGCACCTGGACGTGAAGATCTGGTTCGCCGCTTTCCCGCACCCTGCGCAGGACCTGCTCGATCTCTGCGGCGTGCCACGTCCGCATTCGCCGAGACATTCGCACCGGCCGGCGGCGCGGACCGTGCGGATACGCAGGCTGATCGCCTTCCAGTCGGCGGGGTAGCGGTCACGGTTTTCGGGGCGGATCGGCATGGAGTCCTCGGGGGGTTCACCTGCGGCGGCGGACGGCGGGGTCGCGCTCGGCGACGTGTCGGGCGACGGCGTCGACGCCGGGCCGGGCGTACCGCTCCAGGGAGCGGACAGAGGCGTGTCGTGAACGGGCCAGCAGCATCGGGGCGGAGGTGCCACCCTCAGCGTCGTGCGTGAACGCGGGGTGCCGCAGCCGGTGCAGTGTCCAGCCGTCCAGGTCCTCGATGTCCTCGGGTGAGGCGAGCGGGTTGGCCAGCAGCCGGGTGTTCTCCTCGAAGATCTCCTCAGCCCGGCGGTAGGAGAGCCGGGCCCGGCCGGTCTCGGGGCACACGTCCAGCGTCGGCGTTCCGGCCGGGGCCTTGCGGTCGGTGAGGAACAGCGGGCCGCGGGTGCGGCGGGCGATCAGCCGGGGCAGAAGCTGGGCAGTGCCAGACTGTCAGTGAATCCACTCCGTCGCCCCGCCCTTGGCGGTGATCTTCCCGCGCTTGTCCTGCGGGTACAGGTCTTCGACGTTCAGGCACAGCACCTCATCGGCGCGGGCCGCCGACTCGTAGAGCATCTTCCAGAACGTCTTCTCCCGCAGGGCGACGTCCAGGCGCCACAGGGCGGTGATCTGGTTCTCGGCCAGGGCCTTGGTGCGGTCGGGCGGTGCCGGGTGCTGCTCGATGCCGATCGTCGGGTCGCCTTCGATCCAGCCCTGGCGCTGCCACCAGCCGATCGCCTTGCGTGCGATGGACAGTTCCCGGTTGACGGTGTCGGCGTCCATCTCGTCCGCCCGCGCTGCCGCCAGTTCGGCCAGCGCCTCCGGCAGCGCGGGGTCGTCGATCGCGGTGACGGGGAAGACGGGCGGCTTCGCGCCCCGGCGTGTGGGTCCGGTCGGCGCGGGTTCGCCGGCGAGTATCCACCCCCACGTCGTGAGCGAGATCCGGTAGATCCGCGCGGAGGACTTCGCGATGCCCGCGCCGGTGAGGTACCGCTCGACCGCCGCGGTGTACGAGGAAGGCGGGGCGGACAGGGGTACGACCCGGGCGCGCGGCAGCCGGAGCGCGCCCCCGTTTCCGAGTTCGGTCACTGGCCCGATCGCCATGCCGGCTCCGCCCATCCCTGGCTCTGCCGCAGTAAATGCGTACACCTCGCCCCAACGGCCGGGTCACCCCACCGCAGGTCGCGGTGATCACGGTAGGGGCTCCGTCGCAGTAAATCCGGCATTTACAGCGGCGGCCCTGTCCGGGACGTAATCCGGACAAGGCCCGGACCAGCCCGGACAGTCGGCGACTGTCCGGGACAGCCGGCTCTCGTTGCTTCAGCCTGTCGATGGTCAGCAGTCTGTGTGGTGCCTGGCTGGCCAAACGGTCGCCACGGCACAGCCCGCCGCGTTGATGAATAGCTCCAAGGCAGCGGGATGGACCTGAACTGGAAACCAAGCGTGAAGGAGCACACCCATGCGTACGCGGCACACATTTGTGACCGCTGCTCTCGGCAGCATGCTTGCCCTCGGCGCGACAATCGCGCCCGCCCATGCGGCATCGACGGACGCATCCGCAAGCGTGGCGAACGAAGCACCGAACTTCACACCGTCGAACGCCCCCACCGGCGCCCTGGCCATCTGCGATTGGGACCCTGAGAGCAACGGTTTTGGGGGTGCCGACGTGACGAAGTCCATCCCGCTCAGGACCGGTCCGAGCGCAACCTGTGACGACAACGGCCCCTCGCTGATCGTGGGCCAACGCCTTGGCGGCTGGTGCTGGTACAAAAACTCGGCGGGAAACAAGTGGTACTACGTCAGCACCGGAGGCGCGGCGCCGTACGGCTGGATTTACGGGGGAAACATCAAGGGCGAGTCGACGATCGAAACACCCTGCTCCGGCGGATGACGTGGGGCGAACCATTCCGTGAGTTGACGCCAAGTCGTTAGGAGTCTGGCCGGTTCTGCCAGCGCGCCCTCGATCACCTCGACCAGGGCTGACGGACCACGTCAGCACCAGTCAGACCCGTTAAGGCCCAACAGGCCCAACCCGGCCCCGTCCGTAAATCGCGGACGGGGCCTTGGCGTCCCCGGGCCGAATCCCGCCGCCCGGCCCGCGAGCCGGACCACCATGGCGATGTACGACCCGTCGACGAGGAGAACCACGCCGTGATCCGTGCCCACCACCGGCTCAAGGGCGGCGCCGCCAGATCGGCGCCGTGGGCCCCGGTCTGCCCGGCCCGTTCGGGAGCTGGCCCGCCGACGATGGCCGCGACGAGGAGGACCAGGAGCACGAGCAGTTCGCCGGCGACGCCAACACCGGCGATGCGCTGGACCGGTCGACCGGTGGGTGAGGAGTGTGCCGTGCGCCGCCGTGGTCGGGCCCGGCGCCGGTGGTGGTGTGGCCGGTGGCGTACAGGTGCAGGACCTCGTGTCCGACGCCGTTGCCATCGACGTAGGCCCGCTCGGTGCAGTAGAGGCAGCGGCCCGTGCGTACGGGGGCGGACATGGCGGAGTCCTTCGGCATGTCAGGCGGCCTGGTCGAGGCCCGCGGTGGTCAGGTCATGCTCGCGCAGCGCGGTGAAGTCGACGTCGAGTTTCGGGTCGTACGCCTCGGGTTCGATGCCGAGTTCGTGCGTGGAGTACTCGCCGAAGCGTTTGATGTGTTCGGTCAAGTACGGCGAGATGTGGGTCAGGTCCTCGGGGTCGATCTCCCATCCTTCTTCCAGGAGCTGTCGGACGATCTCGGCGATGTCCAAGGCGTTGTGGAAGATCACAGCGTTCGTAAGCAGAGAGTTGAACTTCATCGCCTTCTCCTGCTCGACGGGGTCGTTGTCGGCGATGACGCCCTGGTTGCCGAAGCCGACCCACTGGGAGAACCGGTTGAACGACTCGACCTTGTTCGTCGCCGCGGTCACCCGCCGACGCAGCGGTGCGTCCGTCAGGTACCGCAGCAGTTGGACGGTGCGGATGACGCGGCCGACCTCGCGGAAGGCGACGTAGGTGGCGTTCTTGTGCGCCCCGGACCGCAGCCGCTTGAGCAGGGTAGTCGAGGAGATGGCGCCCTCGCGTACCGAGACGGCCACCCGCATCAGGTGCCGGAACTGGGACTCGATCAGGCCCCAGTCGATGACGTTCTTCCCCGGCTCGCCGGACAGGGCGTCGATGTGCACGTACTCGGTCTGCTTGCTGGGCCGGTAGAAGGTCAGGCCCTTCCAGTTCCTGATCCTGGGCATCAGGTCGAAGCCCAGCAGGTGCGCCAAGGTGAAGACAGGCAGCGACTGGCCCTGGGTGTCGGCGTGCACGGTGGTGGGCTTGACCTCGGCGGAGTTCTTGAGCAGGCCCTCGATGATGTAGACGGCCCCCCACACCCCGCACGGGATGAAGTGCGTGAACAGCGCGATGTAGGTGTCCGAGATGTGGTGGTAGGCGATGCCGCCGGGCTTGCCGTACCGGACGGACGTCTCGGCGAGCAGGTTGTCGAGGTAGGTGTCCATGTGCGTGCCGTCCGCGGCCACCGCGGTGCCGTCGCCCCACGCCTGCGAGATGTCCAGCCGCGCATGCGCGTTGACCAGGTCGGCGATGGCCTCGTTGAGCAGCACCAGGGAGAAGTGCCGGTTCGCCGTGTACGCCAGCTCGTGCCCGCTCACGCCGGGGATGTGGCGGGCCGCCTCGTATGGGCCCATGTTGGTGCCCTTGACGAAGGTGGTGAGCACGTACCGGCCGAACGGATCGGCGAGTTTCGGATCGTTGCCCGAGGGCGGGCCGAAACGGCGCCACCACTCCACCCAGTACGCGGTCCGCGCGCAGATCCCGATCAGCGTGCGCTCCGGCATCCGCGCCTTGATCTCCTGCTCCAGCCGCTTCGCCGACGGCCGTTGCCCCTCCGAGCGATGCCGCTTGAGCGACGGGATACCGGTGGACGGGTCGATCACGAGGCTCTCGTTGTCCGGGTATCCGGCGTCCGCCGCCGCGGCGGCGGCGCGCAGCCGGTCCTCCATCTGGCGGCGGAAGGACGCGGCGTCGAACCCGTCGGCCTCGCCCTCCTCGGCGAGCCTGGCCTCCACCAGGTAGGCGGGCAGTTTCTCCTCGACGACCTCCCACGGCAGCAGCTGATCCGACCAGTCGGCGTACTCCTCCGAGCCGACCACCGCCACGTCGCCGGTGCGCAGTTCCTCGGCGAGGCAGGTGAACACCATCGCCTCGAAGTGCCGGCGGACGAACTGCTCCGGCCTGCTCTTGTCGACCACGGCCTTCTGCCAGTTCTGCGTGGCAAAGGAGATGTCGACCCGCTCACCGTCCTCGCCGATCACGCTGATGTACTCGCCGCGGGCGGCCTCGTTGCGCTGCGCGTGCCCCAGCGCGTCCAGCACCCGCCCGTCCTCCGAGGTGGCGGTGAACTCCAGTTTCTCGGCCAGGTCGAACATCAGCGCCCGGTCCCGGCCGATCTGCCCGTACAGCAGCACCTCCCAGAAGTTGCCATGGTGGGCGGAGACCTTCTCGATCTGCTCGTACTGCTTGGCGAACCAGCCAAAGCTCTCCACGGTCTTCGTGACCGTACCGAGCCCGCCGGCCTGCATCAGCAGTGCCTTCATCAGGGCGAGGACGGACGGGGAGACCTCGCCGTTCAGGCGCCGGGCGACCTCCTCGACCGGCGCCTGTTCGTCCAGCCCCTGAAGTGCGGCCACGGCCTCGGCGGTCATCCCGGCGGCCTTCGCTAGCGCGCTCTGGGCTGGGCCGCCGTCGTCGATGTCCTTGAGGACACTGCGGTAGTTGCCGATCAGCACCTCGGTCATCTCCCGCTCGGCGAGTCGGATCTTCTCCAGCTCCTCCTTCGCCCTCTTGAGCTTCGTGCCCATGCGCTTGCAGAACATCAGCGCCAGCTCGTCACGGACCCGCATTCTCGCCTTGTGCGCCAGGCACGCCATCAGGGCGACCCGCTTGACCGGCACGTACGCCTTGAGCGCGGAGGCGTCCGCTGCGTCCGCCTCCCCGGTGCGCTGCCGGTCCACAGGCCGGTGAGAACGTCAGTCGGATCGATCGCCGCCGACTGCTCCGCCCGCCGCCGCGTCCGTTCCGCATCCTTGCCGAGACCGCCGTCAGGGCGCGGGCTGCGGCTGATGGGCGACGGCGGGAAACGTGTCTGCCCGCGGCCAGGATGACCAACCGCCAGGCTCGCCGCCTACGGCCCCGCCCAAGGCGCGCAGTGCGACGTTCTCGGCTCAGGGGGGCGGACAGGCGCCCCTGGTACGGGGTCAGCGCGCGACGGCAGGCGTCCCCGGGTGAACCGGTCGGCTCGGGCCGAGACGCGACCACGGCAGGCCGCGGGCCACGTCGGCGGCGACCGCGTCGGCGGGCCGGTCGTGGGGTGACCGAGGCCGCCGCCGCCCGCGGTCTGGACGAGGAGGACGTCCCCGGCGGCCAGGGTGACGACATCGACGCGGCGGAGGTCCCGTTCGCGCGCAGTGCCCGGGTTGAGCAGGGCGCGCCGGTGCCGCCGCCCTCGGCGACGCTGCGCCACGGCGAAGCACTGATCGCCGACGGCCGCCCGGCACAGGCCCGTCGACGTGCCGCGTACGGCCGTCGCCGAACTCGACCGGGCCGGAGCCCGGGACCGTCGCGCCACGGCGGCCGGCTGCTCTTCTCCGTGAACGGATGGCGGGCGGGATCTGGAATGGGCCGGTCACCGCCCGGCTGCGCGGAGATCGTCTCGTGTGTCCGCAACGTGAACGCTGTTCGAGACGTCTTGACCCGTACTTCGGTTGTCTGGTGAGGTTCATTGCATGAACGCGCAGCTCAACCTCACCCGACGGCGCCATATCGACCTGGCGCACGTTGCCAGCGCGTTCTGTCGTCGTTGACTCGCGTCGCCGCCGCCGGCAAGGACAACGCCACGGCCTGCCGTGGCTCCCGCAACGACCGGAGCGCATCCCGGCGC
Organism: Streptomyces sp. NPDC001508; assembly: GCF_040298665.1. NCBI lineage: Bacteria > Bacillati > Actinomycetota > Actinomycetes > Kitasatosporales > Streptomycetaceae > Streptomyces > Streptomyces sp. NPDC001508. The sequence continues at coordinate 17,049 of NZ_JBEPAP010000020.1, forward strand.
GGACGCGGTTCCGCCACCGTACGTCCTTGACACCGCCACCCGACACCCTGCCCGTTGGCCTCTGACACGCTCGGTGTCTCCTCCTGCGCCGCAGTGAGATGTCGTCGGACTGCCCCCGCGGTCCCGACCCGCTCCGCCCTCCCCACGCGGTTCCGCGAGCCGGTGGTCCGCCGCCGAGCACATGTGCCGCTCTCTCTCGTCCCCACCAGGTTCCCCTTCCCGTCGGCGCGGCCTGCCCGGCGCCCCGCCAACCCCCCTGGCGCGGCGGCCCGTCCAGGCTCGCAACAGTGGCGCGCATCCGCGTCCCCTGTCCTGTGCTCGTGTGCGTAGCCCGTCCCGCCCCGGTGCGCTGAATCGCGCCCCGACGCGGTGCGGCGGGACCGGAACCGCCCATCCCCGGGTTTGATTCGAAAGGCCTCCCCAGCACCATGACCACTGACAGAGCCGTCATCGACGGCGACATCACACCGGCGCCGACGCCCCCGGCGGACGGCGCGGCAGGGCTGCCGCGCGACGCCGTCTCGGGACTCGGCGTCTTCGCCCAGGGTCTGGCCGCGGCAGCACCGAGCGTCGCCGTGGCGAGCGTGCCCGGCTCTCTCTTCCTCGTCGCGGGCAAGGGCACCTTCTGGGCGGCGATCGTCGGCGGCGTCATCGTCTACCTGATCGCCGCGGTGATCTCGCTACAAGCCCGAAGAACCGTTTCTTCAGGTTCGCTCGGCACCTATGCCGGCAATGGCCTCGGGCCGGTCGCGGCCTTTGTGACCGGCTGGGGACTGATCATCGGCTACATCGGCTTCGCCGCGGGCGGTGTGCTCGGCGCGGTGCTCTACTTCAACTCGTTCCTCCAGCAGATCGGCCTCCACACCGACCACGTGGTGTTCAAGGTGTTCCTGCTGGTCCTGGCCACCGCGGTGGCGTGCTACATTCCGCTCCGCGGGGTGAGCATCTCCGCGAAGACCGGCCTCGTCTTCGAGGTCGCCTCCGCCGCGGCCGTCACCATCGTCCTCGTCGCCTCCTACCTCCACTACGGCGCGCGCCTCGACTCGGCGCAGTTCAGCCTGAGCCACCTGGGCGACAGCACCACGATGATCGCGGCCGTCACCGCCGTCGGTTCCTACGCCGGCTTCGAGAGCGCGGCCTCCCTCGGCCACGAGGCGCGCGACGCCCATCGCAATGTGCCCCGCGCCATCCTGCGGCTGGTCGTGGTGCTGTCACTGCTCTACCTGTTCGCGACCTACCCGGAGGTGCTCGGCTTCCAGGGCCCGCACGCCCTCGACGCGGACAGCACGCCGCTGCCCGTCGTCGCGCGGAACGCCGACGTCGAGTGGGCCACCTACCCCGTCAACCTGCTGCTCGGCACCGCAATGATCGTGTTCTCCTCCGCCGTCATCAACTCCGGGGCCCGCAGCCTGTTCACCCTGGCGCGGGAGCGCGCCCTGCCCGCCCCGCTGGGCCGCGTCCACACCCGCTTCCGCACCCCGCACATCGCCATCGTCCTCGTCACCGTCATCGGCTTCGCGCTCGGACTGGTGGGCACCGTCACCGACGTCGGCCGGTTCCAGTGGGACGTGTACGTCGGCATCGTCTCCAGCTACGGCTATCTCTTCGCGTACCTGCTGGTGGCGGTCGCCACGCCGCTGTGGCTGCGCAGGATCAAGGTACTCACCCCCGGCAGCCTGGTGGCGTCGGTCCTGGCCACCCTCGGCATCCTCTACGTGATCTACAAGAACCTCGTGCCCGTGCCGACCGGCGCCTACCGGTACCTGCCGTACGTCTTCGTGGCCCTGCTGCTGATCGGGCTGGCCCGGTACCTGTGGTTGCGCGCGGCCCGGCCCGAGGTCGCCGCCCGCGTCGGCTCGATCCAGACGCTGTCCGCGGCCGAACAGGAGCGCCTGGCCGAGCTGGGGCTTCTCGACGCGGTGCGCGGCAGCCACCTCGCCGACGACGCCGTCGACACACTCGTCGGCCGTTCCGAGGACCGATGACCATTCACCTGCACTGGTACCTGCCCACCAACGGCGACAACCGCGACATCGTCGGCTCCGGCGACGGCTCGCAGCAGACCCTGGCCGCCGTCCGCTCCGGTTTCCGCGCCCCCACCGTCGAATACCTCGGGGGGATCGCCCGCGCCGCTGAACAACTCGGCTTCGAGGCCGTACTCACGCCCACCGGGACGTGGTGCGAGGACGCCTGGATCGCCACCGCCGCGCTCACCGCGGTGACCACCCGGCTCAGGTTCCTGGTGGCCTTCCGGCCCGGCCTCGTCTCGCCGACTCTCGCGGCCCACCAGGCCGCCACGTTCCAGCGCGTCTCCGGCGGACGGCTGCTGCTCAACGTCGTCACCGGAGGGGATTCGGTGGAGCAGCGCCGCTTCGGGGACCACCTCGACCACGACCGGCGCTACGCCCGTACGGCGGAGTTCCTGACCGTGCTGCGCGGCGTCAGCGCGGCCCGGGAGCCGTTCGACTTCCACGGCGAGTACTACGACATCGAGCAGGCGTCGATCCCGTTCGCCCCGCACGAGCCGCCGGAGGTCTTCTTCGGCGGGGCCAGCCCCGCCGCCGAGCAGGTCGCCGCCCGGACCGTCGACACCTATCTCGCCTGGGGGGAGACGCCCCCGCAGATCGCCGAACGGCTCCGACGCGTCCGGAAACTGGCGGCCGAGGCGGGCCGCACACTGAGCTTCGGCATCAGGTTCCATGTGCTCAGCCGGGACACGGCAGCCGAGGCATGGGCGGAGGCCGGCCGGCTTCTCGACCGCATCGACGACTCCCGCATCCGCCAGACGCAGCGCACGCTCGCCGCCAGCGAATCGGTCGGCCAGCGGCGAATGGTGGCCCTGCACGGCGGCGACCGCCGCGACCTGGAGATCTATCCGAACGTCTGGGCCGGATACGGGCTTGTGCGCGCCGGCGCCGGCACGGCCCTGGTCGGCAGCCACCGTGAGGTGGCGGAGCGCATCGAGGAGTACCACGACCTCGGCATCGACCACTTCATCCTCTCCGGCCAGCCGCACCTCGAAGAGGCATACCACTTCGCGGAGGGGGCCGGCGCCGAGCTGCGCCGCCGCGGGCTGGTCCCCCCGATCGGCGGGCCCGGCCCGGCCGCTTCCTGACCCCGCACACCGACACCGCCGCCCCGCCCACCCGAGAAAGCACCCGCATGAGCATCGACATCAGGACGCTGACCAGCCCCGACGAGGTCGACGCCGCCTTCCGCGTCTTCCTGCGGGCCATGGTCGGGCTGCCGTTCCGCGACATCGACGCCGTCGGCATCACCGAGCCCGGCCGCTACCTCGGTGCCCTTGACGACGGCGTCGTGGTCGCCGGCGCCGACTCGTATGCCGGGTGGCTCGTCGCGCCCGGCGGGTCACGGCTGCCGCACGCGGCCGTCACCCATGTCGGCGTGCTGCCGACGCACCGCCGGCGCGGCATCGTCAGTGACCTCCTGACCCGGCAGCTGAAGGACTTCGCCGAGCGCGGCGAGATCGTCGCCTCGCTGCGGGCCTCGGAGGCCGTCATCTACGAACGCTTCGGCTACGGCGTCGCGACCTGCGCCGCCTTTGGCCGCGTCACCGTCAGCCGGGCCGGACTGCGCCCCGGGGTGCCGGGCGGGGGCAGCGTGCGTCTGGTCGATGCCGCGGCCACCACCGACCTGCTCGGCGGCATCCACCAGCGGGCGGCCTGGACCGGGGCGGTGCACCGCCCCGAAGGCTGGTGGCGGCTGGACGAACTGCGCCGCGCCGCGAGCCCCACGCCCCATTACGTCGTCGTCCACGGCGACGACGGGTACGCCGTCTACCACCCGGAGAACACCGAGTCCTGGTTCACCAGCAGCGAACGCACCGTCACCGTCACGGACTTCGTGGCGCTCAACGACCGGGCCCGGGCCGGCCTCTGGCGCCACCTGCTCTCCCTGGACCTCGTGGACGTCCTGGAGTTCACCTCCCTCGCCGTTGACGACCCGCTGCCGCTCGCCGTCCTGGACCGCCGCGCCGTCACGATCGGCGGCGTCCACGACGAGACATGGCTGCGCCTCATCGATGTCGAGGAGGCGCTCAGGGCGCGCGCCTACGGCAGCGGGGAGCCGGTCGTGCTGCGTGTCGAGGACCCGCTGCTGCCGGCGAACACCGGCAGCTACGAGGTCGGACCCGCAGGGGTGGCCCGTACCTCGGCCGCCGCCGACCTCGACGTGGACGTGTCCACCCTGGCCGCGGCCTACCTCGGTGGCACGCGCTGGCGGCACCTGGCCGCGACCGGCCGCGTCCGGGCCCACCGCCCCGACGCCGTCCACCGCGCCGACACCCTGTTCGCCGTCGATACCCAGCCGTTCTCCGGCACCGTCTTCTGACCGCCGCCCATACGCCCGGCACACCCCGGCACACCCCGGCACACCCCGGCACACCCCGGCCCGCGCCGCCGGGCCGGGGTGTGCCCCCCGACCTCGGCCGCGCACACCGCCCGTGGCCCACCACCGAAAGGGCACCACCCGTGATCCACACCCGACGCACCGTGCTCAGAGGCGTTCTCGCGACGGCGGCCTCCGGTCTCCTGGCCGCCTGCGGCGCCACCGGCACGGGCCGGACCGCCGGTTCGAAGGCCCGTAACGGCGGCACTCTGATGGTCGGCCAGTACCAGGAGGTCACCCAGTTCGACCCCAACCGGCAGTACTCCTGGGAGACCTGGCGGATCGACCGGAACATCTACGAGACACTCGTGGACGAGGACCTCTCCTCCGCCAACGGCGTACCGAAGATCATCCCCAAGCTCGCGACGTCGTGGAAGATCAGCGACGACGCCACCACATACACCTTCACCCTGCGCCGCGGCGTCAAGTTCACCGACGGCACACCCTTCGACGCCGAGGCCGTACGGTTCAACGTCCGCCGCTTCACCGACAAGGACTTCGAGTACTACGACAAGACCAGCGCGGCCACCATGTCGCTGGTCTACTCCGACCTGAAGTCGTTCGAGGTGGTCGACGACCACACCGTGCGGTACACCTTCAACCACCCCTTCCTCGACTTCCTGCGTCAGATACCGAACAGCGGTAACGCCGCGTCCGGCTTCTTCAGCCCCGCCGCCCTGAAGAAGTACGGGCAGGACGGCCTCGCCGACCACCCCGTCGGCACGGGACCGTTCACCTTCGAAGAACGGGTCCGCGGCGACCACACCACCCTGGTACGCAACACGGAGTACTGGGGCACCCGGCCGCACCTGGACAAGGTCGTCTTCAAGCCGATCGCCGACGACCAGGGCCGGGTGGCCGCACTGCGCAGCGGCGCCGTCGACCTCATCAGCCGTGTCCCGGCCGACTCGGTGGCCTCGCTGGAGAAGGACGGGTACGACGTGCCGGAGAACAAACACGTTCCGCAGATCATCTACTACAAGTTCAACCTGGCGAACAAGGCACTCCAGGACAAGCGGGTCCGTCAGGCGATCATCAGGGCTGTCGACCGCGAGCAACTGGCCAAGAAGATCTACAAGGGCTACGCCGAAGCGGCCACCTCGATCATCAACCAGGGCAACGAGGCGTACGACGCGTCCGCTGTCGACTACGCCCACGACCCGGCCGCCGCCGAAAAGCTGCTGAGCGAGGCCGGACTCGCCTCCGGCGACCTCAAGTTCACCATCCTCACCGACACCACCGGACAGCCCACCGCGGAGTTCATCCAGCAGCAGCTGAAGGCGGTCGGCATCGACGCCTCGGTGGAATCCTTCGAGTGGATCACCTACGGGACGCGGGCGGCCAACCTCAAGCCGACCGACGGCCTGGTCCTGGGGGAGTGGGGCTACATCGCCGCCAACTGGGTGCGGATCGCGCACAACCAGTACGTCGCCGCCCAGGACGGCGCCCGGCACTCCCACACCTCCGAGGCCACCGCCGAGGCCATCGACACGGCCGCCCACAACGCCGACGCGAGCCGGTCGACCGAGCTGTGGCAGGCCGCGGCGCGGACATGGGCCGAGGACGCCACGATCTTCCCGCTGCTGTCGTTCAACCGCTACTACGCCGTCGCCCCCGCCGTGGGCGGCTTCGTCTGGCCGCGGCAGAACCACTACGACCTGTCCCGTGTCTGGGTGGCGGGCTGACGATGACGCGCCACATCCTCAGACGGCTCGCCGCCACCGTCCCGCTGCTTTTCGTGATCAGCCTGCTGGTGTTCTTCATCGCCCAGGCGGGACCCGCCGACCCCGTCCGCGACGCCCTCAGCCAGAAGATGACGCCGGCCCAGATCGCCGCGATCCGCCAGGCCTACGGACTGGACCGCCCGGCCTGGCAGCAGTACCTGAGCTGGCTGAGGAGCCTGTTCACCGACGGCGGCGGCATCTCCCTGAGCCTGCGCAGCCCCGTCTCCGGCATCGTTTTCCCGGCCCTGCGCAACACCCTGCTGCTCGGCGCCGCGGCCACGCTGCTGACGGTCGTGCTCGGCGTGGCGATCGGCTTCGTCTCGGGCATCCGGCACGGCCGCCTCGCGGATCGTGCCGCGATGCTGCTCGTCCAGGTCGGCAGCAATCTGCCGGTCTACTGGCTCGGTCTGATCGTCATCTGGATCACGGCCGTGAGCCTGCAGTGGCTGCCCGCCGGCGGCATGCACGACCTGCGCGGCGACGGAGGCTTCGGCGACCTCCTGCTGCACCTGGTCGCGCCCGCCTTCGTCGCGTCCCTGGTGTCCATGCTGATCGTCGCCCGGTTCGTCCGCGCGGCGGTCATCGAGAGCGAACAGTCCGACTACATCCGCACCTACCGGTCCCAGGGCTTCGGTCGGGCCGCGATCCTCGGCAAGCACATCGGCCGCAACATCCTTCCGCCGATCGTCAACACCACCGGTCTCACAGTCGGCTCGGTCATCACCGGAGTTGTCTTCGTCGAGACGATCTTCTCCTGGCCCGGACTGGGCAGTGTGCTGTTCAACGCCGTCGCCGGAGCCGACTATCCCGTGATCCAGACCGGTGTGCTGCTCGTCGCGATCGCCTTCGTCCTGGTCAACCTGATCACCGACATCCTCCTCGATCTCCTCAACCCCCGGCTCCGGCACGGCGGTGCGGCATGACGACGACCGGACTCCGGCCCGCGGCGCCGCCCGGACGCCGCTCGGCGACGGCACGACTGCTGCGCAACCGGGAGGCCGTTCTCGGCCTCGCCGTCCTGGCGGTGGTCGTCGCGGTCTCCGCGCTCGCCCCCTGGATCACCCCGTACGACCCCGACGCAGGCGACGCCGACAACGTGCTCGCCGCCGTCGGGTCCCCCGGTCATCTGCTGGGCACCGACGACCAGGGGCGGGACGTGCTCAGCCGACTCCTCGCCGGCGGACGGACCGCCCTGCTGGTCTCGACCGCATCGGTGGCCGCCGCCCTGCTCATCGGCACCGTGCTCGGCCTGCTCGGCGCGTTCGCCGGGCGTCGTACCTCGGCCGTGCTCATGCGGGCCGTCGACCTCATGTTCGCCTTCCCGGTGATCCTGGTGGCGCTCTCCCTCGCCGCCGTCCTCCATCCGGGCCCGGCCGTCCTGATCGGCACCGTCGTCTTCGCCGCCGTCCCCTACGTGACCCGCGTCGTCTTCGCGGAGGCGAAGGTGGAACGGGAGAAGGACTATGTGGAGGCCGCCCGCTCGCTGGGCGCATCCCGGGCCGAGATCCTGTGGCGCGAGGTGCTGCCCAACCTGCTCTCCCAGGTGGTGATCTACGGGACCAGCCTGATCGGCGTGAACATCGTCTTCACCGCCAGCCTGAGCGCCCTGGGCCTCGGCGTCCAGCCTCCCGAAGCCGACTGGGGCCGCATGATCTCCGAGGGCGCCAAGGTCCTGGTGAACGGCAGCCCCGGCGTGGCGACGTTCCCCGCCGTCGCGATCCTCCTCGTCTCCCTCGCCTTCAACTGGCTCGGCGACGGCCTGCGCGACGTCCTCGACCCGTGACCCCACCGCCCCCGCACCCCGAGGTGACCCCATGACAGCCGTGCTCACCGTGAAGGACCTCCGCGTCGAGTTCGCCCTGCCCGGCGGCACCGTGCACGCCGTCCGCGGCGTGGACCTCGACATCGCGCCGGGCGAGGTCCTCGCCCTCGTCGGCGAGTCCGGCTCCGGCAAGAGCGTCACCGCCTCGGCCATTCTCGGCCTGCTGCCGCGCGGAGCCCGCATCACCGGCGGCAGCGTCCGCTTCGAGGACACCGAACTGCTCGGCCTCCCCGAGCAGCGGCTCAACGTCCACCGGGGCTCGGGCATCGGGATGATCTTCCAGAACCCGGGCACCTCGCTCGACCCGTCGTTCACCGTCGGCAGCCAGCTTCGGGACACGGCACGGCTGCACCTTCGCGTCACCAGAGAAGAAGCCCTGGACGTCGCCCGCGACTGGCTCGCCCGCGTCCGCATCCACGACCCCGACCGGGTCCTGCGCTGCTACCCGCACGAATTGAGCGGCGGCATGCGGCAGCGTGTGATGATCGCGCTCGCCGGTCTGTCCGGACCGGACCTGCTGATCGCCGACGAACCGACCACCGCACTGGACGCCACCGTCCAGAAGCAGATCCTCGACCTGCTGCTCGACCTGTCCGTCCGCACCCGCACCGCCGTCCTGCTGATCACACACGACTTCGGTGTGGTCTCCCACACCAGCTCACGGGTCGCCGTGATGCGGGAGGGCAGCGTCGTCGAGGTCGGCGACACCGCCCAGGTCCTCGGCGCCCCGGCGCACCCCTACACCCGGACCCTCATCGACTCCGTGCCGCAACCCGGACAGCGCCGGGGACCGGACGGCCGCGCCCGCCGACTGCTTGTGGGAGCCTCCGCGGTCCCGCGGACCGTCCCGGCGCCGCGCCGGCCCGCCCCGGCCCCCGACCGTACGCTCGGTGACCCCCTGCTGCGACTCGACGGGCTGTCGAAGGAGTTCACGGTCGGCGGCCTCGGCACCGGACGCCGCCGCACCGCCGTGCGCGCCGTCGACGATGTCACGCTCACCCTGCACCGCGGCGAAGTCTTCGGCCTCATCGGCGAGTCCGGCTCCGGCAAGTCCACCCTCGCCCGGCTCGCCGGCGGGCTCCTGCCACCGACCACCGGATCCGTCACCTTCGACGGCCTCGACGTGGGCAGCGCCGACCAGCGGAGCCTGCGCGCGCTGCGCCGTCGCTTCCAGTACGTGTTCCAGGACGCCGTCACCGCCCTGAACCCCCGGGTCAGAGCGGGCGACCAGATCGCCCGCCCCCTCGTCCGCCTCGGCCGGGCCGCAGGCCGGCAGGAGGCCCGGGAACGGACCGCCCGAGCCCTGAGCCTCGTCGGCCTGCACCCGGACCACGCCGACCGCTACCCCCGCGAGTTCTCCGGTGGCCAAAGACAGCGGCTGCAGATCGCCCGCGCCATCGCACTGGAACCGGACCTGCTGATCCTGGACGAACCCACCTCCGCCCTCGACGTGTCCACCCAGGCCACCACCCTCAACCTGCTCCTGGACCTGCGCGACGAACTCGATCTGACCTATCTCTTCATCGGCCACAACCTGGCCGTCATCGAGTTCCTCTGCGACCGCATCGGCGTCATGCGGCAGGGCACGCTGCTCGAAACGTTCCGCGCCGACGACCTGTTCGCCGCCGACCGTCATCCGGCCACCCGCGACCTCATCGACTCCGTCCTGCCGATCGGGCCTGCTCCTGGCCGCACCGCCCCGGGCGAGGAGCACGCGCTCGTCCCCGACGCGTGACGCCCCCGCCCGGCACGGTCCGCGCCCCGCCCCGGCACACCGGACCCCGCCCGCACCATTCCCATGAAAGGCATCACCATGACCACCATCGCCCCCGCCACCTCCAGCAACCTCCGGCAGCCCACCGCCACCGACGCCGAACTCGCCACCCGCTTCCAGCCGCTCTTCGACCGCATCGCCGAGGGCAACACCGACCGCGAGCGGACCCGTACCTTCCCCCACCAGCAGGTCCAGTGGCTCAAGGACGCGGGGCTCGGCACGCTGCGGATCCCCGCCGAACTCGGGGGCCTCGGAGCCTCTTTGGAACAGACGTTCACGCTGCTCGCCCAACTCGCCACGGCCGACGCCAACGTCGGCCACATCTGGCGCAACCACCTCGCCTTCGTCGAGGACCGCCTCAACGCAGCCCCGTCCCCCGGCAACGACCGCTGGATACGGCGCTTCCTCGACGGCGACTTCGTCGGCGGCGGCTGGACCGAGGCCAACAACGGCACCTTCGCCAACCTCAGGACCACCGTCCGCCAGGACGGCGACCGGTGGCTGGTCAACGGAGCCAAGTTCTACGCCACCGGCAGCCTCTACGCCGACTGGCTCGACGTCCTCGGCAAGGGCGACGGCGACACCGTCCTCACCGCCCTTGTCCGGCGCGAACACCCCGGGGTGCGGCTCGACGACGACTGGACCGGTTTCGGTCAGCGCACGACCGCCAGCGGGAGCGCCACCTACACCGATGTTCCCGCCGAGCGCGGCGATGTCTTCCCTGCCGCCGAACGCTTCGTCTACCAGGGGCACTTCTACCAGACCGCCATGCTGTCGGTGCTCACCGGCATCACCCGTGCCGTGCTCCGCGACGGCATCGGCGCCCTGAAGGCCCGTGGACGCAACTACCCGCAGGGCCTCGACCCGGTGCCCGCCTCAGACGCCCAACTCCTCCAGGTCCTCGGCCAGGTGTCCGCCGACGCCTTCGCTGCACAGGCCGCCCTGCGTGCCGCCGCCCGCCCGCTCGACCTGATCGCCGAGGCACACGCCGCCGGTGACCACGACACCCGCAAACAGCGCGTGCTGGAAGCGGAAGTCGCGGTCGCACAGGCCCAGCTGACCATCATCGACGCCGCGCTCCGTGCCACCACGACCGTCTTCGACGCCCTCGGCGCCTCCGGTGTCTCCGACACCCTCCTGCTGGACCGGCACTGGCGCAACGCGCGCACCCTCGCCTCCCACAACCCGCGCGTCTACAAGGCCCGTATCCTCGGCGACTGGCTGGTCAACGGCAAGGACCCGGTCCCCGACCTCGCGGCCATCGGGCGCGGCGGGCAGGGCGACTGACCGCCGCGACGGCCAAGGCAACGACCATGTCCCGACAGCCACATCGGATCGGCCTCGCCCACGAGTACCCCGACCTCGTCCCCTTTACGGGCCGGCCGACGACGCCGCCGAGAGCGTCGCGGCCGGACCCGGCGACCGCCGCCGGCGACTTCGCCGGTTTCTCCTGCCGCGACGAGTTCGACCCCGACCACGCGAAGGCCCGCCTCGACACCTACGCCGGTGCCATCGGGCCGGTCCTCGGACGGCGGCCGCCCGACCGGTGCGGCCCGTGGTCACCGGGCCGCACCGGCAGGCCGGCCGTACACCGGTCAGGCGGAGCGGGCCGGCGCCGCGGCGCCGCGCGTCGGCGAAGACGCCCGGAAGTGTTTACGCAACGTGTGCGTCGCGTACTCGTGCCGGAACAACCCCCTGCGCCGCAGGATCGGGACCACCTCGTCGACGATCACCTCCAGCCCGTCCTCCAACCGGTCTGGCTGCAGGTTGAAACCGTCGATCGCCCCGGAGCGGAACCAGTCCTCGATGCGGTCCGCCAACTGCTCGGGCGTGCCGACGAAACCCGCGTGGCCGGAACCGGTGTACCGGGTCTGCCTCAGATACTCACGGACCGTCGGGTTGGTGCGGCGGATCTGCCGCACGATCGACTCACGGAAGCCGATGCTCCCGGTGAACGTCTGGGGATCCACCGGGGCCGACAGGACGTCCTCGGGGAACGGTTCGTCCAGTGGCAGTGTCGAGGCGTCGAAACCGATGGACTGCGACAGCCACTGCGTGGAGTACGCGGGGGCAGAGGTGTCGTGCAGTTCGTCGCTGCGCCGCCGGGCCTCCTTTTCCGTGCTGCCCAGGCTCAGCAGCAACCCCGGCAGGATCTTCACGTCGTCGGGCTGCCGTCCGGCATCCACGGCGTACTGCTTCACCTGCCGGTAATGCTCGATCGCGCCCTCCTTCGTCAGCTCCGCCGCGAAAACACCCTCGGCGAACCGCCCGGCCAGCCGCCGGCCCTTCGGCGAACCGCCGGCCTGGAACACCACCGGGTGTCCCTGCGGCGACGGCGGCACGCGCAGGCGGCCCACCAGATCGAAGAGCGGCCCGTGGTGGGCCACCTGTGGTCCACCGGCCGCGGACCGCCACAGATCGAGGACGAGCCGGACGAACTCCTCAGCCCGGTCGTAACGGTCGTCGCGGCCCGGGACGTCGGGCAGACCGAAGTTGCGGGCCGCGGCGGCCCCCCGCGTCGTCACGAAGTTCCATCCGGCCCGGCCGCCCGACAACAGGTCCAGCGAGAGCAACCGTTCGGCCAGCTCATAGGGGTCGTTGAACGACGTCGACGCGGTGGCCACCAGACCGATGTGCTCCGTCGCCGTCGCGACATGCGCCCAGGTCGCGGTGGGTTCGAGGCGCCCCGCGTTCGCGTCGTGCGACGGGTCCCCGAGGGCCGGTGCATCGGCGAGGAACAGCGCGTCCAGCGTGCCCTTTTCGGCCAGGTGCCCTATTCGGCGCCAGTAGTCCGGGTCCACGAAGGCGTCGTCTCCCAGGCGCGGCGACTGCCAAGCGGACGGGAGATAACCGAGAACCAGGACGTTGACGCCGAGCAGCACATGGCCGGTTCGTTCAGTGGGCATACGAAATCCTTTCGACGTAAGCCACTAAACCATTTCAAAGATGCGCAAACCACAGCGAATTATGGAGTTCTCATGACATCTGCCGACCCCGCGCACCGCACCGTGGCCCTGGCGCTCACGGGCGAACAGGTCCTCGCCGCCCTCGCCGACCCGGCGGCGCTCGCCCTCCTGGACACCGCGCCGATCGCGTTCACCGTCGTGGGCGTGGACCGTGTCACGGCGGGTGCGCCGGACGGCCGGCCCACCGTCGACGCGGCCACGGCGGTCGCCGTCCTGACCGGCCGCACGGACCACGCCGCCTTCCTCGTGGCCGCGTCCCCGACCCGCGACCACCCCTACAACCTGGCTCGCCGGATCACTTCTGTCGCTCACCTCTCGCGCCGGCGCACGGGTGTCGTGGTCGGCGGCTGCGACCCCTATGTGCCCCGAGGCGCGGGACGCGCCCGCGGCGACGCCCCCGTACTCACCGGGCCGCCCGGAGCACAGGCCGTGCGGGACCTCGCGCTGGCCGTGCAGAAACTTGAACAGACCTGGCCCTACGACGCGATCGTCGCCGACCGCGAGCGGCGCATCTTCGCCCGGGGCGACCTCATCCGCCACGCCCACCATGACGGCGTTTTCCCGACGGCGGGCCCGCTCACCCTGCCCGCCACACCCGAGGGGGCGTCGGTCCTGGCGTGGTGGATCAACGCTGCCGACGAACTCCCCGCGGCGGCGGAGGTCGCCGATGTCCTCGTCGCCCCGGCCGGCCGGGACGCGACGGCCGCCGCCCGCCGGGCGGTCGAGACCGCTCCGCGCGGTCACTTCGCCGACCCGGGCCGTCGGCCCCTCGTGCTCGCCCCGCTCGCCGTCGCCGCCGACGCCACCGCGCAGGCCCTGCGCGCCGCCGCCGACGCCCTCCTCGCATCCGGCGCCGATGGTCTGGTGCTCCGCCCGGCCGACGCCGACCCGACCACCGCGATCCGCCTCGCCGCCCGGCTGACCCCGGATGCGGGCCCCGCCCGGAGCAGCCTCCGGGCCCGCCTCGGCCTTCCGGCGACCGCCGACCTCCTGCCGCCCGGCCCCGGCGTCTTCCCGGCACCCGCTCCGATCCCGCCGGTGCGGACCGCCGAGACAGTGAAGGGCGGGGCTGCGACGCGTTGAGACGGCGGCCGGGCTGCGGATGTGCGCCCACGCCGGGCCGTACGGCCCGTCCGGAAATGATCCCTCTTCCCCACCGCCACGGCCGCACCGAGGGCGTCGACCGACGAACCAAGAGGATCATGAGGCAGATGGACGGCCGAGCGGGTTCTTCCTGCTCCGCCATGGCATCCGCCTCCACTGGTCACCGCACAGCGTTACCGCCGATCACGGGACCGAGCCCAAGTCGTCGATGCGTTCTACGGCCGGGTCGCGAGCGATGCGGCGGGCAGCGTGAGCGGCCTGGTCAAGGTGCGTATCGACGGCCGGAGCAACGCGCCGATCGGCAGCTTCGCGGTGGCCGACACGGGCGGCTGGCAGAGCTGCGGGACGGCGCCGGCCGACATCAGCTACGGCACAGGCACGCACGACGTGTCTGGCCTTCGCCAGCGGTCAGCCGAACGACTTCGTGAACGTGAACCGGCGCGACACCGGGCACCCACCAGGCAGCGGCGACCGAACCTCTCCACAAGAGCCCGGAGCTCAGTCGGCGTTCCTCAAGGCGTCGAGCAACCCGTCCGCCCAAGACGGGTCATAGTGGTCCAGGCGCGGAAAGCCGCCCTGGCCGGGTTTGCCCGTCCACGCGTAGGAGGCGCCGGGATTGTGGGCGGCGTAGCCGCCGGGAGCGAACAGGTGTGGGCTGCCCTGGATCTGCGGTCCCTGGGCGGTTCGCCACTGCTGGAACACCTCGGCGCGTCCACGCCCGGCGGCGAGTGCGTCCGCCAGGGCGTCGACGTCCAGGTGCTCGCACTGCTCGGCGATGTCGAGGATCACCGAGTGCAGGCTGATACACCTGCTGTCCGCGTAGAACGCTCTGCGCAGCGCGGTGTCGAGTTCGTCGCCGGCCCGCAGTCCGCCCACTTCCGGCGCTTTGGCGGCCTGGACGGCCTCCAGGGCCGGCAGTGTGGTGACCGGGTAGTGCGACTCCCGGCCGCTCCACAGCCGCCAGCCCAACTCGGGGCGGTGGGCGGCGATCATCACGATCTCGGAGTCGAGGATGTCCTTCGGAGTCGGCTGTCTGTTGAACAGCTCCAGCGGGAAGGCCCTGTGGTCGATGGAGATCTCCCGTCCTCGCCGGTGTGCCGCGGCGTGCAGAGTGTGCAGGGCCAGCGTCGCCCAGGGGCAGCCGATGTCCGACCACACGGTGATGACGGGGACTGGCATGAGGCCTCCTGTCTGTCGGGGGTGGCCGGTGGCGGCGGCCGCCACCGGCGCACGAACTCGGGTGAGCGCGTTACGCGTTCGCCGCGGCCTGGTCGACGGCAGCCGCCGGCTGCGTCTGCCGCCCGCCGACCGACAGCAGCCGCCCGAGGGCCCACGGCCCAGGACCGAAAGCGGCGAGCAGCAAGAATACCCAGGCGTACAGGGCGGCCGGCTCACCGTTGTTCACGATGGGCAGCAGGCCGGTCGACTGGTGCACGATGAAGTAGGCGTACGCCATCGATCCGGAGCAGACCAGCGCCGCCGGCCGGGTGAACAGGCCGAGCGCCACCAGGATTCCTCCGAGCAGCTGGATGGCGGCCGCCCACCAGCCCGGCCAGGCCCCGAGCGGGACCGTCCCGCCGTGCGTGCCGACGGCTCCGCCCAGCACCCCGAACAGGGACGCGGCGCCGTGGCAGGCAAAGAGGAACCCGACGACGATACGGACAAGTGACTGCACGGGACCGGCAGCCTTGATCCCGACGGACTCGACAGAGCGGTACATGAGCCTCAGCCCTTCACTGCAGGGGGAATGGGGATGTGCGATCGCGGATGCACTGCGTGGGGGAGGGGACGGCGGCAGCGATCAGCCGCGGCCGGTGGCACCCGCCTGGCGACGCGAGACGCTACATGAATGCACGCGCATGCAGACGTCCATCCGGCGAACAGTCAGCCAATGCTGGAAGCAGGCCAGGTCAAAGGGGCTTTCGGTGGCATCCCGTCAACTCACCCGTAAGTAAGAGCGAGTTGTGACAGTGATCACCGGCGACCGTCTCACCTCGTCGAACGCGTGGTTCCGCCCCCGTTCACCCATGAGTTGTTGTGAGCCGCAACGTCCCCCTTCAAGCTGCAATCGCCTCCCCCCAACCGGGCAACCGCCGCCAGCCGCTTCGCGCGCCGACGGCACCGTCCGAGCGCCATGGCAGGCACCAACCATGGAGGGACCGATGATCGGCCATCTGTGCCATACCGCGGGAAAGAGCGAACCGACGCTTGTGCTGGACCGCAGAGCGTTGCCCGCCGACAGGCGGGAACTCCTCAGCACCACACTTCTGATGGCACGTGACTGGCTGGCCGATCACCACGGGGCCGACATCACCACGATCGCCATGATCGAGCCGTCCGCCGACCCGCATGCCGACCTGGACTACCAGTTCGCCCAGTACCTGCCCGGCACACCGCCGCGTTTCTCGCTGCGCGGCACCTGCGGGCACTCGATCCTCTCCTCCGTCGCCGTGGCACACCGCCTCGCCTGGCTGCCGCGCCTGACCGCCGCGTCCCGGCTCCGCGTCAACGTACTCAACACCGGTGACCGAGTCGAGTGCGAGGTCGACGGAACGAGCCGCACTCTGACGTTCGCCGTGGAATTCGCCTACCGGCCCCCTCGACGCCTGCGTGACCTGTTGCCCACCGGGTCGCCGCACGAGGAACTCGACGGTATGCCCGTATCCCTGGTGTCCGCAGGCAATCCGTATGTCTTCGTCGATGCCGCCGACCTCCAACTGCCGGAGCAGGAGGCCCTGTTCGCCGACGACGCGGCGGTGCGGCAGCGGCTCACCGGCATCCGCCGCGCTGCCGCCCGCCGCCTGGGCCGGCCGGAGGGCGGCGTGTTCCCGAAGGTCGCCGCGGTCGGCCAGTATCAGTACCGGCGCCTGGCGGTGCTGGCCCTTCCGGCGCCGGGTTGGACCGCTCCGCTTCCGCCGGCCGACGCCATCACCGTCGCCGCCGCCGCGGTGATCGACGGCACGATCCCGCAGCGGCTGGCCCAGCGGGGCTGGAGCCGGCTGGACGAGCTGGTCGTCGACACCCCGGGCGGAACCACGGTGGTACGACTCGCGGTGTCCGGCACCACCGTGGACGACACCCTCACCCGTGCCAGCGTGCGACGCGGGACCGTCCGGTACGACGGCCCCGTCTTCCTCGAACCGCTGCGCGACCTGATGTTCGCACCCCAAGACGTTCTGCTGCCCGCTGCTGTCCGCTGACATCCCGTCGATCAGGCAGCGACACATCCGACCCGACCGACAGGTGGTCCACGCATGCATTCCGCCCTGCGCGTTTCCCCATCGGCTCCTGGACTGGCACGGACTTTCGACGCCGTGCTCACGGCGCTGGCTCCCGCGGTGTGGGGCAGCACCTACCTGGTGACGACGGAACTGCTGCCGCCCGGCAGGCCGCTGCTGGCCTCCAGCGTGCGGGCGCTGCCCGCCGGGCTGGTCCTGCTCGCGCTCGGCCGGCGGCTCCCGCAGGGCGCGTGGTGGTGGCGTGCCGCGGTGCTGGGCGCGCTGAACATCGGCATCTTCTTCTACCTGCTGTTCGTGGCCGCGTACCACCTGCCCGGCGGGGTGGCCGCGCTCGTGATCGCGGCTCAACCGACCCTCGTGCTGCTCCTCGGCGCCGTGCTGCTGGCGGAGCCGATCCGCCCGTTTCAGGTCACCGCCTGTCTGCTCGGCGTCACAGGTGTGGCACTGCTCGCCCTGACCGCGCAGGCCGACGTCGACCTCACCGGCATCGCTGCCGGGGTCGGCGCCGCGGTCAGCATGGCCGCCGGCATCGTGCTCACCAAACGCTGGGGACGGCCCGAGGGCCTGGGCGTGCTGACGTTCACCGGCTGGCAGCTCACCGCGGGCGGCCTGCTGCTCGCCCCCGTCACCCTGGCCGCCGAAGGGCTGCCCACCCGCGTCACCGGCGACAACATCGCGGGTTTCGCCTACCTGGGCCTGATCGGGGCGCTGCTCGCCTACGCCGTCTGGTTCCGGGGCATCGGACGGCTTCCGGCCCTGGCGGTGTCCGTCCTGGGCTTCGCCAGCCCGCTCGCCGCGACCGCCCTCGGATACCTCGTCCTCGACCAGAGCCTCACACCTCTCCAACTCGCCGGCGCCGCGGCGGTCGTCGCCGCCGTCGCGCTGGCCCAGATCCCACCGCCGTCACGCGCCGGGAAGCGGACTGACCGCTCGTCCTCGGCGTCGGCTCGCGACCATGCACCCGCAGTCAAGGGGAAATCGTGACCACAGCACAGCCCACCGCACGTTCCACGGCCCGCGTCCACGACCTACGCCTGAGCGGATGCCTGCCGGACCTGCTGAGGGAGCAGGCCATCGTGCAGCCCGATGCCACCGCCGTCACCAGCGGCACCGAAAGCCTCACCTACCGGGAACTGGAAGCCGCGGCAGCCCGGCTGGCCGGCCGCCTGAACGCCCTGGGCGTGTCACTCGACGACTGCGTCGGCCTGTACGCCGAACCGTCGCTGGATCTGATGACCGGAGTGTGGGGCATCCTGTTCGCCGGTACCGGGTATCTGCCGCTGTCCCCGGAGTATCCCGAGGACCGGCTGCGCTACATGATCGAGGACAGCGGAACCCGCGTCATCGTGACCCAGGAACACCTCGCCGCCCGGCTCCGCGGCCTCGTCCCGAGCAGCACCCGCATCGTCACCGTCACCGACACCGCCCAGTCCCCGGCTACGAGGCCGGCGGCACCCGCACCTCGCAACCTCGCCTACGTCATCTACACCTCCGGCAGCACCGGCCGGCCCAAGGGTGTGCTGATCGAGCACCGCAGCATCCTGAACCAGATGCAGTGGATGCAGATGTGCGGGCACCTGGGCCCGCGTACCACCGTGCTGCAGAAGACGCCGATGAGCTTCGACGCGGCGCAGTGGGAGATCCTCGCCCCGGCCGTCGGCGCCCGCGTGGTGATGGCAGCGCCGGGCAGCTACCGCGACCCCGAGGCGCTGATCACCGCCATCGCCCGGCATGAGGTGACCACGCTGCAGTGCGTGCCGACGCTGCTGCAGGCGCTGGTGGACACCGAGCAGTTGGGCTCGTGCACCACGCTGCGCCGGGTGTTCTCCGGCGGCGAGGCGCTCTCCCGGCAACTGGCCCGCACCTTCCTCGACGAGGTCCCGTGGGCGTCGCTGGTCAACCTGTACGGACCGACCGAGTGCACCATCAACGCCACCGCCCACCTGGTCGACCCGGACGCGCTCGGCGACGGCCCCGGCTCGGTCGCCATCGGCGTGCCGGTCGACAACACCCATTGCTACATCCTGGACGAGAACCTGGCGCCGGTGGACATCGAGGAGACCGGTGAACTCTACATCGGTGGTGTGCAGTTGGCCCGCGGCTATCTGAACCGGCCCGAGCAGACCAAGGAGCGGTTCGTCCCCTCGCCGTTCGTACCGACCGAGCGGCTCTACCGGACCGGAGACCTGGCGTACTGGAACCCCGACGGCACGATCCAGTTCAGCGGCCGCACGGACAACCAGATCAAGCTGCGCGGCTACCGCGTCGAACTCGACGAGATCGCCCTGGCCATCGAGGAGCACACCTGGGTGCGACGGGCCGCGGCGATCACCGCACAGGACCCGCGCACCGGCTCCACCAACCTGCTGGCGTGCATCGAGCTGAACCCGAAGGAAGCCGCCCTGATGGACCAGGGCGACGCCGGTGCGCACCACCAGTCCAAGGCCAGCAAGCTCCAGGTGAAGGCGCAGCTGGCGAACCCGGGCCTGCGAGACGCTCATGAACTCGACGGCAGGCCCGTGCTGCCGCTGCCGGGCCGGCAGGAGACGGCGCGGCAGCGGCGGGAGACGTTCGCCCGCAAGACGTACCGCTTCTTCGACGGCGGAGAGGTCACGCGCGACGACATCCTCGCCCTGCTGACCCCGCGCCCGGCACGCGCGGACTCCCGCGGCCTCGCGGACCTCACCTTCGATCAGCTCGGCGAACTGCTGCGCTGGTTCGGCCAGTTCCGCAGCGACGAGCGGTTGCTGCCGAAGTACTCCTACGCCTCACCCGGCGCTCTGTACGCCACGCAGCTGTACCTGGAGACGGGCGGTCTGGACGGCTTGGACGCCGGCGTGTACTACCACCACCCCGCCGACCACACCCTGGTGCGGATCGCCGATGCCCGGCAGAGCACCGGAGCACGGCTGGTGGCGCACTTCATCGGCAAGAAGCGGGCCATCGAGCCCGTCTACAAGAACAACATCCGCGAGGTGCTCGAGTTCGAGACCGGCCACATGCTCGGCGTCTTCGAGGAGATACTGCCGGAGTACGGCCTCACCATCCGTCCCGCCGCCTACCAGCCGACCGTCAAGGACATCCTGCACATCGCCGCCGAGGACTACTACCTCGGCACCTTCACCATCGACCGCCATGACTGCCTGCCCCCGCACGACCCCACCGAAATCTATGTGCAGACCCAACCGGGCCGTGTGCAGGGTCTGCCGGCCGGTCAGTACCGGTGGACCGGCAGCGAGTTGGCGCACATCTCCGACGCCCTCGTCCTGCCCAAGCACGTGATCGCCATCAACCAGCAGGTCTACGAGCGGGCGAGCTTCGGCATCACCACGGTGAGCCGCGCGACCGACGAGTGGCTGCAGTACATCGCCATGGGCACCGCACTGCACCACCTGCAGCGCAACACCCGGCGGATCGGTCTGATGTCCTCCGGCTACAGCTCGAAGACCGGCCACCCGCTGCCCGCCGCACGGCGCGTGGACGACATCCTCGCCTCCTGCGCGATACCCACCGGCCCGTCGTACTTCTTCCTCGGCGGCAAGGTCAGCGAGGAGCAGATCCGCAGCGAGGGCATGAACGAGGACGCGGTGCACATGAAGGGCCCGGCCGAGATGATCCGGGACGACCTGGTGGAGCGGCTGCCCGACTACATGATCCCCAACCGCGTCCTGGTGCTGGACCGGCTGCCGCTCACCGCGAACGGAAAGGTCGACGTCAACGCCCTGGCCGCCGGCGAGCAGGTGCGGTCCGCCGACACCGGCAGGCCCTATGTCGCCCCCGCCTCCCCGGTGGAGCGGTGGCTGGCAGGGGCATGGGCGAAGGCGCTGAAGTACGAGGACGTGTCCGCGGAGGACGACTTCTTCGCCTCCGGTGGCAACTCGCTGATCGCGGTGGCGCTCGTCAACCGCATCAACCGGGAGTTCGGCCTCCGCCTGCCGCTCCAGGTCGTCTTCGAACACCCCAAGCTCGCCGATCTCGCCACCCGCATCGAGGACGACGGCGCCGCACCCTCCTCACGCCTCGTCCCGCTGCACGCCGAGGGCACCGGCCGCCCGGTGTACTGCTGGCCGGGGCTCGGCGGCTACCCGATGAACCTGCGCCTGCTGGCCCGCGAGGCCGGCGCCGGCCGGCCGTTCTTCGGCATCCAGGCGCACGGCATCAACGCCGGTGAGACGCCCTACCCGACGATCCGCGAGATGGCGGCCGCCGACGTGGCCGAGATCCTGCACACCCAGCCCGAGGGCCCCTACAGCATCTGGGGCTACTCCTTCGGCGCCCGAGTCGCCTTCGAGACCGCCTGGCAGCTCGAGCAGTCCGGCCAGCGGATCGACCACCTGCTGCTGATCTGCCCCGGCAACCCCAAGGTCCGCACGGAAGGCGCCGACCGCTTCGGCCGCGAGGCGACCTACCGCAACCCCGTCTACGTCGCCATCCTGTACTCGGTGTTCACCGGCACCGTCAGCGGCCCCGACGCGGATGCCTGCCTCGCGGCCACGCGGGACGAGGACAGCTTCGTGACCTTCGTCCACGACCGCCTGCCCGGCCTCGACGAGCAGCTGATCCGCCGGATCATCCACATCGTCGCGGAGACCTACGAGTTCGAGTACACCTTCCGCGAACTCACCGAACGCAGCCTGAACGCACCGGTGACCGTCTTCAAGGCCACCGGTGACGACTACTCGTTCATCGAGACCCACTCCGGGTACTCCACCACCGCGCCGACCACGGTGGAGCTCGCCGGTGACCACTACAGCGTCCTGAAGGAACGCGGCATCGCGGAACTCTCCGCGGCCATCCGCGCCCGCCTCGGCATGTGAGCCGTCCTGCCCCTGCCGCCCACGTGAACCCGCGGCAGGGGCAAGGCCGCTGGGCACGCCCGCAGCACATCAGCGCCCCCAACAGACCCGCACAACGGTCCCGCGGCCACGCGGGTCACACGGCGCGCGACCGCATCCGCAATGCCGTCCCCAGCAATCGAAGCCCCGCCGGACGGCCCCGGCGCGCGCCGAAGGCGCGCTGGACTGCTGACCGGCGAGAACGAGGATCGCTGAGGTCCATGTTCCCGCCACAGTCCGCCAGAGCCCTCGCCACTTGCGGCAGCGTGCCGTCCCGGTAGCAGATCCCGGCCGGCCGGGAGCCTACGGCGTGCCTCGGTGTCCGGTGCCGTCCGGGCAAGGGCGGGCGTCGGGGCGTGACCGGGACCGGCTTGCGGTGGCCAAGCAGTTGCCCCTTCCCGTCCTGGCCGCACCGGGGCCGGGACTCTGGTCATCGTGTGGTCTCGGACCTCATGTCCGGTCCGTGGGCTGTTGGCCGGCCTTGTCGACGACGGCGAGTTCCAGCTCGGCCGCGCTGGACAGCAGCGTCCCGGCCTTTCCGTACGAGGTGTCCTTGGTCAGATAGCTGCGGGAGCCGAGGAAGGAGAAGTCCTTCTCGTCGAAGACCCACTCGGTCCGGACGCCGTAGCGCGTGTCGTCGCGGGCGATACCGAGGCCCCGGCGGCCGATCGCGTCGTGGGCCTGCGGGGCCGGGGTGACGCCGGGGATCTTCGCCGCGGCCCGGTAGAGGGCGGCGGCCGTACGGGGCGGTGTCATCCCGCCGAGCAGGGACCCGATCTGCTCGAACACCGCCTGGTCGCGTTCCCGGCCCTGGGCCTGCGGGGTCTTGGCGTACAGATAGGCCAGCAGCTTGTCGGGGTCGGTGGGCAGCGAGCTGAGCCAGCGGTAGGTGGGTCGGCTGATGCCGGCCGGGGTGCCGTCGGTGTCACCGAGTTGGGCGTTGATCGGCAGAGTCTCACCGTTCTCCCGCATCAGGCCGAGCTTGTGCAGGGGCCCCGGTTCCTGCGCGGCCCACACCTCTCGGTCCGTCAGTGGGCCGAGGACGGCCTTCCCGCTGGTCAGGTCGGCCCCACGGGTCTTCTCCCGGGTATAGACGAACTGGTCGTCCCGCACGGGGAGCGTGGTGCGTTCCCCGGCGGCGGCGGAGATCCGGCCCAGGAGAGCCGCGGCGGGCCGCATGTCCGTGGCCGCACGGTGCGAGTCGGTGCCGGAGGGCTCCCGGCCGCCGCCGTTCAGGGCGATGCCCGCGGCCAGCGCGCAGGCCAGGGTCAGCGCGGTCGCCGGTGCCAGGAGCGCGGGCCGCAGCAGTCGGCGGGCCGGGGGGCCGGCCGGGCGGGTACGGGTCGCCTGGTCTCGGTCGATGTGGTGCATCAGCAGGTCCTTGTGACGAAGGTGCTGCTCGCGCGGAAGGTCCCAGTCGGCCGGGGCCGGCAGCAGGCGGGCGATCTCTTCGCGGTCGCCGTTCTGCTCAGGGAAAGCGCCGGTGGTCCTGTCGTTCATGTGAGCTCCTCCCGTACGGGCAGGGCCGCGATCGCGGCCGCACTTGTCATCTCTCCGCGGGTGGCGGATGGTTCCCGGTCTTCTTCCGCGAGATGGGCGAGCTTCTTGCGGGCACGCGAAAGGCGGGAACGTACGGTGCCGACGGCGATGCCCAGGGCTTCGGCCGTCTGCCGGTAGTCCAGGCCGGACCACACGCACAGGGCCAGTACCTCCCGTTCCTGGCGCCGCAGCCGGCCCAGGGCGGCATGCACGGCCCGCAGGCGCCGGGCGTCGTCGATGCGCCCGACCGTCCGGGGCGCGAAGTCCTCCTCCGCACGTGGCTGCGGCTGACGCGCCAGGAACAGCCGGCGTCTGCGCTGTGCCCGGCGGGCGTTGTCCGCCTTGTGGGTGGCGATGCCCAGCAGCCAGGGCAGCAGGGAGCCGCCGTCCTCGCGCACCCGGGCCCGGGTCCGCCACGCGGCCAGGAACGTTTCGGACATGATCTCTTCGGCTGTCGACCAGTCGCCGGTCAACCGCAACCCGTGGTTGTACACGGCGCGGGCGAACTCCTCGTACAGCTGGGCGAACGCCTCGCGGTCCCCCTCGCGCACGCGGCGGCGCACATCGTTTTCTGAATCCCTCACGACCACTTCTCTCCGCGACACCAGAGGAGTTCCTGTGGCCTGTGTCACGTACCGGCGTTCCGGCAGGGCTCGACTGGACGAGCAGCGCCATGTCTCTCCCGGACGGTACTGACCGTATGACCCCGTCGCCCCTCCGGGGGGACAGTCCGGTCGTCGGTGCTCGTCGTCGTGTTCCTCCTCGCCCTCACCGTCCGGGCGGTCCGCCCGGATGATCCGCGCCCGAGGGCGGACCCGGCCCCGGCTGCGTCGATCGAGTCCGCCGGCACACCCCGCCTCGGCCGCGAAGCCGTCCAAGAGATCCGCCGGCGGGCGAACAGCCCCGGCTGGGCGATCACGCTGCGGTCCGTCGCCCGAAAGGTCGGCATCGCCGCCCCGTCCGTCTACCCGCGCTTCCCCGACCGAGGCCGCCGAGCCAGAACACGGATTCTTACTCTGACCCGCGGCCTCAAGTCGGCGGAGACCCACTGGCCTTCATCAGCAACACCGAGCGGCCATGGGTGTGTGTCAACTTGAGCTGAGGAGCAGGAGCGGTGCACCCGCGACGGCTGCAGGCACCCCGCGCGGTGTGATGCGATCTCATCCTGCGGTCCTCCGTACGCCGGCCGCCTCGGGCACGTAATCGCTCGACCGCCCGCGCTCGTCGTCCAGGAAGACGCCGATGTACTCGTTGACGAGGTCGGGGGCGTCCGGCAGGACGCCCGGCCGGTCCTCGCCGGTGCGAGCGTCGAGCATCAGCGCTTGGCCGCGGAGCTTGCCGTAGACGATGCCGTGCCGGACGGCGGTCACCACCGGTGCCAGGCGATCGTTCGCGGGCAGTTCCCACAGCTTCTTGCCGCTGGTCGCGTCGAGCCCGGCGACGACCCTGTATCCGAGTTCGTCCTTGATGCAGACGATCGTGGACTTTTCGTCGTACAGACACCGGTCCGGGGTCGCGCCGAGCTCGGTCCTGGCCACCGGGCGGCCGGTTGCGAGGCTGACAAGGGCGGCGTCGACGCGGCCGTAGTCGCTGCCGCGCGTCACCAGGACCGCACCCGGCCGGGCCGGGGTGGCGCGCAGGTTCCCGGCGCGATCCCCCTAGGTCCAGGTCCGTTCACCGTTCGCGACGCTCAGTCCGTACACCTGACGCTCAAGGAACCGGTCGCTGGCGACCACGGCGATGGTTCCAACGCCGACGGCGACGACGGAAGGGGCGTTCGGCTTGCGCCAGACCATTCGATGCGTCGTGAGGTCGACGGTCGTCATGTCGGCCCCGTAGGTGACGACGGCCGTGTCGCCGTCCACGCCGGCGATCTTCAAGTCCACCCCCGTGGCGAACGCGTCGCTGGGGATCTCGGTGCGCCACACCTCCTCGTGGGTGCGCGCGTCGACCGCCAGGAGCATGATCGTGTACGTGGTGACACGTGTGCCGGTGCCGGGTCTGGTCACCGGCGCGACGCTCAGGACCACGGTCCGCTCAGCGACCCGCGCGACGACGGGGGCTCCCAGCTGCGGTTTCTGGAGCACCGGCCGTCCTGCGTAGACCTTTACGATCCCGGAGTCGCCGGTCGCGACGTCGTTGTACTTCAGGCCCTCCTGTGTGGAGACCCACACGGTGGTGCCGTCGAGGGCGAACTCTCCGTCGTCGTGAAGCCCTGTCTCGGCGGCCGCGAACTTGGTCACCGGGTCGTGGGCACGGGGCGGGTTTGAGGGCACGCCGGACCTGGCCTTGCCCGAGCCGCCGCCACAGCCGACGAGGAGCAGGAGCAGGGCGGCGGCCGTGGCCGTCCACGGGCGAGGTGATCCCTGTCGCAAGAGTCCCCCAGATCTCGTACGGCGTGGGAGTCCACGCAGGCAGGAAGCACCCCAGAGCTTCAGGTTCCCCCGGCGGCCCGGCGTGCGTCTCGCCGACCTGCTCACGCTGCGCAGGGCCCGCCCCTGAAGCCGCTGGGATGCCGCAGTCCCACTGTCACCCGTGCTGTGCGGCCCGGTCTTTAGCCATGAGCGCATACATTCAGCGCAGGGTTGCCCGGACCTCGCTCGGCGAGAGCCCGTACGCCCTGCGGAAGGCCCGGCTGAAGTCCGCGGGGTGGCGGAATCCCCAGCGCAGGGCGGTCTCGCCGATCGTGCGGTGGCGCAGGCATGGCTCGGTCAGATCGGCGCGGCAGCGCTCCAGACGGCGGCGCCGAATGGTGGCGGCGACGGACTCCGGCTCGCCCTGGAAGAGCTGGTGGAGGGTGCGTACGGAGACGTGGTGGTGGGCGGCGATGGCCGCCGGGCCCAGTGCCGGGTCGGTGAGGTGGTGGTCGATGAAGGCGCTGATCCGGGCAAGGAGTGCCGTTCTGTGGGTCTCGACGGGCGGCAAGCCCTGGTCGCCGAGCCGCGCCGAGAGGAGGGACACGGCCAGGTCCACCCCTATGGAGCCGAGCCGGGCAAGCTCGGCAGGGCCCGAGGTGCGGGCGGCCGCGGACAGGGAGGTCAGATACGGGCCCAGCAGGGCGCCGGAGCCGGACTTGTGGGGCAGCGGCTCGGCCAGCATGCGGTCGGCGCGGCGGTCGGCCAGGGGGAGGAGGGCACGGGTGAGGCGCAGGAGGGTCAAGCGGACAGGACCACCCCTGTCCAGGAAGTCGCAGGTCAGCGGCTGCGAGGAGGAGAACAGCGCCATGTCGCCGGGGCCGAGGCACGCGACGTTGCGCGCCTGCTCCAGCCGGATCGCGCTCTCCCGGACCAGCAGCAGGAAATAGTCCTCGGGGTCCTGACGGCGGATGTGGGCGGGGGAGCGCCGGGCGGTCAGCGGGGAGAAGTCGAAGGCCGCGACCTGGCTGCGCGGGAGCCCGACGGACTCTACCCGGCCCCGGAAACGGTTTGCGTGCGGACTCTGGATCGCCACCGGCATGACCTCGTCGCCGACCATGTCGTTCCACCAGCCGAAGCGGTCCGGCGCCAGGATGTCGTCGGTGTCCACAGCCACCACCGGCCCCGCCGCCGTGGCACCCTGCCGTGCCATCTCCCTGAGACGTGACATGCAACGATGATGCCCGGCAAGGGAGTTGACTGAAAGCGGGCGCAGGGCCAATGTGGCCGCGGATCGACCGCATGCGGTAGATGAAGCTCGGCAGCCTGGGCCGGATGTGGCCCGAACGGCCTGCCTGCGGCTCCTTGCGCCGGTGGCTCGGTCATGGCGCCGCCGACCAGACGGCACAGCGTATCGGCGGTTACGGCAGCGGCATCGAAGGTCTCCGTCCATCCTCCAGCAGGCAACCGCTCGGCCAGGCCAGTGGCAGGTAGATACCGCGGATGATCCGCAGCCTGCTCGGTCTGTCACTGACAGCGCTCTCCTCCATCTCCACCGGCACCGAGCGCATCAACTGTCCGAGCAGGGCTCTGTCCGCAGTTCACGTCGTCCTCAACCGGCGCATGGAGAGAGCGCTCGCCCAGGGAACGCTCAAGGGGTGACGGCGGATCGACCGGCAGGGGGGATTCGACGGCGCTGACGGCACCGACGAAAGAGCAGCGGGATTCCGAGATGTGACTCCTCCGCCGCGAGGCGTTGCAGCGCGTTGCTGTTCGCGGCGCCGAAGGCGCCGGGGCCGCATTGCCGGAAGCACCGGCATCGCGGCCGCTCGAACAGGCCCAGTCTCCATCTTCAGTTTCAAGATCCGGCCCACCGCGTCGTCGAGTCGCTTCGGGGCTACGGGTGCGCCGCTACTTCTGTGACCGGAAGAGCTGTTCCCGCAGGACGTCCGTCGAGCAGGTGCCGGGCCTGTCCGAGCAGCACCGCCGCGTCGGCACCGGGTCGACGGGCTGACGCTCCGTTGCGGTCGCGGGGAACGGCGACCGTCACCGCTCCAGCGTCGGGCAGCACCGTCTTGGGCGAAGTGCCGTCGCGGCTGTCGCCCGAGCCGCGGCCCGCAGGATCGTGTTTCTCGTAACCCAGGTGGCTAGTCGCCTCGGCTACGAGGGCCCGCTCCAGCACGGCCCGGGTCACCTCCGGCTGCTGCGAGACCGAGGGGGCCGGGTGGTTGCAGGGCTTGCGTTCGCAGTGTGGCTGAGTCGGAGGTGTCTGGAGAGCCGGGCAGCCGGACGCCGCCGCACTTGGAACCAACAGCGGGCGTGATGAACGGTCAAGGCTGGACGTGCGAGATGCCGGTTCGCAGAAGCCTTGGCCTATCCGGACTGGACGAGCGACAGGTGTCCGATCCTGCTGGTGACAATGCACTTGGCGAGGTAGACGGGCGTCCCTTCGAACTCAGCCAGTTGAACGAAGAGGAGGACGGGGTCCGCCGCCTTCAGTCCAAGGAGTTTGGCTCGTGTCTCACCGGCGACCGCGGCTGAAATCTCGCATGCACCCGAGCTGAAGACCTGCCCGCACTGCTGGATCAGCCCGGCAAGGAGAGTCGCGGGCCTGCCGGCGGCCACTTCCAGGTTCGCATCGAGTTCGGGGCTCACGTCGCTGAGATAGCGGCCGGCCCGCACCTGCTCCTGAACTGAGGTTCCCCCGCTGTACGGGAGGTGCTGATCAGCTGGTCAGTGCAGGTTGAAGGGATGCCAGGTTCGCTCGTTCGACCGTTGCCTGGTTGGCTCGAAGAGCACGAGGTTCGCCTCGGCCCGGGTGGCGAAAGCGCGGCCGCGAATGCCCTCCGTCTTGATCAGTATCCACAGGTTCTTTGCGAGAGCGTTGTCGTACGAGTCCCGCACGGAACTCATGGACGCCTCAATTCCCGCTCTCGGCAGCCGCGTTGGAGCTTGACGGGCGCGTACTGAGCCTGGACTCAACCGGTCGTCGCAACACCGGCTTCCTGGGCCGATAGCAGATGCCCACCGCCACCTCCGTAGGCACGTTCCCAAAGCCGGCCGGGTCGTTGTTGAGGTCGCCGGAGTAGGCGTGGCGAAAGCGGCCCGGTGCAACGAGTATCGCACCGGGCCGCTCACTGTGATCGACCGCTTGGCTCACGGCGGTCGGCGTCGGCCGGGCCCGCCGCGTGCGCGGTTCAGTGGGCGATGCGGTTGACCCAGAGCTGCATCTGACCGTCTGTCGGATCGAGGGTCACGTAGTCGTCGTCACCGTCCTTGTCGGCGTCCATGAACCGGACCTTGGAACCGTCACCGGTACCGGCCGCGACCCTTCCGATGCTCTTCCAGCCGTTCCCGCCGGGGATGTCGCCGCCGTCGTTGCGCCAGACGTTCAGCTCACCGGCGGGGCCGAGGATCCCGTAGTCGTCATCGCCGTCTCCGTCGAAGTCCATCAGGCGAATGTTGGCCGCCGGGGCGAGGCCGCCCAGCGCGTGGACTCCCGTGCCGAGCCACCTGGCGACATCGTTGAGCGTGTAGTCCGCCGTGTTGATCGTGGCGAGCCCGCCCGAGTCCGTGTTTGCGGTACCGCCCGAGCCCGAGCCCGGCGAGACCGTGTTTCCGGTCTCCTCGGCACTGCCGGTCACCGTGACGCCGGGCAGCAGCCCTCGCTTGACACCGTCCGCGACGCCGTTGGAGAAGACCGCTGCCATCTGCTGATACGCCGCATCGTTGGGGTGCACGAAGTCCGCCCACCCTTGCGTCGACACCCCGGACATATCCACCAGGACGATACGGTCGCCGCGCGCCACCCGCGCTCCGACTTGCTCCCGGACCTGTGCGTTGTAGGAGTCCATACGAGCCTGAACCGCCGCATCGGTGCACGGAGTCAGCGTCGCGACGACCACGAACCCGTCCGGGTTCGCCGCCAGCACGCCATCGATCAAGCGCTGCAGCCGGTTGATCGCGTTGCCCGGGTCGACGTCGTGGATCATGTCGTTGGTACCCGCCATGAGCGTGACCACGTCCGGACGCATCGCCGGAACATCTCTGAGCGCAGGCCCGGCGATCTCGTCGATGGTCCATCCCGGGTACCCGTTGTTCTCCCGGTCCGCCATGGTGCCGCTCGTCTGCGAGCCGACGAAGTCCACAGTGACCGAGCGCCGGTTGAGTGAGGTGGCCAGGTGGTCGCGATAGCCGTTCTGGTCCGGATCACCTATCCCGTAGGTGATCGAGTCTCCGAGGGGCATCAGCCGCACCGGCGGACGCAGCCCACCCCAGTCCCTCATCGCTTCGTTGAGCAGGTTCTCCAGGTCCTCAAGCTCTTGGCCGAGATGATCCGCCCCGTCGGCGGCCTCCCTTCCGAGCCAGGAGTCGACCCAGGGCACCCTGGACCTGATCCAGGTACCGAGGTCCTTGAAGGCCCTGGCGACATGGGTCTTCGCCCACGGGGAGAAATACTTCTCCCACAGGGCGCCGATGGACATTCCGATCAGCCCACCGATGATGATGTCCCTGATCGACTCCGGGGAGCCCAGGTCCCCGGCGAACCCGTGGTTCACGATCGCCGTCACGATGCCGGTAACGGCGCCTTGGAGGGGGGTGCAGACCAGCGGAATGGTGGCGGCGCCCACCCCGGTGGCCGTCAAGCCTGCGATGCAGAGCACCCTGAGCCCGTACCCCGCGGCGTAGCCGATCAGTGACGCGGCGATCCCCGTCCAGAAGCCGGCGGTGGTGACCTCCCCCTTCGGGATGGTGATGGCCAGGCCGGCGCCGTTGGAGGTCACGTCCACCGTGCCCTGGAAGTTCGGCCACTCCGAGGTATTGACGGTGGTGTTCACATGGCTGTCCGCGAGCGCCTGCTTGAGCGCGTTGCCCAGTCCGCCGTGCTCGCTGATATCCGCCTGCATCTCGGGAACGATGTCCCGCAGGTCGGCAGGATCCGCGCCGATGTCCGAGGCGTTGAGGGTGAGGACCAAGTCCTCGCTGAGCCCCCGGTCGTCTGCCGCTGCCGCCGGGGATATCAGGCTGACGAACACAGCCACCACGATGGACAGGACCAAGGCCACACGGCCGGTCGATCTTCGCGTGTTCACGCTTACCTCCGAATCGGGGAGGTGATCCTCTCCAACCCGGGCGAGTGCGGCGTGAATTCGTCGATAACACTCGCGGGTGGCTACGGCGACTTGAAGCGGCCCCACTTGGGCTGCCCGGGTTCTTCATGCGGGCGGTGACCGACCGGCTCAAGACACTCGGCGACCCGCAAACCTCGGTCCCGCTCTGACCCTGCCGGGCGGTCCGTCCGGGCCAACGATCCGGCTGCCCTGCGTCGACGAGTACGGCCTGCCTCGCCACAGCACACGGCCTCGGTGCCGTCGACAATCAACACACCGCCTGTCGTGCCCGGTTGCTCGGCCACGTTGAGGTCGCCGACAGCGGCGGTTCATCGGGCCGTTGTCCGTGCACAGCCTGAGCGGCGGTACCCGCAGTTCGATGCCCGCGGCCAGGCAGTGTTCCTCCGTCAGGAAGCGGAGCGCACACGCGAGTTGGCGGCGACCCCGCCGACCACCACCGGCGTCTGCACACGGTACTTGGCACGGGCCGCCACCGCCTTGCGCGTCTCCTGGATCGTGTCCGGGCGTACCGCGTGCTGTGTCATGGCCGGCTCGCCGCCCCGGCCGCAGATCCTTGCCGCCATATGAAATGGGTCCCGTGGTCAACAGATGGCAGGTCAGGCCGAGACCGTCTCTTCCCGGGCCGGTCGCCAGGTCTCGGAGTCGCCCCGGCGCCGGGCCCGCGCCACCAGCCCGTGCCGCGGAGCCAGGCACCAGGTCAGGGCGAACAGGGCGGTCAGGACACAGACGATGGAGCCGCCGGCGGCAAGGTCATAGGCGTACGAAACGTACAGCCCGGCCAGCGCGCCCGTGCCGCCGAGCAGCGAGGCCAGCAGGGTCATCGCCCACAGTCGTTCGGTGAGCATGCGGGCCGCGGCGGCCGGGGTGATCAGGAGGGACAGGACGAGGATGTTGCCGACCGCCTCCAGGGACATCACGATCGTGGCGGTCACCACCGTGTAGAGGATCAGGTCGAGCCGCATGACGGGGAGTCCGGCGGCCCGGGCCGTCTCGCGGTCGAGGCTGACGGCGACCAGCTCCTTGCTCAGCAGCAGCAAGGCCGTCACCAGGACCGCGCCGACGCACGCCGCCGTCCACACGTCCTCCGGGCCGACCGCGAGTACCTGCCCGAACAGGAACGAGGACAGGTCGGTGGACCAGCTGTCCTGCGTGGACACCAGCACGATCCCGAGCCCGAACGCGCAGGAGAAGAACACGCCGATGACGGTGTCCTCCTTCAGGCGGCGGTTCTGTGAGACGAGCGCGATGAGAAGGGAGGTGGTCAGGCCGGCGATCGCGCCGCCGAGGAGGAGGTTGCCCTGGAAGGCGTAGGCGAGGGCGACGCCGGGGAACGCCGAGTGGGAGACGGCCTCGCCGATGAACGCCATGCCGCGCAGGACGACGTACACGCCGACGACCCCGCACACCAGGCCGGTGATCACGGCGACCCCGAACGCCCGTTGCATGAAGGGAAGGTGCCAGGGGTCGGTGAGGAAGTCCAGGACGGTCACGCGGCCGCTCCGATCGCGGTGTCCAGGCCGAACGCGCGCAGCATCTGCTCGGGGTCGGCGAGCAGTTGGGGGCCGCCCTCGGCGACGACCGTGCGATTGAGAAGGGCCACGCGTGTGCAGGTGCGGGCTGCGGCGGCGAGGTCGTGGGTGGTCATCAACAGGCCCTTGCCGTCGGCGGCCAGTCGGCCGAAGAGGTCGTTGAGCAGTTCCTGTGTGGGCACGTCCACGCCGGTGAACGGCTCGTCCAGCAGCAGCAGCCGAGGCTCGCTCGCGAGCGCGCGGGCCACGAGCACGCGCTGGCGCTGCCCCCCGGACAGCTCCCCGATCGGGCGTCGGCGCAGGGCGGTGAGGTCGACCAGTTCCAGCGCCTCGTCGACGGCGGCCCGGTCGGCGGGCCGCGCCCGGCGCAGCCAGCCGATGGAGCGAGTACGGCCGGACAGCACCGCTCCCGCGATGTCGACGGGAAAATCCCAGGCGAACTCGTGGCGTTGGGGCACATATCCGACGAGGTGCCGGGCGCGGCCCGGGGGCAGGCCGTCGATCAGCACATCGCCACCCGAGAGGGGGACCAGGCCGAGGACGGCGCGCAGGAGGGTGGTCTTGCCCGCGCCGTTGGGGCCCAGCAGGCCCAGTAGGTCGCCCCGGTGCACGGTCAGCCGGGTTTCCTGGACGGCGGGCCTGCCGCCCAGGACGACGCTCACGTCCCGGGCCTGGAGAAGGGGCTCCGCGGCGGTCACGCGGTGGTCCTTTCGGCCGTACGGCTGGAGCGCCTGCGGGTGACGGCGACGAAGGCCGTCCCGAGTGCGGCGAGCGCGGCCGCGGTGCCGCCCAGGAGTACGGCGTTCCCGGCACCGGTCGAGGCCATGGAGCCGTCGCCGTCCGATGAACCGCCGGCCCGGGACGCGTCGTCGCCGGCCGCTCCGGTGCCGGACGAGCTGTCGTCCCCCGTGTCCGTTCCGCCCGTGTCGGAGGAGGTGCCGTTGCCCGATCCGGCCCCGGGTTTCACGGCGTTCGGGTTCTCCTCGCCGACCACGAAGGCCACGGTCTCGGTGTCGCTGACCGCCGTGCCGTCGGCGAGTGTGCCGCTCATCTTGAACGTCAGCCGGTATGTGCCCTCCTTGGTGAAGGCCCAGCCGCCGTGCGCATGCGTGTTCGCCGGGATGTCGAAGGCGTCCGGAACTCCGTCCTTGCTGTTGAACAGCACGTTCGCGCCGGACATGGCGTCATAGGTGTAGAGCGCGACCGTGCCGGGGCCCTTCACCGCGGTGAGGGAGAACTTCACCCCGCCCCGGGTGACCCCGGCCTTGATGTTGTCGGTGGACCAGCCGGGCCACAGCAGCCCGTCCTGCTGCACCTGGTCGAGCAGCCAGACGGTGTCTCCGGGCTTGCCGAGGAAGGCGAAGTCGTCCCGGTCAGGCAGGGTGTTCTTGGCGGCGGGCTTGACGTGCAGGACGACGGAGGAGGGTTCGCGCCAGGTGGTCTTGCCGGAGACCGTGCCGTCCTTGATGTGGATCTGCATCTGCTTGTCGACGACCCGCGCGGCGATGTCGATGTGGCCCTCGTCGATGACCTTCGGGGTGGAGACAACGGTGTCGGTGTCCGCGGCGGCACGTTCGGGGACCGGGGCGGAGGATGCCGTCCTGGCGGCCGGTGCGATGAGGTTGTGCAGCCCCGCCTTCGGCCCCGCCGTCGGCGCCGTGGTGGGGCCGGGGGGAGCGTTGTCCGTGCCCTCCACCGGGGGTTCGGCTGCCCGTGTGACGGCCGCGTCCCCGACCAGCACCGTGTAGACGGTTCCCACGGACAGCTCCCGTCCGTCGACCGTCCTTGCCTCGGCGGTGAAAATGGCCTGGTACGTCCCTTCGGCGGTGAACGCCCAGCGAGTGGAACCCTCCTGCCCCGCAGGAAGTTCGTAGCCGTCGGGCAGCCCGTCCGCGCTGTCGAACAGCAGCGGATCCGTCTCGCCGTTGCCGGCCTTCGCATACACCTTCAGATCGCCCGGCCCGTCCAGCCCGGTCAGCGACCAGCGCACGGTGCCCTGGTCCACGGCGGCCTCGGGCACACCGGTGGTGTCCCAGCCGGGTGCCGGTGCGTCCGCCGGACGGGCGTCGGGGATTTCGACGACGTGGGCGGTGGCACCGTCGGACCCCGCCACGGCATCCAGGCTCAACGCGCCGTCCGTATAGGCGATCCGGCCCAGCCGGGGCCCGGTACTGCCCTCGTCGGCCACCGCGACTCCGCCTCCGCTTCCCGCGAGCGTGGCCGCGAGTGCCACGGCCACGGCGACGCGTTCCCGGCGTCCTGTCGGCATGTGTCTCATCAGGCGTCCTTTCCAAGGCACTTCGCCAGCTCGTTCGCGTTGTGCCGCATCATCGACAGGTAGTCGTGGATCTTGTCGTCGAAGGAGTCGCCGTAGATCGTGCAGACCGCGACGTCCTGGTCCTGAGCGACCCGTTTCAGCACGTCGGCGCGTGCGGCGAGGTTGGGCTCCAGGAACACGGACGGGACCCGCTTCTCGCGGATGGTGGTGCCGAGTTCCTCCACCTCGGCCGCGCTCGGCTCTCGGTTCGGCACCGGCACGACGAAGCCGGCGACCTGCATGCCGTACGCCCTGGCGAGGTAGCCGAAGGCGTCGTGCGTGGTGATCAGCTCGCGGTTCTCCTCAGGGATGGTCGCGAGTGTGCGTGCCACCTCCTGGTCGAGCGCGCCGAGCGTCTTCAGGTATGCCGCGGTGTTCTTCTCGTATGTCGTCTTTCCGTCCGGGTCGGCCTTGATCAGTTCGGCCTCGATGCGGCGGACGTACGCCTCCGCGTTGGCGACGTCCTCCCAGGCGTGGGGGTCCATGTCGCCGTGCACGTGCTTGCCGATGACGGCCTGGGGGAGTACCCACAGGTCCTCACCGGGCTTGCCGAGGAAGGCGTACGGCTTCTCCTCCGGTACGGACTCCTTGGCCCGGTCGGGCACGTTGAGCACCACGTCCGAGGCCGGGTGCCGGGTGCGCTCGCCGCTCTTGTCCTCGTCCGCGCGGACGTACACCTTCCCGGTCTCGGCGTTGAGGGCGACATCGGCGTGCCCGCCGTCGAGGACGGTCGCGTCCTTGGGGGCCTCGGCGGCGTCGCCGACGGTGAAGGTGAAGGTGCCGCTGCCGAATCTCTCGGTCTTCCCGTCCAGGGTCTCGGTCCGGCCCTCGACGGTCAGCTCGTAGGTACCGGGTTTGCTGAAGGCCCAGTTGACGTGGGTGTGTGCCTCGGGCGGCAGGGCGAAGGAGTCCTTGGCGTCGAGGCCGTCGGCGGAGTCGACGTACACCTTCGGTCTGCCGAGGGTATCGGTGAGGTACACGCGCAGTTCACCGGGACCTTCCAGCTTCGTCGCGGTCGTGCGCACCTGGGAGCCGTCGCCCGCGACCTGGCCCTCGACGGCCCAGCCGAGCCAGAGGACATCGAGCCCGAGGTCCTCCTCCAGCTTCATGACCGTGCCGCCGTACTGCTCCAGTTCTTCGGCGATTTCGACCTTCGGAGCGTCCTTGGGGGCGTTGTTGTGGACCATCTTCATGATCCCGGGCTCTTCGAGGAGCAGCCCGTTGCTGAACACGATGTCGGCGTCGGCGACCTTGGCGGCGTCGCCCGGGCTCGGCTCGTAGGAGTGCGGATCGCCGTGGCGCGGCACGATCGAGGTGACGTCCACCCGGTCGCCGCCCACCTGCTCGACCAGGTCCGCGATGATCGCTGTGGTCGCCGAAACGGTCAATGCGGCGTCGGACGACCCGGACCGGACGCCGCTGCACCCGGTGGCCGCCGCGGCGAGCAGTGCGCAGGCCGTGGTGAGCGTGGCCGTCATGGTGCCTGTGGGGTGGCCCCGCATGGGGCTCCTCCTTTTCTCGAACAGGGTGGTGCGTGGACGGCGGACCGGGTGGCTGCCGGTGGCGGTCCGCCGTCCCCGCGCTCTCACGGGGCTGTACGCCGATGCCGTACGCGGGCGAGGAACACCGCGCCGCCACCCGCGAGTACGGCGGCTGCGGCCACGGCGGCCAGTACGGCGACCTGAGCGCCGGTGGAGGCGAGCGGGCCGGACGCCGACGGGTCGACACCGCTGCCGGCACCGCCGGCCGCGCTTGAACCACCGTCGCTCACTGGCGAGTTGCCGTCGTCCGACGCACTCGGCGTTGCCGAGTCAGGCGCCGTGGGCGATACGGATGACGATGCGGACGCCGTCGTGCTCGGTGTCACCGAGGGCGTGGTCGTCGGCGTCGCCGTCGGTTCGTCGCCCGTTCCCGGCGTCACGGTCCCCGGGTCGACATCGTCCCCGACCACCCAGGCGATGGTCTCCCTGTCGCTCACCTTCGTACCGTCGGCCAGGGTGGCGCTGACCGTGAAGGTGGTGCGGTAGACGCCCTCGGCGGTGAAGGCCCAGTTGAAGTGGCTGTGGGTGCCCGGCTTTAGGGTGTGCGCGTCGGGCAGCCCGTCACCGCTGTTGAGCGAGACGACCGTGGTTGCCGTCGCGTTGGTGTGGAACATCGCGACGTTTCCCGGTCCCTGCACGGAGTCGAGCCGGAAGGAGATCCTGTCGGCGATGTCGTTCCTGGCGTACTCCTGTGTGTTCCAGCCGGGCCACAGGAGGCCGGCCTGCTGCTGCAAGGGCAGCCACCACACGGCGTCACCGGCGGTCCCCAGGAACTCGTACCCTTCCTGGATCTTCCGTTTGGCTGCGGGCCGCACATGAAGGACGACCTTGCTCGGCTCGTACCACTCGTACTGGGTCTCGGTTCCTTCCTTGAACTGGAACTCCAGGTCGCCGTCCACCGGGCGGGCCGCCATGTCGACATGGCCCTCGGCGATGACGTGCGCCGCCGGGGCGGTGGCTGACGGGCTCGTGGGCCGCGAACTGGTCGGGGTGGCTGTCGGGGTGGAGCCGTCTCCGGGCAGCACGTCGGCCGGGTCGACGTCGTCGCCGACGACCACGGCGAGGGTCTCGGTGTCGGTGGCGCCGCCGCTGGTCACCGTGAAGGTGAGCCGGTGGACGCCCTCTGCCGTGAACAACCAGGTGGGCAGCATCCGTTCCTGTCCGCCGGACAGGGTGAAGGAACGCGGCGCCGTGGCGGTGTTGCCGAGATGGGCTTCGGCCGGGATGTCCGAGGAGTCCATCTCCCGGGTGTATGTGGCCAAGCCGAAGTCCCCGGGGCCGTCGTACCCCGCGAGCGTCACCTCCGTGTCCGCGCCCGCCTCGGTGCCCTTCCAGCCGGGCTCGGGCGCGAAGATGTCCGCGGCCTTCCAGCCGTTGAGCTGCCAGGCGGCCAGGTCGGTGGTGCCCAGCGCGTCCGCGACCGGGCTGAGGGTGGTCTGCAGGGACTCCTGCACGGCGTGCAGGACGACGGTCGAGGGCTCATGCGTGACCGTCGTGGCCCCGCTGCGGTCATCGATCTGCAACTGCAGCCCGCCGTCGACCAGTCGGGGTACGAAGTCCATCTCGCCCTCGTCGAGGACGACGGCACCGCCGGCGGCGCGGGCTGCCCCGCTGCCGCCGGCGACGACCAGCCCTGCCGCGCCCAACAGCACCGCGGTCGCCGCGGTGAGAGCAGCGGCCGTGAAGGCGCGTCTTCCGCGCGTCAGGGCTCCCATCACGAGCTGACGACGACGGTGTACGTCGCGGTGGCGGACTCGGTGACGCCGCCGACCGTGCCCTGGACACGGAAGGTCAGCTGGTACGTGCCGGCCTCCTCGAAGGCCCAGTTGGCGTGGTTGTGTGTGCCGACGCCGAAGGTCTTCGACTTGAAGCTGGTGGTGGCGGTGTTGCTGTCGTACCAGCGGGTGCCGGCGCCCTCGTAGACGCTGAAGTCGTCGGTGGGGGCGCCGTTGCGGGTGGCGCTGACGAGCCTGTACGACACCGAGTCGTTCGCGAAGACGCCGGTGGGCAGGTGCTCGGCGGAGATGCCCGGGAAGAGCACGCCGGCCGCGTCGGCCTCCAGTTCGGTGTCGGGGAGCAGCCAGATCTGGCTGCCGGTGCCGAGGAAGCCGTAGCCCGGGTTGGTGACTCTCGCGGCGGCCGGCACGGACAGCGTCACGTCGGCCGGCTCGTACTCGGTGTCGTTCTCCTCGTCGTGGACGTGCAGGTGCAGGTCGGTGCCGTCCCACTCGGCGTCGACCACGTCGACGTGGCCGCTGCTGAGCGTGGTCGCGGCGAGAGCCGGGGTGGCCGTGAGGCCGCCGAGCGCGACGGCCGCAGCGAGGGAACCCGAAAGGGTGAGAGCGCGGGTCAGGGTACGCAAGATGATCCCCCTAAGGATCGTTGAGAAGCGAAGGATTGGTGGTCAGTCCGTCACGAGGAAGGTGGAGATCTCTGTGACGGACTTCGAGGTGCCTCCGGCGCAGATGCTCAGTCCGGCGTGGACACCGTTCCGCCGGCGGCCTTCGGCACGGAGAGGACGACGCACGGTCAGGGTGCGTGTGATGGCATGCAAGACAGCTCCCCCCCCCGGGGACAGAAGGCGCACCTGCTTGAAGGCGCACAGACAAGTCACATGGTAATCATTTTCAAAAGATCTGCCAAGGAGTTGTGTGGGATCCATGAGGTCCGAAGGGGGAGCGGGGGCGGAAGGCCCGCGTGCCGAGCGGCGTGCGTCGCGCGGGCGCGGCGTGGTCGCTGCTCCTGCGCGTGCCGGATGACGTGGGCGGTCACCACTTGTGCGGGTCGCGGCCTGGACCGCGCGCTCACGGATCCGCCGACGCAGCCGGCCGGCGGTGAACGACTCGGGGCTCAGGGCCGACAGGGGCGTGTTCGGTCGGCGGATGCCGGGGCGCGGGCGTGTTTCGAAAGTCCCGTCTGGCCCGCGACGCCTGGCACGGCACTCCCCCAGCCTTCGGCCGGGAGGTGCCCCCACGCCGCGTTGTCGGGATCATCGGCGTACGCCCAGTACGCGGACGGCCCTCCGCCTTGCGATGCACCGCACCAGACGCCGCAGGCTCCGCCCACCGGGCGGACGACGCTACTTTCGAAACACGCCCTAATCGCCCTGACGGGTGAGGAGTTGGAGCCCGAGCTGGGGATCGCCGGCGGGTCGCATGACGAGCCCGGCTTCGGAGGCCTCCTCGGCCAGCTCGCTCTCGCTCGCCACCCACCACCGGTAGTCGACCGTGACCTCCGACAGCGGAAGACCGTCCCGCAGCACCCGGTAGTCCATCCGCCAGGTGACCTCGTCGTCGCCCGAGGGCTCCGCGCTCGCCCACCCCTCGTAGTGCAGTGCGCCCACGGTGGCCGAAGCCATCCGGGTGCGCGGAACGCGCTCCGGCCGCGTGGGCGGGCTGACGTCGACGATGAGGGCGCCGCCGGGCGCGAGCCGCTGTGCGGCGCTCGCCCACAGGGCCCGACGCTCGGCCGGCGGCAGGTGGCCCAGCATGTTCAGCGCGACGATCGCTCGCAGACCCTCCGGGAGGGCGGCGCGCGCGGCGTCCTCCGCCAGCACGGTGACCCGGCCGCGGAGTTCGGGGGCGTCGTGGACACGGGCGAGGAGCACCGCGCGCATGGGGGCGGAAGGTTCGACCGCGAGGACGGGCTCGTCGCCGGGCAGCGCGTCGCAGATGACCGCGACCCCGCGGCCGGAACCGGCTCCGAGGTCCACCACCGGTCCGGCTTCCGCTTCCACCGCGCGGAGCAGTCCGGTCAGCGCCGGGGCAAGGGACTGCCAGGCCCCGGCCATCAGCAGGTGCAGGTACTCGGCGGAGCGTTCGTACGGATCGAGCACGGTCACCCTCCGGGCTGTAGATAAAGGCGATTGTCATTTTCGCCTGGGGGGGCTGAGAGTTCAAGGTCGAACGCGTCGCTCCTGGTGATGCAACTTCCTCAAGGGGCACTGATGGTCAACTCGCCCGCACCGCTGACGGAGTTCCCGCTGCGTCGGCCGGACGGCATCAGCCCCCTTTCCTCGCCGAGCTGCGGGACGGGCCGCCGCCCCGCGTCCGGCTCCCCTGCGGATACGAGCCGTGGCGCTGCCCCGCCACGCCGGTGTACGGGCCGCCCTCGCGCCCCTCGCGCCCGCAGTGCCGACTCCCCGCGGATGGACGCCCCCGGACCACGGACGCTGTCGGCGCGCCGTCCCCCCGACCGGAATGCCGAACCTCGGCGGGTTGGTGGCCGTGGCCCAACTGCCCATCGCGGCGGGGTTCGACGCGGCCTCGAAAACGAACGGTCTGCGCTGCACGATGCGGCTGTGCCATCCGGAGCGGTTCGACGCGCTCCACGCCGTCCCGAGCCTGATCCCGTCCGCCGTCGACGAGTTCCTGCGGATCCTGACGATCGGCCGGCACGGCACCGTGCGTGTGGCGACCTGCGACGTGACCATCGGCGAGCTGACAGCGGCCGCAGGCGACGGGGTCATCTGCTCGCTCCTCGGCGCTGATCACGGCCGCTGAACCGGCCCGAATCGCAGATCGTGCAAGTGGTTCAGGGCGGTCGTCAGTCCTTCAGTGCGGCGAGGACATGGCTGTCGCCGAACTGCCAGACAGGCGTGATGCGATGGAAGCCTGCTTGGCGCAGCAGCTCGGTGTGGCGCGTCAGTGTCAGGCCGTTGTCGTTGCCGCCGGTGGTGCGGAGTTCCGACTGGCGCTGCTCGCGTTGGGTGAACAGGTCGGCCAGTTCCGGGTCGTGCGAGGCCGCATTCCACCAGGACTTCCAGTCCTCGTGGCGGCATGTGTGTGAGCGCTCCGCGCGGCGCCTGCCGACGTGTGCGGTGAGGGCGGCGCAACAGGGGTCGGCCTGGGTGAAGTGGTCGCCGTTGATGAGGGCGCCGCCGGGGCGCAGGAGTGCGGCGAGCTGTTCGTAGGTGCGCAGCAGGGCCGGTTCGGGGAGGTAGTGGAGGGCTGTGCTGGAGACAGCCGCGTCGAGGGGGCGGTCCAGGCCGAGGGTGTCGGTCCATCCGTGGGCTCCGATCACGGTGTCCACATAGCGTGCGGCGCTCGCGTGGTGGGTGCGGCCGAGTTCCAGGAGCAGGGGGTCCATGTCGACGGCGACGATCTCTGCCTGCGGCAGTCTCGCGGCGAGCCTGGCGGCCAGGGAGCCGGGGCCGCAGCCCAGGTCGAGGATCAGCGGATGAGTGCGGTCGGCCGTCATGTGCTCGACGGCGTCGACGATCACAGTGAAGCGTTCTTCCCGGTCGGTGGCGTAGTGCTCCTGCTGGAGTTCCCAGCGCTCCACCCACAGCTTGGCTGCCCCCATGCTCACGCCCATCGGTTCGTGCGCCTCTTCCGTCTCTCACCCGTCAGTGCTGTTCGGCAATCTACAGGTGGAAACGGTTTCCACTAGCATTTTCAGTTCAGTGTCCCGAGGACGGACAGCAGGCGGTCGACCTCCTCCGCCGTGTTGTACACATGCAGGCTGACCCGCACCGAACCGTCCTGATGCTCCGCGCCGGCCTGGCACAGGCTGTCCGCGCGCACCATGAATCCATGGCTGAACAAGATGAAGCCGAGGTCGTCGGAGGGGATGTCGCGGTGCCGGAAGGTGACGATGCCGTGGCGCCGCTGCACGGGTGAGTCGGCTGCCAGGCCGGCCTGGCAGCCCAGGATCTCGTAGGAGGTCAGGTGGCGGAGCCGGTCGGTGAGCCGGGCTGTCAGGGCGGTGGTCCAGCGTGCGATCCGGTCCGTGCCCGCGGTGTCCAGCCAGTCGAGCGCGGCTTCGAGGGCGGCGATGCCGACGGTGTTGGGGGTGCCGTGCCAGCCGCCGGGCCGGAAGCGCCGCCCGCGTGCGTTGCGGGCCCAGACGGCTCCGGAGCCGGGCAGGGCCAGCGCCTTGTGCCCGGAGAAGACCACGAAGTCCACGTCGAGTTCGGTCATGGACACGGGCAGATGACCGATGCTCTGGGCGGCGTCGAGACAGATCGGCACGTCGGGGCCGACTGCTTCCCGGATGCGGTGGACGTTCATGTCGCCGCCGTAGACGTGGTGGATGTGCGTGGCGGCGACGAAGCGGGTGCGCGGGCCGATCACCCCGGTCAGGGCCCGGTGGTCGTAGTCTCCGGAGGCCCTCTGGTACGGCAGGGCGCGCAGGCGCACGGTGATGCCCCGCTGTTCGAGCAGCCGCTGGGTCTCCAGCCAGGGTTCCAGGTTCGCCCGGTGGTCGGCGAACGGGACGAGGATCTCGTCGCCGTCGGTCAGTTGGTCGGTGAGCCAGTCCCGGGCAACGGCCCGCAGCCCCTCCGTGGTGCCGCTGGTGAAATGGACGCCGGACTGCTCGGGCGCGGGGTCGTCGAGGAAAGCCTTGACGCGCTGCCGGGTGCGTTCCACCATCGCCGTCGTCCGGTTGGCCCACGGGTAGGTACCACGCCCGGCGTTGGCGTTGGCCGTCGTCAGATACGCTTGCGCGGCGTCGAGGACGGTGCGCGGTTTCTGCGAGGTGGCCGCGCTGTCCAGATAGACCAGCTCCGGGTGGCCGGTGATGATGGGGTACTGCTCCCGTAGCTCTCGCTGCCAACCGGACAGCTCCCGCAGCTCATTGCTCAATCCCTCGTGGAACATGGCAGTCAGTCCCGGACCAGTGGGGCGCCCGCGTCCCGCCAGGCGACGATGCCGCCGGACAGACTGCGCACATCCGGGTGGCCCATGCGGGTCAGCAACGCGGCGTAGCGGGCGGACTTCTCGCCGACCGGGCAGGCCAGCAGGACCGGCTGCCGTTTGCTGAACGGCAGGCCGCCCCGCACAAGTTCGTCGAACAGTTCGTCCACGATGTTGACCGATCCGTCGATGTGCAGTGCGGTGTACGCCCGCGGTCCGCGCAGGTCGATCACCAGCGGCCGGGGCTGCCCGTCCGCGATCCAACGCAAGGCGTCGTCGGTGCTGACGACCTGAGCCTCCGCCCACACCTCGGCGTCGGTGAGCGCCCTCGCCGAGTTCTTCCGGGGCGGCCGGCCCAGGAGTTCGGGGCGGCGCTGCCGTACGTAGCTGAGATAGCTTTCCGCCCGGTCGCAGACGATGAAGACCGCCGTCCGGCGGCCCTCCGCCCCCGACGCGGCCAACTCCCCGTCCACGGCACGCAGATGCCGTACCGCGCCGTGATAGGCGGCGCCGCCGGTAGGTCCCGCCAGCAGACCGCAGCGGCGGATCAGGGTCAGCATGCCGTCA
Organism: Streptomyces sp. NPDC001508; assembly: GCF_040298665.1. Classification (NCBI taxonomy): domain Bacteria; kingdom Bacillati; phylum Actinomycetota; class Actinomycetes; order Kitasatosporales; family Streptomycetaceae; genus Streptomyces; species Streptomyces sp. NPDC001508. The sequence continues at coordinate 60,537 of NZ_JBEPAP010000020.1, forward strand.
ATGGCCTCGTCGGCGGTCACCGACTCCATCGTGTCGTACGTCGCCGGGTCGAAGAGGCCCACCTGGTGGACCTCGTCGATGGTGCGGATGCCAGGGATGAAGTCCGACTTGTGGGCCACCAGCCCGACCACCCGTACCCCGGGGTCCTGCTCGCGCAGCGCCCGCGCCACCCCGGTCGACGAACCGGCGGTGCCCACGCAGGCGATGAACCAGTCGGGTGCCCGGCCGTCCAGATCCTTGACGATCTCCGGTCCGGTGCCCGCCGCGTGCGCCTCGGTGTTGCGCGGGTTGAAGTACTGGTCGGTGTGCAGATAGGCGCTGCCGTCCCCAGCAAGGGCCTGGTGGAAGCGGGTCAGCGGGTCCTCGGTGTCGGTCGGGTCGAGGCACTCGCTCTGCCCCGGCAACTCCTCGATCTCCGCGCCCAGCAGCAGAAGCAGCTCCTTGACCTCCGGCACCCGCATCCGGTTGGTGACGCTCTTGAACCGCAGCCCGTGCATTCCCGCGAGCAGGGCCAGCGCCTTGGCGGTGTTGCCGCTCGACAGTTCCACGACTGTCGCTCCCCGCTCGGCGGCATCGGCGAGACCGGGGCGCGCCATGTTCCACGCGGCCCGGTCCTTGACCGAGCCGAAGGGGTTGAGCATCTCCAGCTTGGCGTACAGGTCGATGTGGCGCAGGCCGTGCACGGCCGGATCGATGCGTACCAGCGGCGTGTTGCCGATGGCCTCCGTGATGCTGTCGTACCTCATGAAACCGGTCCTCTCGGCCGTGTGTTCGGCCAGTACTCCTCGTCCGGACACCAGCGCCAGGAGTCCCCGTCGCGTTGGACGGCGACCGTGCGGGCGAGCGGCTGCCGCTGCGCCCGGTGGGCGTGGAAGTCCATGGTGTAACCCGCGGTGTTGGCGAACGCCAGCAGATCGCCGGTGCGTGGCAGCCGGGGCAGGAACACCTTCCGGCGTGTGATCAGATCGGCTTCCAGACACAGGTTGCCGACCAGGTAGACCCCCACTGGCTCCCCGGCGCCCGCGTCTTCCTTCCCGGCCGTGCCGCTACGGGGGAGGAGGACGGGATCCACGAGAACGCCGTGCTCTTCCAGGCTCACATCGCCCGCGTTCATGCCGAGGCGCACCAGGAGGTCATCGGAGTCCTGGCCTGTGCGGCGCACGTCGAGCACCCGCGCCAGCGAGAGCCCGCACTGGTCGACGAGCGCGCGGCCCGGTTCGCAGCACAGGTCGTAGAGGTGTTCCAGGAGGAGGGCGCCGAGTGGACGGCCCGAGGAGGGGGCGGGATGGGAGAGGAGTTCGTCGAGATAGCCGGGGCCGGCCGTGGGCCGGTGGGCCGGATAGAGCGCCGGCGTCCCGCGCAGCGTGCCGCCTTCGTTGCGCAGGCCGTAGCCGTCTCCGCGCCAGGTCAGGGCAGGGCGGGTACCCAGCACCGCGCCCGCCAGCTCGGTGGTGTAGCGCGCCCACTGGCCGGCGTCCGCGAGATAGCCGACCCCGAAGCCGCCGCCGATGTCGATGACGCGCGGGTCCAGCCCGCGGGCCCGGCACTCGTCCATGACCGTGACACACTGCTCCAACGCGGTCGCCTTCTCCGCCAGGCCGTTGGTGTCCAGGTGGTAGGCGACACCGGTCAGCCGGACGGTGTCCTGGTGCCGTTCGACCGTGTCGAGCAGAGCGCCCACCTCCCGCAACGGCGTACCGAAGCGGCTGCGGCGAGAGAGCATCTTCACACCGGACGCACCAGGGCCGGTGGCCGTTTCGAACTCCGACAGCCGCAGCAGGACATCAGCCCGAGGCAAGGAGAACTTCCCTACCAGCTCTGCCAGTTGATCGAGCTCGCCAGGCGAGTCGATGTTCACGGTGACGCCGGTACGGGCGGCGAGCCACAGGAACTCCGGGTCCTTCGGGCCGGTGGCCATGATCCGGTCCGGGGTGACACCGCAGCCCAGGACATGTTGCAGCTCGCCCAGCGAGGCGACGTCGACGCCGACCGTCGCGGGTTCGGCCGCCGCCAGCCGGCGCACCAGGCAGCTGGACTGGTTCGCCTTGTGCGCGAAGTACACCCGGCCGGTGAGGTGATGCTTGCGGTAGACGCCGCTGAACTGCTCGGCGTTCTCGGCGATCCGGTCGGGCAGCAGCACATTGAGCGGGGAGCCGAGCGCGTCGACGAGGGAGTGCAGGAAGGGCACTTGGTCCAGTAACGAGCTGAGCGGTGGCTCCAGTCGTGGTCGCAGATACAAGGGCACACGCACGACAGGCCCCTCCCCGTGCACCGGCGGCTGCGGCTCCCGGGGGGTCGAGCGACACCGCCGTGGGGCACTGGCAACCGATCAGACAATCGTTCGGGGATCATCATTTCCCATTACAACTGTCCTTAAGCCATGCTTTGCCCGGCAGCTCCGCCACGGCATGGAAGGGCGTGCCGATCGCCGGTCAGACGGGTTGCGGGACTGTCCTGCCGGCTCCCCACCGCCGGGTGCGGTAGGTGCCGACGAGCCGGCAGGCGACGTAGACGGTGAAGGAGATCGTTGTGACGTAGGGGCTGATGGGGATGCTGCTGCCCAGCGCGAGCAGGATGCCACCCTCGATCGACACCACGGCGAAGACCACACTGAGCAGCGGAAGCAGTACCGGCGAGGCGGTGATGCGGGCGGCGGCCGCGGCGGGGGTGACGAGGAGGGTGAGAACCAGCAGCGCGCCGACGACCTGCACCGACAGCGCGACCGCGAGACCGAGCACGATCATGAAGGCGACGGACACGGCACGCACCGGCACGCCGCGGGCCTCGGCGACATCCGGGTCCGCGCTGGCGAAGGCCAGTGGCCGCCACAGAACGGCCAGAGCGACCATGATCAGCGCCGAGGTGCCGAGGAGCCAGTTCATCTGCGGGGTGTCGACGGCGACGATCTGGCCCGTGAGCAGGCCGAACTTGTTGGCCGCCCTGCCCTTGTAGAGGGCGAGGAAGAGCACGCCGAGTCCCAGGCCGAACGGCATGAGGATGCCGATCACCGAATTGCGGTCCCGGGCTCGCGCGCCCAGTACGCCGATCGTGCCGGCCGCGACGAGCGAACCGATGATCGAACCCGCCACGACGTTCACCTCCAGCAGCAGCGCGGCGGACGCGCCCGCGAAGGACAGCTCGCTGATGCCGTGGACCGCGAAGGGCAGGTCGCGCATGATGACGAAGACCCCGACCAGGCCGCCGACGAGGCCGAGTGCGGCGCCGGCGATGAGGGAGTTGCGAACCAGCTCCAGGAGTTCGCTGTAGTTGTCGAAGCTGAAGATCTGGTGCCAGATTCCGTCGGCGAACGTCATGGGCGGACTCCGTCGGTCTCGTGCACCACGGAGGCGTGGTGGTGGGGCGGAGCGGGGGCGATCGGCTCGTCGGGTGCTCCGACGACCACGATCCGGCCGTGGACGTGTACGACGTCGACCTGTGTGCCGTACAAGTCCGACAGGGACGCGGAGGTCAGCACCTCCTCCGGCGTGCCGACACGGTGGCCGGCCGGTGCCAGGTACAGCACCCGGTCCACCAGGTCGAGTACCGGGTTGATCTCGTGGGTCACGAAGACCACCGCCGTGTTGTGGGAGCGGCGCCGGGCGTCCACGAGTTCGGTGACCGCCCGCTGGTGGCGCAGGTCGAGGGAGAGCAGCGGCTCGTCGCACAGAAGGATCCGCGGATCGGCCGCCAGGGCCTGACCGATACGCACGCGCTGGCGTTCGCCGCCGGACAGCAGGACGAGGGGGACGTCGGCGTAGGCCGCGGCCCCGACGGCTTCCAGGATCTCGTCCACCCGCCTGCGGGCGGCGCCCGGCCGCAGCCGTGGTCCGAAGCGGTGCCCGTCGATCCCGAAGCGCACGAGGTCGCGGGCGCGCAGCATCGCGTGCGCGGACAGGGCGGCCTGCTGGGGGACGTAGCCGATGTGCCGGGCGGCCTCGCGGGGAGTTCGGCCGAGGACGGTCAGTGTTCCCGCGGACAGCGGCTGCCGGCCCAGCAGGGCACGCACGAGGCTGGTCTTGCCCGAGCCGTTCGGGCCGAGCACGGCCAGGAACTCCCCGGGGCGTACGTCGAGATCGAGGTCGTGCCACAGGACCCGCTCGCCGTACGACAGGGCGGCGCCACGCAGGCTGATCGGCGCCGCGGCGCCGATGCCGCCGGTCTCGGCCCTGCTGCCTTGGCGGCCCTGGGACACGGAGGCCATGGCCGGCCGCCTCACTTGTCCAGCGCGCTCGCGAGCGCGTCGACGTTGGAGGTCATCCAGCCGAGGTAGTTCTCGCCCTTGGGCAGTGTCTCGGTCACCGGCACGACGGAGATGCCGGCCGCCTTCGCCGCCTCCTCGACCTTCTGCGTCTGCGGGCCGGAGGTCTGCGCGTTGTAGACCAGTGCCTCGACCTGCTTGCCGCTGTACAGCGACAGAGTCTCCTGAAGGATCTTCGGGGAGACGTCGTCGCCTTCCTCGATCGCCTCGCTGAACTCCTCAGGCGTCTTGTTCACCAGGCCGCCGGCCTCGGTCATGTACAGCGGTACGGGCTCGGTGATGCCGATGGCCTCGCCGCCGTGCTTCTTCTTGATGTCCGCTTCCTTCGTCTCCAGGGGCTTGAGCTTCGCCTTGAACGTCTCGGCGTTCTTCGTGAAGGTCGCGGCGTCCGCGGAGTCGGCCTTGCCGAGGGCGGCGGCGATACTGTCGGCGATCTTGGCGACGGTGGGGAAGTCGTACCAGACGTGCTCGTTCAGCTCGCCGCCCTTCGGGGCGGTCTTCCCGGACACCTTGACCGCGTTGATCATCTCGGGGGAGCTGTTGTTGCTCTTCAGCATCCGGTCGATGAAGTCGTCGTAGCCGCCGCCGTTCTCGATGACGACCTTCGCCTTGGACAGCGCAAGCTGGTTCTGGGTGCCGGCCTCGTAGGAGTGCGGGTCCTGGTCGGGGTCGCTGATGATCGAGGTGACGTCGACCTTGTCGCCGCCGATCTGCTTGACGATGTCACCGTAGACGTTCGTGGAGGCGACCACCGGGACGGCATCCGCGGCGGCCGGGCTTGCCGAGGCGGCCCCGTCGCTTCCGGAGTCCGACGAGCTGCCACAGCCTGCCAGCAGGGCCAGGGAGACGCCGGCTATCAGCGCCAGAGGCCGGGACGAGGGCGTGGGCATGGATCCTCCATGACAGGTGTGAACGGGAGTCTTCGCGATGGCTGCGCGGCCCGGTTCTGTCCGGGCGCACACCACCACGCTAGATGGAAACGAATGTCAAGACCATGGCTATATCTGGACGATATGAAAATCATTGCCGAGACTTGACGTGTCCGCCAGGGGTGAGGACTCTCCGGATCGGGTCGCGGCTGACAGTGGTCGCAGACCCCCGTCAGCTCGGCGGTGTGCTCCACCTCGGCGAAGCCGGTGGTCGCGGCCCCGCTGTCGGCCCAGGGTTCGACGGCGTCGGCCTCCACGGCCCGGCTGAGACCGCCGCGTCGACAGACGAGGTGGTGGCGGTGTGCGTCGGTCGGCCGGGGGCGGTAGAGCCGCTCTGGGCACGCTGAGTAACCGCAAGTGGGGCGATGCGCCAAGCGACTCTGGGTTCGCCGGCGGCGGTTGTGCGGGAGGTCGGGACCGGTGCTGTTCGTCAGGGCTCATGATCCGTGGGTACGCGAAGCGCAGCAGCCTGAGGAGAGGAGAGGGACGGCGCGCCGGCGGACCTCCGACAACGGGCGACGTACGGTGGTCAGAGGGACGGTGGCTACGGTTGCGTGCGGGCTGTCGCCGAATCCGACCACGGCAAGGTCGTCCGAGGCGCGGAGATTGCTCTCGTGCAGGGCCTGCAGTAGTCCCAGCGCCAGCCGGTCATCGGCGCAGAAGACGGCGGAAGGGCGACGCGCGCCGGCAAGCAGGTCTTGTCCGCTTTCCTTCCCGGCTCGCACGGTGAGAGTCCGCGCCTGGGCGTCCCATGGCGGCGGAAGGGGAAGGCCGGCATCTGCCAGGACCCCTACTGCTGTGGCATGCATAGGCCGGAAGTGGTGGTTCGCCAGGCCCCCTAGGTAGGCGATGTGACGGTGGCCCAGTTCCAAGAGGTGCGATGGCCGAACGGGTTCCGCCGGCATCGTCCGTGCGCACTGTCGGCGTCGAACGTTGCCGGTGGTCACCGGCGACGATGGGCATGTCGGTGCGGCCCTGGATGGCCTTCACCAACTGATCGGTCTGGTCGTCACCACTGGGAATCACCCCGTGACACCTCTGTGCCGCAAGGAACGCCGCGTAACGTTCGCGGTGGTCCGGGCCGTGAAGACCGGCCCGGACCATCACGCCCATACTCAGCTCCGTGGCCGCCTGCTCGATCCCTTCGACCAAAGCCATGGCGAACGTATCAGCCGGCGTCGGCAGGACCGTTGCGATGACGGGTGCGGGCAAGCCGTGCAGTTGGCGTGCTCCCTCGACGCGAATGAAGCCCAGGCCGTCGATGGCACGCTGGACCCGCTCGCGTGTGGGCGCTGCCACGACGCCCGGGCGATTGACGTGCGGACGCCCCTGGCACCGGATTCCACTGGTGGCAGGGGCGTCGGCCGCGAACACTGGCGGCCAGGCGGCCCTCCGGCAGGGAAAGGGATCCGCTGACCACGAGGGCCAGTACGGCCTCGGATGCGCTGACGCGTGAGGTTCGGCCGCGCTGCCCCAGGCCGGGGCAACTGACCAGCACGTGCGATTCGTCCGAGGGGGAACCAATCGGTGTGCACGGCTCGACTACGAGGCTTCTGAGTCGTTCCCGGTCAAGCATGGGTGCACGCGGAGCAGTTGATGAGGCGCGAAGCAGCGGCCGGCCTGGTCGCTCCGACTCTGAGTCGAGCGGGCGCTGATGGCGCACGCACAACCACACGTGATCGCGGAGTGCGTCGACCAGGAGCCGGTAGGCACCGCCATGGCAGGTGTTGCGGACAGCCGCTTGCCCTGGTTCGAGTGCGTGGGCCCGACCCGACGTCGTTGGGCGATCTGCCCAGCGCCGCATCAATGTCCCGTAGCTCGCCGGTGGCGGGGCCGCCGCACAGTTCCTGATTGGCCTGAGCGACGGCCGGCGTCAGTACTGGACGAGCTGCTCGACGGAACCAACGATGCGGTTCACGTCCGGCAAGTGGGCTTCCTCCAGGACGCCGGAGTACGGCACCGGAGTGGGGTCGCTGGCCAGGAGCACGGGGGGCGCGTCGAAGAGTTCGAAGTGCTGCGTCGTGAGGGAGGAGATCAGCGAGGCGCCCCAGCTGCCGTCGGGCGGGCCCTCCTGGACGACCACCAGCCGCGACGTCTTGCGCAGTGACGTGGTCACCGTCTCGAAGTCGAACGGCACGAGCGTGCGAGGATCGATGACCTCAACACAGATGCCTCGTGCGGACAGGACGCGGGCGGCATTCTCAGCATGGTGACGCATCTGCTGGGTGGCGACCAGGGTCACGTCGGTGCCTTCGCGTACGACATCGGCGACGCCGAGAGGGACGAGGAAGGCGTCATCGGGTTCGGCGGGGACCTCGCCCTTGAGGGCGAACAGGTTCTTGTGCTCGAAGACCAGCACCGGGTCGTTGTCACGGATCGCGGAGCGCAGCAGCCCGTACAGGTCGGGAACGGTGCCGGGCACAACGATCTTCAGGCCGGGCACGTTGAGGAACCAGTTCTCCGCCGCCTGCGAGTGCTGGGGGCCGAAGCCGGAGCCGGCTCCGTTGCACATCCTGACCGTGACGGGCGTTCTGGCCTGTCCGCCTGTGGTGTAGCGGTACTTGGCGAGGGTGTTGACCAGTTGGTCGAAGCACACCCCCGCGAAGTCGGCGAACATGATCTCGGCGACGGGCCGCAGGCCCATCAGGGAGGCTCCGACGGCGGTGCCGATGATCGCCTGTTCCGAGATCGGTGTGTCGCGCACGCGGTCACCGAAGCGTTCCTTGAGTCCCGTCGTCGTCTTGAAAGCTCCGCCGGCTTCTCCGACGTCCTCGCCCAGGAAGACCACGGTGGGGTCGTGTTCGAGTTCGTCGGCGAGGGCTCGTGCGATCACCTTGCGGTAGTTCAGCTGCACGAGCTGTGGGGCAGTGAGGGTGTCGGTCATCGGGGCGTCCAGACGTCGTCGAAGCGGGCTTCCGGGGCAGGGTCTTTCCACGACAGGGCTGTTGCGGCGGCCTCTTGTACGGCCATTGCGGCACGGTCGCGGACGGCGTCGAGTTCGTCCTGGTGGACGCCGAGTGCACGGGCTCGTTCTTCGGCGAGGAGCAGGGGGTCGCGTGCCAGCCACGCGTCCAGTTCACCGTCGGGACGGTAGGTCGCGGGGTCCGCCCGTGAGTGGCCCGACTGGCGGTAGGTCATGGCCTCCAGCAGGGTCGGGCCGTGTCCGTCGCGGGCTCTTTGCACGGCGGTGCGGGCCGCCTCCCGCACGGCCACCACGTCGTTGCCGTCGATGCGTAGGCCGGGCATGCCGTAGGACGTGCCGCGCTCGGCGAGGTCGGTGTTGGCGGTCGTGGTGGCGATGGGGGAGTACTCGCCGTAGAGGTTGTTCTCGATGACGAAGATCACCGGGAGCTTCCACACACCCGCGAGGTTGAGCGTCTCGTGGAAGGTGCCGATGTTCACGGCGCCGTCGCCGAAGAAGGAGACACTGACCGCACCGGTTCCCAGGAGTTGGGCGGCCCAGGCCGCACCGGTGTTGATCGGCAGGTGTGCGCCCACGATGGCGAAGGAGCCCAGTGCCCCCACACTGAAGTCGGTGAGGTGCATGGAGCCGCCCTTGCCGCCGCACAGACCGTCCGCTTTGCCGAGGATCTCGCCGAAGGCACGGTCGAGCGGTGCGCCTTGGGCCAGGACGGTGCCGTGTCCGCGATAGGTGCAGGTCGTGGTGTCACCGGATCGCAGCGCTGCGGTGACTCCGACGGACACTGCCTCCTGCCCCTGGTAGAGGTGGGTGCTGCCGCGGACGAGCGAGCGGGAGAACCAGTCCTTGACCGTGTCCTCGAAGAAGCGGATCTCGTGCATGCGTCGCAGCAGGTCGAGGAGGTCGGCCTGGCTCACCGTGCTGGGTGGTGCGGTTGTCACGTGGGGACTCCTCACGTCGTGCGGGACTTATGAGCGCGGGGGAGCGCAGCTGGCCGCCGGGTGGAAGACAGCGGGCAGGATGGTCGTGTCGGGTTCCGCGCCGTTCAGACGGTCGAGCAGAAGCCGTGCCGCGACCGTCCCCATCTCGTACGGGTCGCGGCGGACGGTGGCCAGGGCGGGGGTGAAGAACTGGGCCAGGGGGACGTCGTCGCAGGTGACCAGGGACAGGTCATGGGGAATGGCGACCTTGCGGCCGGTGAGTTCACCGATGACGCCCACCAGGATCTGGTTGCCTCCTGCGATCAGAGCGGTCGGCGGTCGGCGGCTGTCCAGCAGTTCCCGGGTGGCGGCCCTGCCGTGTGCTTCGGTGAAGGCGCCGGGCCGCACCTGTGCGACGACACCGGGGTACTGCTCGACCGCCTCCTCGAGCGCGTTGATGCGTTCGCGGGTGGGGCGCACGTGCGGCGATCCGGCGATGAGGGTGATGCGCTGATGCCCGAGCTCCACGAGGTGGGCCACGGCCTGGGTGATGCCGGCACGATGGTCGGAGAGCACGGCGCTGACGCCGCTGGAGGCGGGCAGTTCACGGTCGACGAGGACTGCCGGCGCTTCGATGCGGGCGAGGGCTTCGACGGTCTCGTCGCTGGTCTCGTCGGACAGGGACAGCAGCAGGCCGTCGACGCGCCGTTGCTGGAGCAGCCCGATGTTGGCCGCGTCCAGGGCAGGGTCGTTGACCGAATTGGTCAGGAGCATCGTGTAGCCCGCCTCGCGCAGTGCGACCTCGGCGCCGAGGGTGATCTGGGCGAGCAGCGGGTTGGAGATGTCACCCACGACGAAGCCGATGGTGCGGGTGGCGCCGCGGCGCAGCATCTGCGCCAGCATGTTCGGCTGGTAGCCGAGTTCCTCGACAGCCGCCATGACCCGACTCCGCATGGCCTCGCTGACGTCCGCGTGCCCGGACAGAACACGGGAGACCGAGGACACGGCGACGCCCGCGCGCTCGGCGACCTGGGCCATGCCGGTACTGCTCGCGGGAGTCGGCGCGGGATTCTTCACCCGGCGTCCGCGGCCCTTGGGCTGAGCAGAGGCGCCGTTGCCGGATGCCTGGGCGCTCATACAGACACCCCCTCGGCGCGGGAGCGGTAAGAGCGGACCGCAGCCAGCAGCAGATCACGCAAGAGCACGGACTCGGCGACAGTGTCGACGCGGTTGCAGTCCATCCATTCCTGCCACACGTACTCCAGGGCCAAGTAGCCCGAGAATCCCTGCTGGTGGAGAGTGGACACGATCGGCGTCCAGTCGATCGCGTCCTCGCTGACCGCGACTTGCAGCTTGCCGGGGCGTCCGGGACGGCACTGAAGGTGCCGGACGTGCGTCAGCAGCGGTTCGATCTCCCTCTGCGGGACATCCGCGTACACGTAGTGGGCCGGGTCCAGCGTGATGCGCAGTCCGGAGACGCTCTCCAGCAGGCGGAGTGTCTTCTCCGGTGTGTCGATGAGAGAGCCTGTGTGCGGTTCCACGGACAGCTCCAGGCCGCGCGAGGCAGCCAGTTCGACGCGGCGGTTGAGACCTTCGGCGGAGCGGGCGAGAGCCTGGCCGAAGGACTCGCCGCCGAACAGGACGCCAGGCAGCGTGGTGATCCCGGGCGCTCCCACGTGCTGGGCGAACTCCACGGCGTCGAGGAAGAACTCGAAGGACCGGTCCTGCTGGGCCGGGTCCGGGTTGTTCACAGCCATGGTCTCGAAGTCGGTGTACGGGATCGCGAACACGTCGGCGATGGCGAGACCGCGCGATGTGACGCGTTCACGTGCGGCTCCGGCGGCGTAGGCGATCGCGCCGTGCTCCTGTTCGGGGCGTATGTGGGAACGCAGGGACATGAAGCCCAGGTCCACGGCGTCACAGCCGATGGCGCGGATCAGGTCCAGCGCGGCCGCATGCGGCAGTAGGGGCCAGGTGTAGTCGGCGCACGAGAGACGCATCAGTTTTCTCCGGGATCGTCAGCGGCCTTGCAGGGGATCGACGTCCTGGAATCCATTCCAGGCTGGAATCCTTTCCAGTACAGTGCCCGAGGTCTCCCCGTCGAGACAAGTCCACAGCCCGAGGAGTTCAGATGCAGCGCGTGTGCTTTCAGATGGAGCTGATTCCCGGCCGCGAAGCGGAATACCAGCGACGGCACGATGAGATCTGGCCCGAGCTCGTGGCCGAGCTGCGCTCCGCAGGGGTGCGCAACTACACCCTCTTCCGGCTGGACACCACGGTGATCGCCTATGCGGAGTGCCATCCCGACGCGGCCACGGCCTTCGGCAAGGTGGCGAGCACAGAGGTGGACGCGCGCTGGACACGGTGGTTCAGCGATGTTCTTGTCTGCGATGCGCAGGGTGCGGTGGCTCGGGCCGAGGCTGCTGAGGTGTGGCATCTGGAATGAACCTCCCTTCCGCGCTTTCCAGTTCGTGCGTGGCGAGCGCGACGACGTCCGCCTCCAGCCAGGGCCGCAGCGGCAGCCGGTCGAGGTGCGTGACCAGAGCGGTCGCGTCCCTCGCCCGCCAGATCCCGACGTTGGCGCGCTGTCCGGGAATGCGCCACATCCGGGCGATGACTCCCTCGTCCATCAGCATGCGCCCGATGCGGCGTTCCTCGGTGATCAGTTCCGCCAGCCGGGGATGGCGCCGCAGTTCGGGCCAGTCCTGCCGCAGGGTGACCAGAAACTCCATGTCAGTACGCCAGCCATCCGCCGCTGACGTTCAACGTCGCCGCGGTGATGAACGACGCGCGTGCCGAGGCCAGGAAGAGCACGGCGGAAGCCACTTCCTGGGCCGTCCCGAGCCGCCGCAGAGGCGTGGCCGAGAGGATCGTGTCCAGCGCGTCGGCAGTGAGATCGTCGGTGAGCATCGTGGTGTCGATGGCTCCGGGCGCGACCGTGTTGACGGTGATACCGCAGGGGCCGTAGGTGCGGGCGAGCCCACGGCACAAGGAGACGAGCCCGCCCTTGCTCGCCGCGTAGACGGCCGATCCGCCGTAGCCGCCGCTCCACCAGCCCTGGGACGCGGCCGCGATGAGCCGGCCTCCTGTTCCTTGGCGGGCCATCAGGCCGGCGGCCTCGCGCAGCAGGAAGAACGATGCCTTGAGGTTGACGTCGTGCTGCACATCCCAGTCCGCCTCCGTGACCTGTGCGATGTCGCGCCGACGGAGCACACCTGCCAGATGTGCCACCACATCGAGTCCACCGAGAGTGTCCGCTGCCGCTGTCACCAGGCGGCCGCTCTCCGCGGTGTCGCGAAGATCGGCCGTCACCGAGGCCCGCGCGCCGAGGTCCTCGGACACGGGGGTCACATCGGAGACGACGACGGCGGCTCCGGCCGCGACGAAGGACTCGGCGACGGCCGCGCCGATGCCGCCTGCCGCGCCGGTGACCAGTACCCGGGCGTCCTTGAGCCCGTCGTCCAGCAAGGAGTTCATGCGTCGAGCCGATGATGCGAGATGTAGTCCCAGTCCAGCTCCCAGCCGAGCCCCGGGCGGTCGGGGAGGATGAACTGGCCCTGCTCCAGCGGCTCCTTGTTGGTGACCAGGGTCCACCAGAAGGGGTCGCGGTCGGGATGGAAGCACTCGGCCTGCGTCCCGTGCGGAATGCTGGCCAGAAGGTGCGTGCTCACCTGAGGTTCTTCATGGTGTCCCATCTGGACGTCGTAGCTGCTCGCAATCGCTGCGGTGCGCCGCCAGGCGGTCGGTCCGCCGGACCAGGAGGCGTCGAAGTTGCACACATCGATGGCCCCCGTCTCCATGAGGTCGCGGCAGCCGCTGGCGGACAGCTCGCTCTGTCCTGCGCAGACGGGGATGCCGCCCATGAACCGTACGTCCCGCAGCGCCCGCCGGTCGTTGTGCCACCGCACGGGTTCCTCGAACCACTGAATGTTCGCGCCGTCCAGGCGACGGGCCAGTTCGACCGCCTGGGGGACGGTATAGCCCTGGTTGGCATCGATGCAGATCGTGAAGTCGGGGCCGGCTGCGGCACGCGCCCGCAGCACTCGTTCCGCGTCCTCGGCGGGACTCGCGCCCCCCACCTTGAACTTCATGCCCGCCAGGCCCAACGTCTCGCGGTAGTAGGTGATTTCCTCCTCGATCGGCCCCAGAGGCTCGCCGTAGTAGCCGCCGATCGCCGTCATGGGAATCCTGTCGCGGGTACCGCCCCACAAACGCCACAGCGGTTGGCCGACGACCTTGCCATAGGCGTCCCAGACCGCGGTGTCCAGCGCCGCGAGGGCCACGAGGCCCGTCCTGCGGTCCCGCAGGATGTCGAAGGTGGCGGGATACGCGGCCTCCCACGCCTTCTCGGTGGCCAAGACGTCGACTCCGGCCACCCGGGGAGCTATCTCGTTGAGCAGGGCGGCCTGGATCTCGCGCGCCCCGGCGTCCTCGTCGCCGACGTACGCCTCGCCAGTGACGCCGGAGTCGGTGAGGACCCGGACGACCAGGGTGGCGCGGTGGGTCATCCGGTAGTAGCTGCCGCGGAACTCGCGGGCCAGGGGAGCCCGGACGGGCACTGCTTCGATCGCGCGAATGTGCACGCCCGACGAGGACGTCGGTCGGGTGCTTGCTGTAGAAGGCGATGACACCGCTGTGGAGTCGAGCGCATTGGTCGCCATGTGTGGCACCTCTCTCCTGGAATCGTTACCAGCGTGGCACTTGCCGACGTGGATGGTCAACCTCTCAAAGGAGAGGAGCTGCGGTACATGTAAATATGCAGGTCGTAGCGGTTCTCTCGTTCCGAATCAAGGAGATCTGTGTTCCAGGGGTTGACGCTTGGCTGAGAGGAGACCGAAAGTTGCCCTGGAAAGCATTCCAGTCCGGAATGTCCGCAGACCCATGCATGGCCCAGGCCGGCAGAGAGGTCGTTCTCATGAAGCCTCGAACACTTCACACAGTGGCGCTGACCAGCGCGGTCGCCATGCTGGCACTCGGCGCGTGTACGACGGGAAGACCTGGAGGTGCGGCTAGCCAGAAGCCCCCCAAGAACCCGGCCAAGGTCGATCTGCAGGTTCCGAAGGGAGAGGCCGGAGCAGTCGACTTCCAGAAGGTCGACCCGGGGAGCGGCAAGGGGCTCAAGCTGGGCCTCATCGCACTCGACGAATCCGCTCCCTTCTCCCAGCTGGTCAGCAACAGCGTCCGGGAACAGGCCAAGACCGCAGGAGCTGATCTGATCCTCTGCGACTCCAAGGGCGACGGCGCCACCGCGCTGGCCTGTGCCAAGAACTTCAAGGAACAAGGCGTGGACGGCTATCTCAACTTCCAGGCCGACTCCAAGTCCGGCGATGCGATCTGCGCGGCAGGGCCGTCCGTTCCCGTGATCGCGATCGACATCCAGCAAGGCTCGTGCCAGACCTCCTTCATGGGAGCGAACAACACGTTCGCAGGCGAACTCGCCGGCAAGGCGCTCGGCACTTACATGAAGAAGAAGTTCGACTGCACGTACGACGCGTACATCTCGCTGGAGCAACGAGACGCCGGCGACGTCAACGAGGCCCGCATGGGCGGATACCGCAAGGGCTTCGAGTCGGTGTGCGGACCGGTCAAGAACCTCAGGACGGAGAACGCCTACAGGATCGACCAGGCACGCACCACCTTCAACGACGTGCTCACCACCCTGCCCGGCGCCCGACGCGTTGTCGTGGCCGCCATCAACGACGACGCCGTCGAAGGCGCCCTCGCCGCGGCCAAGACGGCAGACCGTACCGGCGACTTGTATGTCTCCGGGCAGGGAGCCGACCCCTCCGCATGGTGCGCGATCAAAAGCAACCCCCAGTGGGTCGGGGACACCGCCTACTTTCCCGAGCGCTACGGCGAGATAGGCGTTCCCTATCTCATCAAGGCGGTCAAGGGGGAGTCCATCCCGAAGAAGCTGCTGGTTCCGCACATGATCATCAACCAGGCGAACATCAGCGACATCTACCGCCCGACCTGCTGATCCGGAGTGTGCACTGATGCCTGTTCACCAAGCCCCGGCAGCCTGCGCCTTCACCATGCGGGCGCGCGGCATCCGTAAATCGTTCGCCGGCACAGAAGTGCTGCACGGAGTCGACATCGACATCGTCGGCGGTCGCGTCCTCGCGCTACTCGGCGAGAACGGCGCGGGAAAGTCGACCCTGGTCAGGGCGATCGCCGGGGCCCACGCACCGGACGGGGGCACGCTGGAGTTCCCCACGGCGGAGGGCGCCGGCGACACGGTCTCCGCGCTCGACCCCGTGTCCGCCCGCCGCCGGGGCATCCGCATGATCTTTCAGGAGCTGTCGGACGCCCCCGATCTGACCGTCGCCGAGAACATCAGCCTGGGGCACTGGCCCGCCACCCGAGGAGTGGTCAGCTGGCGGAGACTGCGTCGGCGAGCACGCGATGTCCTCGCCACCATGGGAGCCGACCTCGATCTCGACGCGAAGGTCGGGACCTTGCGCATCGGTGAGCGTCAGATCGTGGAGATCGCCCGCGCATTGTCCGACGATGCCCGCTGTCTGGTGCTCGATGAGCCGACCGCCGCGCTGTCCGCCCCGGAGTGCGAACGGCTGTTCGGCTACGTCCGCCGCCTGCGGGCACGCGGTGTCGCACTTGTCTACATCACCCACCGTCTCGACGAGGTCGCCGAGATCGCCGACGACGTCGTGGTCCTGCGGGACGGCGCGGTAGCGGTTGCGGGAACCACCGACGACCTCGCACGGGCCGAACTCGTCACAGCCATGGTGGGGCGTGACATCGGAACGGTCTCCCGCCCCGCACCCAGCGACGCCACCCTCGGCGAGCCGGCCCTTGTCTTCGAAGGAGCCACGTCCCCACCGTCGTTCGACAGTCTGGACCTTGTCGTGCGGGCGAGGGAGATCGTCTGCCTGTACGGCAAGGTGGGAAGCGGAACCGCCGATGTCGCGGACGCCGTCTTCGGGCGCCGCGAACTCAGCGCCGGAAGCGTTCGGGTACTCGGGCGTCCCCCGGCAGCCAGCCCGCGACAGGCCATCGCCCAGGGCGTCGGCTACCTGGCCGCCGACCGGCAGCGGGAGGGGGCGCTGCTCACCCGCTCCATCGGGGAGAACCTCGCCGCACCGTCGTGGCCGCGGTTGAGCCGCTTCGGTGTCGTCAAAGCCAGCCGTGAACAGGGTGCTTTCACACGGTGGAGCGAGGAACTCAACATCCGCGCTCTGGGTGGTGCCGGTCAGGCGCTGGCCGGCCTCTCCGGAGGCAACCAGCAGAAGGTTCTGCTCGCGCGATGGTTCGAGCGTGGCTCGTTACTGCTCGCGCTTGTCGAACCCACCCGTGGCGTGGATGTCGGCGCCCGGGCCGACATCTATGCCGCGCTACGTCGCATGGCCGCTGATGGAGCAGCGATCGTCGTCGCCACCAGCGACTACGAAGAGGTCGTCCAACTCGCCGACCGGGCAGTGGTCATGGTCCGCGGGCGCGTCACCTGTGAACTCAGCGGAAGTCAGATCACCACGCAGTCCCTGACAGACGCCGCCGGCGGATGAGGACGCACACCACGGCAGGAGAAGTCCCCATGGGCAACGTGACACAGAGCAAGACATCCCCGCAGAGCAAGGAAGGGCCCGTGCCCGGTCCCGATCAGCAACAGGGGCAGCACCGTGGACGGCGCCGGACCGTGCCCGAGCTTGCGGCCCTGCTGACGATACTCGTCGCCCTGGTCCTGTTCTTCTCGCTGCAGTCGCCGCAGTTCTTCACCCAGGGCAACATCCTCAACCTGCTCACCGCCATCGCCGTGACAGGCATCATCGCGATACCCGGCACGATGCTCCTGATCGCCGGCCAGGTCGATCTCTCGGTGGGCAGCGGCGCCGCCTTCTGCGGGGTGATGATGGCGAGCATCGCCCAGGAGCAGATCATTCTCGTGGCCGTTCTCGCCGCCGCAGGCATCGGCATCCTGATCGGCGTGGTCAACGGTGTGCTCGTCACGGTCTTCCGGGTCAACGCGCTCATCGCGACGCTCGGCATGATGGCGATACTGCGCGGCTTGACCCATGTCAACGCGGACGGAGGGACCATCGCGCTGGCGAACTTCTCCGCACTCGGCACGGCCCGGCCCGTACTGAACATTCCGCTGCCGGTCCTGCTTCTGGTGGCCCTGGCTGTCATCGCGGCCCTGCTGATGCGTTACACGGTCTTCGGACGCTCCTTGTACGCCGCGGGCTCCAACCCTGTGGCGGCCCGACTGGTCGGTGTGCGAGGCAACCGGACGATCGTCTGGGCGTTCATCGCCAGCGGGCTGTGCGTCGCCCTGTCCGGGCTCGTCCTGACCTCCCAACTGTCCGCGGCATCACCCAACAGCGCCACCGGCCTTGAACTGACCGTGGTGACCGCGATCGTCCTGGGCGGGGCCAGCCTCGGCGGCGGCAGGGGCACCATCCAGGGCACCCTGGTGGGGCTTCTGATCATCGGCGTCGTCAACAACGGCCTGACCCTGATGAATGTGAACAGCTTCTACCAGCAAGTGGCCAGTGGCAGCCTGCTCGTCCTCGCCGTCGGTTTCGACCAGCTCCGACTCCGTCTCGCCAAAGCGTAGAACCATCCCGGCACGACACCCCCAGAAAGGAGTCATCACCATGGGCAAGCTGCGCCTAGGCGTCATCGGCGCCGGATCATGGGCGATGGCAGCACATCTTCCGGCGCTGGACGACCGCCGCCAAGATGTCGAGTTCGTCGGAGTATCCCGGCAGGGCCCCGAGGCGCTGGGCCGGGTCAGGGAGCGATACGGCTTCGCCATGGCCAGCGAGGACTACCGCGACGTGCTCGATGCCGGAGTGGACGTCGTCGTCGTGGCGAGTCCGACGGCCCTGCATCATGAGCACGCCTCTGCGGCACTCCAAGCCGGCGCTCACGTCCTGTGCGAGAAGCCCTACACGATCACCAGCAAGCAGGCATGGGACGTGGTCGACACGGCCCGACGCCATGACCGCCACCTCGTGTTGTCCTTCGGCTGGAACCACTCCCCGATGATCAAGCGACTGAAAGCGCTCCTGACAGCCCACGACATCGGCACCGTCGAGCACCTTGCCATCACCATGTCCTCGCAGACCCGCGAACTGCTCACCGACGCGGGAAGCTACCCGGACGCCAGCCCGGACACCGCCCCCGAACAAGCGACATGGACCGACCCGGCGGTATCGGGAGGCGGGTACGGACAAGCCCAGCTCTCTCACGCCCTTGCCCTGGCCTTCGGACTCACCGGAGCCCGCGCGAACGGCGCGTTCGCCCTCACCTGGGCACGGCCCGGAGCCACGGTGGAACTGCACGACGCCATCACACTGTCCCTCACCAGCGGCGGTATCTGCAGCGTGGGAGGAGCCTCCGCCTACCTGGGAGCCGATGGCAACAAGCATCACCTCGCCGTCGAAGCCGTATGCACCCAGGGCCAGTTGGCCGTTGATGTCTTCCGCGAGCGTGCCTCGTTGTTCAGCCCCGCCACCGGCCAGATCGAACTCGCGGTCACCCCGGGCGAAGGAGCCTACGACGGGGCACGCCCGGTCAACAGCCTCCTCGACCTCGCGCTAGGAAACCGCGACGACAACCCGGCACCCGGCGAACTGGGCGCACGCACCGTCGAAGCACTGGAACTCGCCTACCGCAGCGCGACAAGCGGTCTCTTCGAAAGGGCCTGATGAAGATCACAAAGGTGGAGACGATTCCCGTCGCCTACCCCGAACCCAACGACGCCGACGCCGTACGCCACCTCCTGTTCGTCCGGATCGTGGCGGAAGACGGGCAGGTCGGCTGGGGCGAAGCCGTGACCATGTGGCCCGAAGCGACACGAGCGACGGCAATCCTTGTGGAAGCACTCGCCGACCTCGTCGTGGGCCGACAACCGGGCGAGCGCGCACGGATCCACCAGGAGATGCAGCGCCACACCTGGTGGTACGGCAACGGCGGCCTGGCGTCCTTCGCCATCTCAGCCCTGGACATCGCGTTGTGGGACCTGGCCGGCAAAGAGGCGGGCAGAAGCGTTCTCGACCTCCTCGGGGGACCGGCCCACGAACACGTCCCCGCACTCATCAGCTGCCACGCCACACAGAACGACCTCGACGCCATGGCTGCCACCATGGCGACCTGGGTCGCAGAACAGAACGCGGTGGGCATCAAAGTCGGCTTCGGAAAGCGCGGCGATGCCCACCTGGGAATCGACGCCGAACGCGATCGAGCCTTCGTCGCCGCCCTCAGACGCGAGCTCGGCCCGGAACCCGCCATCATGATCGACATCGGAGCGACGATCCGCTGGGACGTGGACACGGCCATCCAACGCACCCGCACCTTCGAGGAGTTCGGCATCGACTGGATCGAAGAGCCTCTCGGTGCGGACGATCCCGAGGGATACGCCGCACTTTGCGCGCACACCAAGACAAAGATCGCGTACGGCGAACGTGAATGGACACCGCGGGGCGTGCAGCGCATCCTCGGAACCGGCACCGTGGACGTGGTCGGCGTCGACCCGGGACGCTGCGAGGGCATCAGCGGTTGGATGGCCGCCGCCGCCCACTGCAGCGCGGCCGGCTCCGAGATCAACGCTCATGCCTGGTCCAGTGCCGTCGTCTCGGCCGCGAGCCTCGCCCTGTCGTTCGCCTCCCCGCACTGTCGCCAGTTCGAGATCAAGCCGCTTGAGAATCCGATGCAGCACGAACTTGTGACGGACCCTGTCACACCCACAAAGGGCCGGTTCAACCCGCCTGCACGGCCCGGCCTCGGCATCGACATACACGAGAGTGTGCTTGAGAGGTACCGGATCAGCTACTGAGCTCCACGATGACACGGGCGCAGGGGCACGGCCGCCGACACACCTGCTCAATCGCGCGCGGTCGGCCAGTGGCGACTTCTGCCGGTCAGAGGAACTGCCGGTGCAGCGTACTCTCGCGAGCACGGTGACCCTGTGGACTGCGCGACATGCGCTTGTCCTGGTCGAGTGAGATCAAGGACGTCAGTTGCCAGCGAGGGCAGTGCCAGATCGATGCGGTACAGCAGGGCCACGTGCACCCCCTGGCTCGGAAGGCAGGGGGTACTGCAGGTTTCTGGACCGGTCCGGTCTTCCTGCAAGTCTGCAATCTTCGCGAGCAGCAGTCCGGCGGTCCGGTTGGTCGCGCCGCCGCGACCCGGGAAGCGCTTGCCCGTGCAATGTCCTATGGTGTCGACAAGCATGATTCCTTCGGCCCCGCGCTCCACCGGAAGGCCCGTCAGCCGGGCGACGTCCGCCAGGGTGGGCTGGCGCAGCGCCACTCGCCATTCGTCTGTGGCGCCCGCTGCGTAGGTGTGAACGCACGGTGCGGAAGGTTTTCCCGTGCCGTTTCTCGTGCGTCGTCGAGCTGTGTGGCTGACGCAGCGTGAACCGATGGAGCAGGTGCTTGGAAGGCTCCCGCTCCATCATGATCCACCACCGCACTGACCTGCGCGTTTGATGTTATCTGACAGGCCGTCAATTAAGTGAGGGCAACCCCCTGCGAGGTCGCCTTGTCGGATGTCCCGTCTCAGTCGATCTGGCCCCTGCCACAGGTGAACCGGTCCGGCTGGAAGTCCGACGGTCGTGCTTCCGTGGCAGCACGGGTGTGTTGCGCATGATCGCCGAGAGTCGGAGAGGCAGCCGTCCGGCGTGGTGTCGCGGGTGCCGCCTCCCGCTCAGGCGAGTCCGGGCGGGAGGCAGCCGGGGCGATGGCCGGGTGGCTGCTGTGGCGATCCGCCTTGCGGGGCTCGTCTCGCGGTGGGACCGCTACGTACGCACCGGTGCCGGCGGCGTCGTGCGCTTCTACAGTGGTCCCGGCGGGCCGACACGGTTGTGGGGGGCATGGCACGTGTGGTCGGTGTTCATGGCGTGGGCAAACAACTGCTCGGCGAAGAGAGCCTGTTGAAGGACTGGCGTCCGGCGCTGCTCGACGGGCTGCGCCGGGTCGGCGGTCCCGCGCTGGCACGCGGTGACCTGGCCATGGGCTTCTACGGGGACCTGTTCCGGCCGCTTGGCCAAACGCCGGCGGTCGGCGATCCCGTGTACGGTGCCGCCGATGTGGAGGACGGGTTCGAGCACGACCTGTTGTTCGCCTGGTGGCAGGCCGCCGCGGCGATGGACGACCGGGCCGTACCGCCGGACGGCGACACCCTGGCGCGTACGCCGCGCTCGGTGCAGGCCGCGCTTCGCGCCTTGTCACGGTCGCGGTTCTTCTCCGGCCCCGCGCTGCGGGCGCTCGTCTTCGACGTGAGGCAGACCCGCCGGTATCTGCTGGAGCCGGAACTGCGGCAGGCGGTCCGGGACCGCGTGTCGGCGGCGATCGGCGACGACACCCGGGTGGTGGTGGCGCATTCGCTGGGCTCGGCGGTGGCCTACGAAACGTTGTGCGTCCTCGACGGGCACGGTGTGCGGACCCTGGTGGCACTGGGGTCGCCGCTGGGACTCGCATGGTCTTCGACCGCCTCCAGCCCGCACTGGCCCCGACCGGTGCGTGGCAGGGTTGCACGAGCCGGACCGTAGCCAGCCCCGGGGCAGGCCCGGAGGCGTTCCTTCCGAACCCCAGCGGCGGAGTGGATCACTGTGCTGGCCGACAATGATCGTTCCCATCGACAATCGCTGCACCGATGTTCCCCGAGGCCGATGTCAGACCACCCTCCGGTCGGCGAGCACGGCCACCTCGGTGAAGTAGGCACGGAACAACGGCTCATCACCGGGCGGCACCCGGAACGCGGGCGAGGTGGAGTACCAGAAGGCGGCCGGGTCGGTGCCGTAGAGCACGGCGTTCGGATCGCGTACGGTGCCGATGAACAATTGGCCTGGTTTGTCGGGCTTCTTGTAATGCACCACGGCCCCGAGCCACCGCAGCGGCACCCGGAGCTCGGATCTACCCACGCTGAACAGTTCGAACACCCCCCGGTCCACGCGCAGATGCAGGTCCATGTAGTCAAACGTGAGTGGGTCCATGGCAGGACGATAGCCAGGCTCCCGCGTTACAGCGCGACCACCCCCACCACGGCCGCCGCCACGACCAGAACACCCACGACATTGACGGCCATGTCCCGCTTCCAGAACCGGCGTTCGGCCTCGACGTCCAGTCAGCCGCTACTGCTATTTCTCGTTCCTATACTGCCGAGGGCCGATCTGGCGGGTGCAGCCACCTCAGGACGACGACACCGCAAATCTCCTCGCACCCGTTCCGGCCGTACGGACCGGCAGCCTCGTGGGATACGCCCGCGTGTCCACCCAGGGGCAGCTGCTCGACCGGCAGATCCGTGCGCATTCCCCTGTACCGCTGTCCAAAAGCTGCTCATCAACGCGCCGGCCGCCACCGGCCTGACCCAGAAGGGTGCAGTCGGCGCGGACGAGGGCAGGCCGGAATCCCGGACGTGGCGGACTACTTGGGCGAACTGGGCGGCTGCTCTATGGCTACGCCCTGCACGTCGCGGGCCTGGAGGCCCGCCGGGCCAACCCTGCCCTGGGGCTGCTCGAAGTCGGCTGCGACTGCACCGCCGCCCCCCAGAGGCATATCGCCCCTGGAGGCTCCAACTCGTGACGACGAGGCGTCGCCGGCGCGCCGGCGACGCAGAGCGCTGCGCCCTCCGCATCGGTGGGGCGGCGGCGTTCCACCCGGGCCGCTGAAGGTGGGTGAGTTTGCGCCAACTCTGGCGTTCATACTAGGCTCGCGTGAGAATGATAGTCATTATCGATAAGGATTCCCGTGGACTCTCGGTCGTCGGTCAGCCGTTGCGAGACTGTCGCCGGTTCGGTGCCATCAGCGGTGCAGGTGCCGGATCGTGGACGTGGGCGTCGAGCCGCTGGTCCTTCTGTGCGGGCCATTGGGGTCGTCGGGATGCTGGGCGCGTTGGTGGCGGGCTCAGTCGTGCTGGCTGTCTCGGTGGGGCCGGTCAGTATTCCGTTGGGTGAGACCGTCAGGACGCTTGCGGGGGGCCGGGCAGGTGAATCGGCTGCTGTGATCGAGCAGATCCGGTTGCCGCGGGTCCTTGTGGGCTTGTTCGTAGGGTCGGCGCTTGGTGTGGCAGGTGCGGTGATGCAGGCGCTGTTCCGCAACCCATTGGCCGAACCCGGGGTGCTCGGTGTGTCCAGCGGGGCGGCGGTCGCGGCAGTGACGGCGATCGCATCGGGTGCCACGGCAGTGGGCGCATGGGTGCTGCCGTTGGCAGCGTTTCTGGGGGCGTTGGGCGCGCTCGCGCTGGTCTATGGGGTGGCCAGTGTGCGCCGCGATCGATCGGTGTCGACGCTGCTGCTGGTCGGTGTCGCGTTGAGTGCGCTGTTCGGAGCGGTGGTGAGTGCCGTCGTGACGAATGCGCCTGACAGTGACTCGCTGCGGGGCGTCGTGTTCTGGCTCAACGGTGATCTGGTGGCGCGGACATGGGAGCACGTCTGGATCGTGGCAGTGCCGGTGTCCATGGCGACGATCGCTGTGCTGGCGTTTGCCCGGGATCTGAACGTGATGCTCCTGGGGGAGGCACAGGCGCAGGCCGGCGGGGTGGGTGTGGTGCGGGTCCGGCGCAGCCTGCTGGTCTTGTCCGCGGTGCTGACCGGGGCGGCGGTGTCGGTGGCCGGTGTCATCGGCTTTGTCGGATTGGTGGTCCCTCATCTGTTGCGCTTGGTGCTCGGGCCCGATCATCGACTCTTGCTGCCCGGCTCGGCGCTGCTCGGCGGAGCGTTCCTGGTGCTTGCGGACATCGTTGCCCGGACCCTGTTCTCTCCTGTCGCGTTGCAGACCGGAACGGTGACGGCGCTGCTGGGCGCTCCGGTGTTCCTCGTTCTGGTGCTCCGTAGGCGACGGGTGGCGCAGGCATGACCGGGCTGGCGGCGGAGCGGATCCGTGTCGTTCTTGACGGCAGGGCGCTCGTCGATGATGTGTCCTTGCGGGTCGAGCCCGGTCAGGTGCTGGGGTTGATCGGGCCGAACGGGGCCGGGAAGTCGACACTGATGCGGGCATTGGCGGGGGTGACGGCCCCGGCCGGCGGGGATGTGTCGGTCGGCGGTGAGCGGCTTCTGGGTATGTCGAGTCGCGAGCGCGCCCGACGGGTGGCATATGTTCCGCAGGACACCATGCTCGATTTCGAGTTCACCGGCCGCGATGTCGTGCTGATGGGTCGCCACCCGCACGTCGGACGGTTCACACCGTTGCGTCCAGGGGACTACGAGATCGCCGATTCCGCGCTCACCGAGACCGGGGCGGCCTGTTTCGCGAACCAGCCGGTGCCGACCCTCTCCGGCGGGGAACGGCAGCTATTGCACCTGGCCAAAGCACTGGCGCAGCAGCCGAACGTGCTCCTGCTCGATGAGCCGGTCGCCGCATTGGACCTGCGCCACCAGCTGCATGTGCTGAGCCTCCTGCGGACCCAAGCGCGTGCCGGGCACGGTCTGGCGGTCGTGGCCGTCCTGCACGATCTCGGCCACGCGGCGCGCTTCTGCGATCGTCTGGCGCTGCTGCACGAGGGCCGGCTTGTCACCTCCGGGCCGCCGTCGGACGTGCTCACCGAACAGCACCTCGCTGACGTCTACGGGGTGCGGTGCGCCGTGGCCGATGACCCGGCCACTGGATCGTTGCGCGTCACCGCACTGGACGTTCTTGACGAACCCATCCCATACCTGCCGAGAAAGTGAAGAACGATGCACTCGCAGACCATTCACAGATCCCGCCGCGCCGTGATGCTCGCGTTGCCGGCGCTCGCGTTCAGCATCACTGCCTGCAACAGTACGAAGTCTCGTCCGGCGGACTCCACAACAAGTGCGGATGCCGGCCCGCGGCGGATCGCGGCGTTGTCCAGCGACGCGGCTGACACGCTGGTGCAGCTGGTGGGGCCCGAACGGCTTGTCGTCGTGCCCGAGAGTACGACCAGCAAGACGTGGGGCAACCATCCGGACCTGATGGCCAAGGTGCCGCACACCATCAGCTCGGTGGCGCACATCGACCCCGAGCAAGTGCTGTCCTACAAGCCCGACCTGGTGGTGCTGACCGCGCGGCACGCCTCGGAGAAAGAAACTCGAGACGCACTGGGCCATGGCGGTGTCAAGGTCGTGGTGATCGAGAACAACTGGGCCACGTTCGACGAGATCGCCGGTAATGTGCGGACACTTGGCCGTGCGGTGGGGGCCAGGCAACGGGCGAACGACATCGTGGCCGACTTTCGCGCTCGGGTCGCGGCGGTGACCGACGCGGTCGGCAAAGTGACGCAGCGGCCGTCGGTGCTGGTGATGACGTCACTCGGCCCGCAAAAGCCCTACATACTGGGTTCGGACTCGATCAGTTCGGCGATCGTTCAGGCGGCGGGCGCGAATCTTGCCGTCGACGAGGCAGGCATCGACAACGGCATGTCGGCCGATCCTGAACTCGTGGTACGCACTGACCCGGACGCGATCGTCCTCCTCAACACCGGCCAAGGCATGAACGACTACCGGCCGCTGCTGGACAACAAGGCCGTGGCGGGTCTGAAGGCCGTCGAAGACGGGCGGGTCCTGCTGGTCAACGCCACCGATGCGTCGGCGACAGCAGGGGTGCACGTCGCCAAAGGGCTTGAGCAGATCGCCCGTTGGCTGCATCCGGAACGATTCGGGAAGAAGTCATGACGATGCCTTCGACCATGCCGATTCGGCTGGTGACGCTCGGCTTTGAGTCACACAGCGCATTGATCCTGCGGCGCGCCGTCCAGCGGTATGCGGACGAGTCCGGGCCGGCGTTGGCCTGGATTCGGCTGGACAGGTCGGTGTTCGCCGACCCGGGTGAGCTTGCCCGGGTGCTTGGTGACGCGGACGTTCTGATGGTGCACGGGGTGCATGACCAGCCCGATGTCGAGACGCTCGTTCGTTCGGTGGCCGGCCGCCCTCAGATGGCTGTCGTGCCCATCGTGCCGAACGCGTCAGAAGTGATGAGTACGGCTCGGCTGGGCCGTTTCGGCACCGACCCGGACCACACACGGCAGGCCCTGGCCCTAGCGGCCGGCGCGTCGAGCCGGGCTGGGCGTGCGGTTCCGCCGCGGATCGAGGCGGTGTTGGGTGCTCTGTCCACGTTCGGGCGGCAGCTGCCACCGGAGACGGCGGAACTTCGCGCTCTCGCCAAGGTCTACGAGGCGTTCCGGCATTTGACGATCGACAATGCCGTCCTCGCGCTGCGCGCACTCGTCGCGGTGCTGCGTGGAGACGGCGATGCCACGTCAGCGTGGCCGGAGCCGTTGCCGACCAGCGGGTTCTGGCATCCACGGCTGGAGGTCGCCGCACGCTGGGACGTGTTCGAACCGGCGCTGCAGGAGTACTGGGCATCCCGCGACGCCGAGGAGCCGCTGGGCCGGGTCGTACTGGTTGCGACACCGACACAGGTACTCGCCGGCAATGCAGCACACGTGGAAGCCGTCGTCACGGCCCTGGAGGCGCGCAGGATTCAGGTGGTCGGCTGGATGGGCACGCTCGAAGCACTGGGCGGCCCGTCGACGATCACGAGCGTGCCCGACATCGACGCCTGGGTGAACCTCAGCGGACTGACCCTCACCGGCTCACATGGGCAACCCAACATCGACATCGACATCGAGCTGCTACTCGGGCGGAACACCCCACAGCTGGCTCCGGTCCTCTTGTTCCGCCAGACCCTGACCGACTGGGCCACCAGCCGGACCGGGCTGACGCCTTCGCAGGTGGCGATGCACCTGGCCATTCCAGAACTGGAGGGCGGCGCGGTGCCGTTGGTCATCGGCGGCCGGGACCCGGCTACCGACGCCATGGTTCCCGTGCACGACCACGTCGACCGGCTGGCCGGCACGGTCGCGCGTCAGGTGGCGCTACGCCGGATGCGTAACGCGGACAAACGCGTCGCGATTGTCATCTTCGGCTACCACGCCGCCCATGGTGTCGTCGGCACCGCCTCACATCTCGATGTGTTCGCCTCACTGCACCGGGTGCTGGTGCGCCTTGCGGAGGCGGGATACACCGTCGAGGTACCTGAAACGCCCGAAGCGTTGCTGGACCTCGTCGTCACCGACGAGGGAGGCGGCCGGCACACGCAGACCAACATCGCCGAGCGGTATCACGCCGCTGACTACATACGGACCATGCCAGCCCATGCGGAACGGGCCGAGCCGATGTGGGGCCGCCCGCCCGGCGACGTCGACACCGACGGCATCTCGGTTCAGATCGGTGGGGTGCGGTTGGGGAACGTCTTCATCGGAGTGCAGCCGTCGTTCGGTTACGACGAGGACCCGGCCGCGCTGCTCTTCGTCGACCCGCCGGACTCAGCGACGCCCAGCCATAGCTTCATCGCTTTCTACACCTGGATTCACGAGGTGTTCGGAGCGGACGCGCTGTTGCATTTCGGCACCCACGGAGCACTGGAGTTCATGCCGGGCAAGCAGACCGGGCCGGCCCCGGACGATTGGCCCAACTTGCTGGTCCGAGATCTACCGCACTTCTACCTCTACTGCATGAACAACCCGTCGGAGGGGACGATCGCCAAGCGCCGTTCCCAGGCGACGCTGGCCAGTTACCTCACCCCACCGTTGGACCGGGCCGGTGCCTACGGCACACTGGCCGAGATCAGCGACGGTGTGCGCGGCGCGCTCGGCCACGAGGACACCGCGCGACGTGCCACTGCGGCGGCCGAACTGGTGGGCCTGGCCCAGCAGGCCCATCTCGACGTCGACCCGGAGCTGGCGGTGCGAGAGCCAGAGGCGTATCTGCGCGCTCTGCAGAGCCGGCTGGACGAGGTCGAGCAGGCTCTGATCCCGATCGGCATGCACATCGTGGACCGAGGAATCGCGCCCGAGGAGGCCCGGGTCCTGCTGCGTGCCGCGTGCGACTACGAGCGCCCCGACCAGAACTTGCCCGCGTTGACCGTGGCACTCGAGCGCGAACTCACCGCCGGAGTCCCGGTCACCCAGCTGCCCCCGGACGACGACGGCCGGGTCGGCGTCGAGGCCCTCCTGACCGAACTGGTCGACGCCGTGGTGCGCGGCGCGGACCCGGCCCAGTTGCCCGGCTGGAACGCGGTAGCGACAACGTCGACTGAT
The DNA here is from genome assembly GCF_040298665.1 of Streptomyces sp. NPDC001508. Lineage (NCBI taxonomy): Bacteria > Bacillati > Actinomycetota > Actinomycetes > Kitasatosporales > Streptomycetaceae > Streptomyces > Streptomyces sp. NPDC001508. The sequence goes on from NZ_JBEPAP010000020.1 coordinate 88,581, forward strand.
CTTCGGGCACGCTGGTCCGGATTCCTGTCCGACCTGCGCGACCGGCTGGCGACCAACGACGAGGCAGGTGCCCTGCTGCACGCGCTGAACGGGGGATACCTGCGCCCGGGACCAGGCGGCGACCCTGCCCGGCAGCTCGACGCCCTGCCCACCGGCCGCAACACCCACGCCCTCGACCCGTACCGGGTGCCCACCACGATGGCGATCACCCGCGGCCGGTCGACGGCGCAGGCCCTGCTGGAGAACGTGAGGGAAGCCGACGGCCATTACCCGCAGAGCGTGGCGCTCGTGCTCTGGGGGATCGACAACATCAAAAGCGGTGGCGAAGCCTGCGCCCAGGCATTCGCCCTGATCGGGGTGGAGCCGGTCGCGGACGCGCTGGGCCGGATGACCAGGTTCCGGGTGATCCCGCTGGAGGAGCTGGGCAGGCCACGTGTCGACATCGTCTGCACGGTGTCCGGTGTCTTCCGCGACACCCTGCCGACCACCATCGAACTGCTGGACCGCGCCGTCCGTGCGGTCGCGGTGCTGGACGAACCTCCGGAGGACAACTTCGTGCGTGCCCACGCCGTGCAGCATGCCGACGAACTGGGCATCAGCGTCGAGGACGCCGCAACGCGGATCTGGTCGGCCCCGCCGGGGAAATACGGCTCCGGTGTCGACCATGTCGTCGACGCCGGGCAATGGGACACCGAGGGCGATCTCGGCAATGTCTACGCCCGCCGGATGGCCTACGCCTACGGGCACCGGTTGACCGGGGAGAACCGGGAGAAGCTGCTGCGTCGCACGCTCCGTTCGGTGCGGGTCACCTTCCAGAACATCGGCTCCGCCGAGACCTCCCTGGCCGACACCGGTGACTACTTCGAGTTCCTGGGCGGGATCACTGCGGCCACCGCGGCCGAGGCCGGCGCACGTCCGCGGGCCATGGTGGCCGACAGCTACGCCGCCCGTCCCACCGTTCGCAGCCTGGACGAGGCGATGCGGTTGGAGTCGCGGACCCGGCTGCTCAACCCGAAGTGGTACGAAGCCCAACTCGAACACGGCTACCAGGGCGTCGCTGCGCTCACCCGGCGGCTGCAGAACACGTTCGGCATGCACGCCACCACCGGCTCGGTCGACGGGTGGATCTTCTCCACCGCGGCTGCGACGTTCCTCTTCGACACCGCGATGCGGCAGCGGATGAGCGAACTCAACCCGGCGGCGGTGAAGCGCTTCGCCGACCGGCTCCTGGAAGCGCACGAACGAGGACTCTGGGACGCCGACGAGACCGAGGTGAAGGAACTTGAGCAACTCGCCGACCGCCTCGACGACGCACTCGAAGGCATCGACAACGTCGGTTCGTGACACGGCAGGAAGAAAGGGCTGGACAAGGATGAACCAGGTGTATCCGTTCACAGCGATCCTCGGACAGGACGAGCTGAAACAGGCGCTGCTGCTGAACGCCGTAGACCCGCGGGTTTCCGGACTGCTCGCGCTGGGAGACCGTGGCACCGCGAAATCGACAACCGTCCGTTCACTCGGTGCGTTGCTGGAACTGACCGGCATCACCGCCCCCGTGATCGATCTGCCGCTCGGCGCCACCGAAGACCGGGTCGTGGGCTCCCTCGACCTTGACGTGGCGCTGACCCAGGGGCGCCGGGAATTCGCCCCCGGGCTGCTCGCCGAAGCGCACGGAGGATTCCTGTACGTCGACGAGGTGAACCTGCTCGACGACTACCTGGTCGACCTTCTGCTCGATGTCGCCGCCAGCGGAGTCAACCACGTCCAGCGCGACGGCCTCTCGGTCCGGCACGAGGCCGACTTCGTGCTCGTGGGCTCGGGCAATCCGGAAGAAGGCGACCTCCGCCCCCAGTTGGAAGATCGGTTCGGGCTGTCCACGCATGTCCGCACCATCGCCGACCCACAGGTCCGCAGCGAGATCGTACGCCGAAGACTGGCCTTCGACGCCGACCCGTCCGGCTTCACCGCGCGATACATGGACACCCAGCACGACCTTGCCGAACGCATACGGCTCGCCCGCAAACACGTGGACGACATCGAACTTCCTGAACAGGTGCTGGACAAGGCGGTGCAGATATGTATCGCATCCGGAGCGGTGGGGCACCGTGCCGAGGTGGTCCTCGTCCGCGCCGCCCGCGCACACGCCGCCTTTCGCACCTATCAGATCGGCAACGAGGAAGGAGCCCGCCAGGTGACCGAGGGCGACCTGCGCGTGGTTGCGCCGCTCAGCCTGCGGCACCGAGTACAGCGCGAACCGTTCGACGACCCCGGCACCATCGACACACGACTTGGTCACGTCATCGACGCCGTGTTGACATGACAAGCCGCACTGAACTGGCCCAGCCCAGGGCACACCGCAACGCCGACCCCACCATGCCTTCGGACACCGACCCGCTCAGCAACCTCGAACCCGCCGCGTCCGCCGTCGTACGAGCCTGGCTGAACGGCGGCCGGTTCGGACTCCTCCTGGCGGGCGACTCCTGGCACCGAGAACACCTCTGGCGCCATCTCTCCGCCACCATCCAGCCAACACCCGCCGTACTCGGACCGGGAACCGATCCAGCCGCCCTGCACGGCGGTATCCGCTGGCCCTTTGAAGACACGGCCCCGCCCGGCCTCCTAGAACGAGCGGCCACCGCCCTGCTCGTGCCCGCGCCCGAAATGGTCGATCCGGCCGTCATCGCCGCAGCCGCTCGCTGCCCGCGGATCCTCGCGTCCGCTGCGTCGCTCGACGACGTGCCCGAAGCCCTCGCCAGACGGCTGACCGCCGTCGTCATACTCGGCATGGGCGACAAAAGCACCACGGAGCCCACGACCACCACCTTCGCCGAACCTCGCAAGGCGCCCGACCCGGCCGATGTGGTGAACGAACTCAACGCCTACGGCCTCCTCGACCACAGCCTGGACGTGGACACCACCCGCCTGGCCATCGACGTCACCGCTTACGGTGCCGAGCCGCTCGAAGTCGTCCGCCGCTATGTCTGCGAACCACGTGGCGCGGACATAGCACTGCCACCCCCGCCCCATCCCGCCGACGAAACCCATGATGAACAAACGCCGGAGAAAGATCACGACGATCAATCCGGCGAGAACCCAGTCCGAGACGACCAACCGCAGGCGGACGGCGGCGAGAGCGAACCGAACTCAGCGGCGGACACCGATGAGAGTGAACAGCCGGCGCAGGAACCACAGGCGCTACCGGCGCCGCAACAACGGCCGACATCACGCGAACGCCGTGCGGCCCGCCGCTATCTGGAAGGTCGCCGCGGCAGCCCTCAAGACAACCCGCGACGTGGACGTGCCCACCGGGTCGTGACCGCCGACCGCGCAGCCGGACGTCTCGCGATCCTCCCCACCGTCCAAGCGGCCGCGCCATGGCAACCCATCAGAAGAAACCAACCGAGACCATCCGGAGACAACCCGGCCGGCCCTGACCGAATGGTGATCCGTCCCGAAGACCTACGAGGCCACATGCGCCGCCGCCGCGGAGGCCGGGTCGTGCTCATCGTCGTTGACGCATCAGGGTCGATGGCCCAACGAGCCATCCGCACGGCCAAGGGCCATGCGATGTCCGTGCTCGACCAGGTCTATCGCGAACGGGCCCACGTGGGCATCATCATCGTCCGCGGCCAACAGGCAACCATTGGATTGCCGCTCACACGAAGCACCACCCGCGCACGGGCCTCGCTACGTGCCCTGCCCACCGGAGGAGGCACCCCACTCGCGTCCGGGCTCATGCTCGCCGCACGGCTCGCGCGGCAGTACGAGCCAGCACAGGTCGAGACCCTCCTCATCACCGACGGTCGCGCAAATGTCGGGATCGCGGGCAATCCCCGCGAAGACACCGAAAGAGCAGCAGGACTGCTGAAGGCTGCCTGCAAGGCGGTTCGCGTGATCGACCCAACGCCGCGCCCAGCACGCTCAGCCTGGCTCACTGACATCTTTGACATCAGCTGAGCTATCTCCACGCCGGAGAACGCGGTCCCCTCCGGCCAGGTACTCGACCAAGGCCGGCCTGCGTGGTCAGTGTCCCGGTGCCCGGTGCCCGGTGCCCGGTGCCCGGTGCCCGGTGCGCAGCGCGGTGCGCGTGTCGGTGTGCTCGTTCCACTGTGCGCCGATCCTTGCGCTTGTCTCGGCCTCGATCAGCTCCTGGAGCATCCGCTAGGCCACCGAGCGGACGAGTTCGAGCCCGTCCGCCGAAAGCAGTGACGCCAGCAGGCGGAGTAGGTCAGACCGGGATTCTGCGTCGCCATCGGAGGCGCCATGCTGGGCGTCGGACTGGTCATGGTCGGCCCAGCGCGACGAACACACGGATGACGACGCCGATGACATGCCCGGCAGCGTGCCCGCCGCCAGCAGCCGGGCGAAGCGGGCTGCGCCGGTGCCCGGCCCGGTGATGGCTCACCAGGGCCCCGGTCCGGCGAGCACGTTGAGTGGCAGGTCGGTCGGGGTGCTGGACGGCTGGGAACTGCGAGCACGCTCAGCTGCAAGGGCAGCAGGAACACCGCGCCGGACCCTCGCACCGGCAGCGGTGAACATCAGCGGCCCGGCGGCCAGCTCGGCCAGTTCTGTCGAGCCTGCGTGTTCGAGTACTCGCTCAGCATCACCGAATTGGCTGGTCCGGTAGCGCCTTGGCGACGGTGGCCAGATCGTCCCAGCGGAGCGTGCGGTCGCACCAGCGGTTCAGCAGTAGCTGGTCGTGGCCGACGGCGAGCAGTCCGGCGCCGGTTGCGGCGCGGTAGTCCTCGACGGCCGCGACCAGGGCGGCGGTGGTGGAGGCGTCGAGCATGGCGGTCATCTCGTCGCAGATCAGCCAGCGCGGGCGCAGCACGAGGGCGCGGGCGAGGCAGGCGCGTTGGAGCTGGCCGTCGCTGACTTCGTGGGGGCGGCGGCCGAGGAGGTCGGGTGTCAGGCCGACGGATGTGGCCAAGTCAGCGACAAGGTGCGGTATTTCGGCGCGGCGGCCGTTGGCGCGCAGGGGTTCGGCGATCAGGTCGGTGAGTCGCAGTCGGGGGTCGGCGGAGAGGCGGGGCTGCTGGAAGACGACGCCGAAGGCGGTGCGGTGGGTGCGTGGGGCTCGGTGGCGCCAGCGTCGTACGGGTTCGCCGTCGAGGAGGAAGGTGCCGGAGTCGGGGCGGTGCAGCAGGGCCGCCACGCGGGCGAGGGTGGATTTGCCGCAGCCGCTGGGGCCGAGCAGGCCGACGGCCTCACCGGGTGCGACGGTCAGGGAGGCGTTGTGGAGGACGGGGGCTTTTCTGTCGTATCCGGCGGTGATGTCGTGCAGTTCAAGCACGGAGGTCCTCCGGTACGTGCGGGTGGTGGCAGGCGATACCGGTGGTCGTCGGTGGGCGGACGGCGCAGGTGCCGGTGGTCCGCTCGCAGCGCGGGGCGAAGGCGCAGCCGTCGGGAAGGTCGCCGAGTTCGGGCGGCATGCCGGGGATCGGGGTGAAGGCGCGGTCGGGGAGCGCCCGGAGGAGGCCCCTGCTGTAGGGGTGACGGGGCCCTGGGGTGCCGAAGAACGCTTTCGCGTCCGCGAGTTCGATGATTCGGCCCGCGTACATCACGGCCACACGGTCGGCGATGCGTTCGGCGGCTGCCAGGTCGTGGGTGATCACCAGCAGGGCCCGGTGGCCGTCGTCCACATGGCGGCGTAGTTCGTCGGCCGTGTGGTCCACCAGGTCGCGGTCGAGGCCGGTGGTGGGTTCGTCGGCGAGGAGCAGGGGTGCGTCGCCGACGAGGGCGAGGGCGGTGGCGGCGCGTTGGGCGAGGCCGCCGGAGAGTTCGTGCGGGTGGACGTCGAGGTGGTCCGCGGGGAACGCGGCGCGTTCGGCGGCCATCTCGGCAGCGGCGCGTACGGCGGTACGTCCCCGAACGTCCGTCAACGCGGCGACGGTTTCCTCCAGTTGGGAGCGTATGGTGCGCACGGGTGTGAGGTGCGCGGCGGGGCTCTGGGGGATGAGCCCGATCATGCGGCCCCGTATTGTCCGTGCCAGGGTCCGCTCGTCGGCGGCGAGCAGGTTCAGCTCGCCGAGGCGGGCCTCGCCCGCCGCCTGAGCGTTCGCAGGGAGCAAGCCCAGCAGGGCGGAGGCGAGGACCGACTTGCCGCAGCCGCTCTCCCCGATCAGGGCGAGACACTCGCCGGCCGCCACGTCGAAGTGCGCGTCGCTGACGGCGGCGATCCGGCGTCCACCGGGCATGAGGAAGCGCACGGACAGCCCGCGCACCGCCAGGAGGGGACGTCCTTGTGTGAGCGTCACAGCATCAGCTCCGATCGCCGGCGGGGGTTGATCCGCTCCCGCCAGGCCCCGGCGAGACCGGCGATGGCGAGTGTGGGGACGATGATGAACAGGCCCGGGAAGAGGGTCGGCCACCACTGTCCTGCGAGCAGCGAACCCCGGGCGCCCTGGATGAGGTTGCCGAGACTGGCCAGGTGCGTGGGCAGCCCGAGTCCGAGGAAGGACAGCGCCGACTCGTGCCACATGGCATGCGGCACCATCAGTACGGCGGCCAGCGCGGCCTGGGGCAGTACCGCGGGCAGTAGATGCCGTACCGCCACCCGCCACTGGGAGGCGCCCCCGGATACGGCGGCGTCGATGTACGGGCGCGAGCGCAGGGACAGCACTTCGGCACGCACGATACGGGCGGTGGACGGCCAGTGGGTGAGTGCGACTGACACCGCCACCGGCCATACTCCGGGCCGGAACATGGCGACGATGAAGATGCCGAGCAGCAGATGGGGTACTGACGAGACCGCGTCGACCACCCGCATGACGCCACGGTCGACCCAGCCGCCCAGCACTGCGGCGGTCACCCCGACGGCCGTACCGATCACGGCCGCTGTGAGGGCCGCCACAACCCCGACCAGCAGGGAGACCCGTAGGCCGTAGACGCAGCGCAGGAGCAGATCGCGACCGAGGTCATCGGTGCCGAAGGGATGCGCCCGACTCGGGGAGAGGAGTTTCGCGGCCAGGTCGACGGCCTGCTGGTCGAGCTGTACCAGTGGCGGCACGAGGAGTATGGCGAGGACGGTAGCGGCCACCAGCGTGGCCGAGACACACACGCGCACCGCCCGGGTGGAGCGGCGGCTCGCGCTGTACGACCGCCAGGCGGGCTCGGCAGCGGAGTCACATGTCACTGAACTTCACCCTCGGGTCGAACAGGCCGTAGAGCAGGTCCGCGAGCAGATTGCCGACGAGTACGGCGGCGGTGGCCAGCGTGGTCAGCGCGGCCAACAGCGGGAAGTCGACGGCGGTGGCTGCCTCCACGGTGGCCGCCGCGATTCCGGGCCAGCTGAAGATGCTCTCCACCAGCAGGGCGCCGGTGATGAGTTCGGGCACCCGGGAGCCGATCAGCGTGAGCACCGGCAGCAGTCCAGAGCGCAGGGCGTGGCCGAACAGGACGGTGCGTTCGCTCAAACCTCTTGCGCGGGCCCCACGTACGGGATCCTCAGCGAGTGCGTCGCCGACGCCCTGGCGTACGTACAAGGTGAACCAGGGGAGTTGGGAGACGGCGAGCACCCCGGCGGGCAGCACGAGGTGACTCGCAACTTGCCCGGGCGTGATCTGCTCGCTCGCCGTGTCGGTGAGACCGCCGGCCGGAAGCATGTCCAGTTGGAGGGCGAACAGCCAGACGGCCAGCAGGGCGAGCCAGAACACGGGCGCTGCTTCCAGAGAGTAGGCGAGAGATGTGACGAGGCGGTCGAGTGCGGAACCGGGGCGGCGGGCCGCCAGCACTCCGAGCACCGTGCCCGTCAGCACGGCTGCCGCGAACGCGACCGCGCACAACAGGCCGGACCAGACGAGGCGTTCGCCGATGACCTGGGCGACCGGCTGCCGCATCACGCTGGACTGGCCGAGGTCGCCGGTGAGGGCTGCGGTCAGCCAGTGCCACCAGCGGGAGGTGAACGGCTGGTCCACGCCCAGGTTCTCGCGCAGCCGCTCCAGGGTTTCCGCGTCGGCGCCGAGCGCTGCTGTACCGGCGTATGCCTTGACCGGGTCGAAGGGGGAGGCGGCGGCGGTCGCGAAGACGCCGAAGGTGACGATGAGCAGGATCGGGGCGGCGAACAGCAGCCGCCGCCCCGTCAGGCGGGCCATCGCTGTCCAGGGGAGTCGGTTCACTTCTTCGGCTGCCAGGCTTCGAGGTCCCACCAGGGGCCGCTGGCGAAGCCGTGCTCGTGCGGTTCGACCTGCGTGGTCAGGCTGTCCCATCGGTCGGCGAGGACGTAGACGTGGTCGATGTGGGTGAGGAAGGTGTAGCCGGGGTTCTTCACCAGTTCGCGCTGGACGGTGTCATAGGCGGCCTCGCGGGCCGCCTCGTCCGAGCTGTGGCGGCCGGTGTCGAGTGCCTTGTCCACCACCGCGTCGTCGTAGCGAGCCATGTTGTTGAAACCGTTGCCGGCCAGGGAGGAGTACAGGAGGGTGTGGAGGCCGTAGTCGGGGTCGCCGCTGCTGCCGAAGCCGGCCAGGACCGCGTCGTTCTTCATCCGCGGCTCGATGACCTCCCAGGTGGCACTCTCCACCTTCACCTCGATGCCGGCCTTCTTGGCGTCGGAGGCGTAGGCGAGGGCGTGGTCCTGGCGGACCTTGTCGCCGGAGGGGTAGAGGAGGGTGAAGGAGGCGCGCTGTCCGTCCTTGGCGCGGATGCCGCCGTCACCGGCCTTCCAGCCCGCCCGGTCCAGGACCCGCGCGGCTTTGGCGAGGTCCTGCTCGCGCTCGATGCCGTCGGCGAACCAGGGGTCGTCGACCGGCAGCGGCCCGTACGCCGGGCGGCCGGCGCCGTCCAGGATCGTGTCGACCATCGCCTGGCGGTCCACAGCGGCGTCGAGGGCCTGACGGACGGCGTGGTCGCCGGTGATCTTGTTCGCCGTCGGGAGGGTCACCGCGCGGAAGTCGTACGTCTTCGCGTCGTACGTCTTCTTGGCCTTGTCGTTCTTGAAGGTGGCGGCGAGGTTGGGAGGGAGGACCGCGCCGTCGAGGTCGCCGGAGCGCAGTCGGGTGGCGCGTACGTCGTCGTCCTCGATGATCGCCATGGTCACCTTCTTCACCTTTGGCGCACCGCCCCAGTAGTCGGGGTTGGCCTTGAAGGTGAGCTTCTCGCCCTTGGTCCAGGAAGCGAGGACGTATGGGCCGGTGCCGATCGGCTTGGCGTTGAAGGAGCCGGTGTTGGGGTTCTGCTTGCCGGCGATGTGCTCGGGGACGATGGGCAGCACCGTGCGTCCCGCGAAGGGGGCGTAGGGGTACTTGAGTGTGAAGACCACCTTGTCGTCGCCGTCCGCCCGCACCTGCTTGATGGCGTCCAACTCGCTGCGTGAGGTGTTGTTGGTCTTCGCGTCGAGAACCGTCTTGTACGTGAAGACCACGTCGGCGGAGGTCAGCGGCTCGCCGTCACTGAACTTCACGCCGTCGCGCAGGGCATAGGTGTAGGTGAGGCCGCCGTCGGCGACCTCGGGGAGTGCCTTCGCCAGGGCAGGCTTCAGCTCCAGGTCGGCGTCCCGGGCGAGCAGACCGTCGAAAAGCTTCGAGTTGCCGTCCTTGCCGTAGCCGAGCAGCGGACTGAGGGTGTCCGGCTCGGAGGCCACGCCGATCACCACGGAGTCGGCCGCGTCGCCGCCGCCCGTGTCGTTGCCGGGGGCGGAGCAGGCGGCAACGCCGGTGAGTATCGCCGCCGTGGCTGCGGCTGTCCGCATCCGTCCGACCGTCATGGACCTCACACCCTTATTGGTTACCGAGAGCTGTTGCATATTAATTGCAATAAGGGCTACCCAGGTCGGCTGGGAGACAGTCCGCCGCTTGCTTCAGTCCGCGGAATGGTCGCCTGCGCTTCTCACCCCCACGAGCTGATCATCCGGGGCGCTCTCGACGAGATCGCCGGGAAGGTGAAGGAGGCGGGTGTGCTGCGTACGGCTGTGGTCACGGTGGGGCGGACGCTGGGGGCGGAGCGGTTCGGTGACAGCCACCTGTATTCGCCGGAGCGGGAGCGGCACGTCTGCCGTTGATCCGCCTCTGTTAGGCTCCCGACGCCTCCCGCGGGGGAAGTCCGGTGAGAGTCCGGCGCTGACCCGCAACGGTGTGCGCGGCGACCCCTGGTTGTTCGCGTGAGCCCGATCGCCTGTGGGTGGCGCGACCCGTTGACTGCTCGCCGTGGACTGCGAGAGGGGACCGCGCGGCCTTCGTGTCGTACGGGCTGTCTCCTTGCGTGAGGTCCGACCGGCGGCTCTAGGCGAAGGACCGCCCTGACCGTGCGCCGCAGCCCAACCCACAGGCGAATACCCGTACCTCCCTTGGCACTTGGCCTCGGACTGCTTCTCCTCGTGTCGCTCGTGTGCGGTGTCGGGCTGGGAGCCGCGGGGATCGACTGGGCGGATGCGTTCCGCTTCCTGTGGGCCGGGACCACCGGCGGTACCGTGCCCGCCGATGACGCCGCCGCCTACACCATCGTCTGGGAGATCCGGCTGCCGCGCGTCGTGCTCGGGGCCGTCGTGGGCGCGGGGCTCGCGGCCGTCGGGGTCGCCGTGCAGGCCATGGTGCGCAACGCGCTCGCCGATCCGTTCGTGCTGGGCATCTCCTCGGGCGCGGCGGTGGGCGCGAACGCGGTCATCCTGCTCGGGGCGTTCGCCGGGCTGGGTGTGTGGGCGCTGTCGGTGTCGGCGTTCGCCTCGGCGCTCGCGGCCATGGTCCTCGTGTACGCGGTGGCCCGCTCGCCCCACGGGCTGACACCGCTGCGGCTGATCCTGACCGGGACGGCGCTGGCGTACGGCTTCGAGGCGGTCACCACGGTGATGGTGTTCGGCGCGGCCCGGGGCGAGGCGGCCCGTTCGGCGATGATGTGGCTGCTGGGCAGCCTGGGCGGGGCGATCTGGGCGCAGGTGCCGCTCGCCGCGGTGACCGTGGCCGCCGGGTGGGCGTGGCTGCGGTGGCGGGCCGAGCCGCTCAACGCGCTCGCCATGGGCGACGAGACGGCCGCCGCGCTCGGCGTCCAACCCGACCGGCTGCGCAGGGAGCTGTTCCTGGTGACGGCAGCGGTGACCGGGACTGTGGTCGCGGTCAGTGGAGCCATCGGGTTCGTCGGGCTGATGGTGCCGCACGTCGTACGGATGCTGGTGGGTGCCGACCACCGGAAGGTGCTCGCGGTGGCACCCCTTGCCGGGGCCGTGCTGCTGGTGTGGGCGGACATCCTGTCCCGGCTCCTGCTCGCGCCCGCGGAGTTGCCGGTCGGCGTGATCACCGCGGTGGTCGGAGTCCCCGCTTTCCTGCTGCTGATGCGGCGCGGCGGCTACGCGTTCGGAGGCCGGTGACAGATGAGGCTCGACATTGAGGACGTGACGGTCGAGGCGTCCGGGATTCGGCTGGTGGAGGACGTGCGGCTCGCTGTGGACAGCGGGGCGTTCGTCGGGCTCGTCGGTCCGAACGGCAGCGGCAAGTCGACGCTGCTGCGCTGTGTGTACCGGGCACTGCGCCCGGCCGGGGGAGTCGTACGCCTCGACGGGGACGACCTGCACACCATGGAACCGCGGGCCGCCGCCCGGAAGTTGGCCGCGCTGCCGCAGGAGTCGTCCGCCGAGTTCGACTTCACCGTCGCCGAAGTGGTGGCGATGGGACGCCTGCCGCACCAGGGCCGCACGGCCGCCGAGGACCGTGCCGTGTGCGCTGCGGCCATGGAACGCACCGGCGTGGCGCACCTCGCCGACCGCGGATTCCTCGCCCTGTCCGGCGGCGAGAAACAGCGCGTCCTCATCGCCCGCGCCCTCGCCCAGCAACCCCGCGTCCTCGTCCTCGACGAACCCACCAACCACCTCGACATCGCTCACCAGTTGGACGTGCTCTGCCTGGTCCGCGACAGCGGGCTGACGGTGCTCGCCGCCCTGCACGACCTCAACCTGGCCGCCGCGCACTGCGATGTCCTCTACGTCATCGCCGGTAGCCGGATCGCCGCCTCAGGACCACCGCACGACGTACTCCAACCCGCCCTGCTCGCCGAGGTGTTCGGAGTGCGCGCGCATCCGGTGCGGCACCCGGAGACCGGCGCGGTCCAGCTCCTGTTCGACCTGCTTCAGCCCGCCAAGTAAGGACTCCCATGCGTAAGTTGCCCGCCGCCGCCCTCTGCCTCGCAGCCACCGTCACCGCAACCGGCTGCGGTGCCAGTGTCGAGTCGTCCAAGGAGGCGAAGTCCCACGCCGTCACGCTCACCAACTGCGGCAAGAAGGTGACGTACGACAAGGTCCCCCAGCGGGTCGTCACCAACGACGTCGGCATCACCGAGCTGATGTTCGCCCTCGGCCTGGAGAACCGCATGGCCGGGTTCGCCATGCCCGACGACGAGGGCGACCTGACTGACGTGCCCTGGAAGGAGGCGTACGACAAGGTCAAGTGGCTCTCCAAGGACCGGCTCACCAAGGAGAACGTCCTCGACGCCCGTGCCGACTTCGTCTTCGCCGGCTGGAGCTACGGCTTCCGCGAAGACAGCGGCTTCACCCCGAAGGCTCTGAAGAAGCTCGGCATCCCGACGTACATCCTCACCGAGTCGTGCCGCAACGGCCGCACCAAGACCTCGCGCGGCATCATGCCGCCCTTGGACGCCCTGTACGCCGACCTCACCAACCTTGGCAAGCTCTTCGGCGTCGAGAAGAAGGCGGCCACGCTGATCGCCGACTTCAAGAGGCAGGTCGCCACCACCGAGGCGAAGGCGCCCACCCACCGGCCCAAGGTCTTCCTCTACGACAGCGGCCAGGACCAGCCTTTGTCGTCGGGCCGTTACGGCGCCCCCGACGAGATCATCAGCAAGGCCGGCGGCAACAACGTCATGCACGATGCCGACGACTCCTGGACCACCGTCGGCTGGGAGAGCGTCGTCGAGCGGAACCCGGACGTCATCGTCATCTGCGACTACGGCGACGTGAGCGCCGAGCAGAAGCGGAAGTTCCTGCTGTCGTACGCTCCCCTCCGTGGTGTCTCCGCGGTCAAGCACAAGCGGATCTTCGTCCTCGACTACGTCGACCTGGTGGAAAGCCCCCGCAACCCGTCCGCCATAGTCCGGCTCGGGGCGTATCTGCGGACGGTGGCTCAACGGAAGTAAGGTCCGTCAGCGGACCGCGCCGCGGCCCACGATCGTGCCCGCCCGGTCGATGCAGATCACGTCGACTGCGACGGGGGCCCGCGCAGGACGGTGAGGGCCTCGTCGCGTGCGGTTATCGCGCCCAGGTTGCCGAGCGGGACCCCGGCAGCCGTGTACAGCTGGTGTGCGGCCAGGCCCGTGTTGGCGTTGGCGACCTCGGCGACGAGGGTTTCGTCCGCACCGCCACGGTGGGCGAGTTCGGCGAGGAAGCCCTTGCCGACCTGGGAGCGTGCGGAGTGCAGGTCCAGAACTTCCATCAGCCTTACTACGAAGATCGCGAGCTGTTCACGGGAGCATCTCGCCCGGCGACTGCGCTTGTCTATGAGTGGCTCTTCCGTGACTTGAAGGCGGTTGGCCGGCTTGGTGCGACTGTGAGGCTCAGTACATAAAAGGGCCGACCGTCGGCCGCTTCCGTGCCCGTGCTCCTCACCCCTGGCTATGAGGGTCTGGTGCGCCATCGCCAACGGCCCATAGTATGCGGGGCACTTCGTGCATATGCGTGCGACCGAGGAAAGCCGGTGGGAGTCCGGCGCTGACCTGCAACCGTGTGCGGCCCGCAGGGGCCGTGAGTCGGGATACCCGGCGTGCGCAGTGAACTGCTTCTCGCTGTCATGGTCTACAGGAGGGCTCAGCCTTGCGCCGCACATCCGCACACCGCACCCTGATCACCGCGACCGCCCTCGGTTTCGCACTCGCCGCGTCCGTGCCGGCAGTCGCCCAGGCCCAGAGCGCGGCGGACACGAACGCTCCCGTCCGGGTGACCCTCACCGTGCAGGGGCCGGACGGGCTTCTCTTCAAGGGGAAGATCAGAACCCAAGGGCACGACGTGACGACCGCGACCGGCGGCACGCACCACTGCGACGGCACCAACGGCGGCGCGAACCCCTCGGCCGTTCCCACGCCCACGGCCGCCACCACGTCGGGGCGCAGGGCGGCGAGGGCCTGGGTGTCGAGGGTGTAGAGCGAGGACCCGGAGTGTGCCGAGCCGCCCACCGCGTCGGAGATCTCCCGGCTGGTGAGTCTGTCCTGGTCGAGGTCGGCCCCGGTCACCACCGGGACGGCCGCGATCTCGTGCGGCGGCCAGTCGCATTCGTGGGTACGGCCGACCAGCCGCGCGGACAGTCCCAGCTCGGCGACGATGTCGGTCGCGGCGGGCAGCAGGGAGACGATGCGCATGCCGCGACCCTACGGCCCCGCTGTCACTGTCAGGCGCCCCAGCGCACCGCGATCGTGTCGCCGACGTTCACGGTCGTACCCCTGGCGGCGGAGGTGAAGGCCCCGCCGTCGATGCTGGCCTTCCAGGTGCTGGAGCCGCTGTTGGCCTTGCCGTTGAGGGAGGTGATCGTGCCGGTGCCGGAGGACGGCGTCACGGCGGTGACGCAGCCGGACGGGGTGGCCGCGCTCACGGCGGCGTCGAGGACGGCGCCGAGGGTGGTGGTCGAGCCGGTCGGCGTCAGCGTGACGGAGCACACTTTCAGGTTTCCGGCGCCGTCGTCCACGGTCAGCGCCAGCTTCGTCGCCGTACCGGAGGTGAAGGATCCCTGGCTCACCCATTGCGGGGCGCCCGCCGTGGCCGGTAGGGGCGGGGTGGAGGTGAAGCCGCCGCCGGCGACCGCGCGCAGGCCGTCGATGGACGCGTAGGCCGAGGGGCTGGTGTCGGTGGGCAGGTACTTGAAGCCGCCGCCGGGGTTGAACTGCTGGGCGATGAGGAAGTCGACCGGGGTCTTGCCCTGGGCGGTGAGGAAGTCGCCGGTCTGTGGGTTGATGCCGCAGGCGTTGAGGCCGGAGACGGCCCAGCCGTTGGAGTCGGTGTTCACGCCGAACAGGGAGTTGAAGGCGCCGCTGCTCGCGATCAGCTTGCTCTTGAGAAACGCCTTGGCCTGCACGTTGTCGGTGTCGGTGTTCGGGACTCCGGAGACGCACAGGGCGGCCATCGCGGCGCCGGTCATGTCGATGTCGCTGGCGGCGGCGAGCTGGGTGGCGTTGCCCTCGGCCTTGCTGTAGTTCCAGCCGCCGTCGTTGTGCTGGTTGGCGCGCAGGCGGGTGATGATCGCGTCGCGCAGCGCCTGGGGGATGCGGGTCTGGCCGGACTGGGTCTTCGCTCCGTTCAGGGCGAGGGCGGCGAAGACGGTGCCGTTGAAGTTGGCGGAGGGGCCGAAGTAGCCGGCCTCGGCGGTCTGCCAGTAGGCGTAGGTGTCGGCGATCAGGTTGCGGGAGGCGGAGACGCGGGCCGGGTCGATGCCGGCGGCGTAGGCGTTGAGCGTGGCGCGCTCGTAGTCGGTCACGACGGGGGAGGAGGAGGGCCAGCCGCTGGTGGAGAGCAGGTTGCGGTAGACGGCTCGGGCGTTCTTGCTGGTGTCGCCGCCCGGTGCGACGTCCACGGCGGCGGTCCCGGCCGCGGCGAAGGCGCTGAACGCCCACTCGTTGGACAGCCCCGATCCGGCGTACGAACCGTCTGCGGCCTGAAGGGACTTGAGGTAGGTGACGCCGTTCGTCTTCGAGGTGGCGATCTGGGCCGGGGTGGAGGTCGCCGCCGCGGGCAGCGTGGTCAGCGCGAAGGCGCCGAGGGCGGCGGCGACGGTGAGGGCGCAACGACGGGACATGGCCTGCTCCTTGGTGAAAAGGACGCCGGCCGAACCCTCCTGCGGTGGGTGGGGCCGCCGTCCGGGACGCGTGGATCGGCTTCCAAAGGTGCTGCGCCGCTTGGGCATTCGGGCTCGGGACGGCCCCCTGCCGTCCCACACCGCTGCGCGTCAGCCCCGGACTCCCACCGGGTTCCCCCACTCGGCAGTGCGGGACGGTACCCCAGGCGCCTGCCCGTCGCCAGCAGGCGTCCGGCCGACTCCAGGTGTGGCCTGTACCCCACCTTGACGGTGTCTGTGAACCATGTTCGAATCCGGCTGATACGCAAGAAGTTCCAGGGGAAGCCGGTCGAATCCCGGCGCTGACCCGCAACCGTAGGCCCGGCGAGTGCCGGGCGAGCCGGAATGCCTGGAGCGTGTTCTTCAGCAACAGACGCCGTCGCGGACTACGGCGTGGTGCGACCAGCCTTCCCCGGCACGGGCCTGCCTCGTGCGGCGGAGGCCCCTCAGCCACGTCTGTGCGCGTCTGCCACACAACGAGGGACCGTGGGTGGGGAACCAGAAGCGAAGAGACGGGCGGGCGGCGAGCAGCCCCAGAGCCCTGACAGCGATGGTGGCGTCGTGGCTGGCGGTGCTGGCCGCCTGCGTGACCTTCCTCACGACGACGCCCGCGAGCGCCGACCCTGTCGGCGACTGCACCGCCACCAAGGGCGCGATCGTCGCCGTCGACTTCGGCCCCTTCGGCGGCACCGTTCAGCGCGGCTGCGACACCACCCCGACCACCGGCTACGACCTGCTCCACGACGCCGGGTTCACCACCACCGGAACCGAGCACGACGGCCCCGGCTTCATCTGCCGCATCGGATACGGCTCCTTCAACTCCGGGACGCAGTACCCGACCGCGGACAAGGAGTCCTGCGTCCTGACCCCGCCCGCCACCGCGTACTGGTCCTACTGGACCGCCTCGCCCGGCCAGGACGACTGGACCTACAGCCAGTACGGCGCCATGGACCGCAAACTGGGGGACGGCGACGTCGACGCCTGGGCCTACGGCGGCACGGACATCGGCGGCAGCACGGGCAAGCCCACCTTCACCCCCGATGACGTCCGCGCGGGCGGGGACAGCACACCCGATCCCGGCGGCACGCCCACCGGGGGACCTGGCCAGATCGACACGAAGGCCGCCGTGGCCTGGCTCAAGGGCCGCCTCACCGACGGCGAGCGCGTCGTCGACGACGGCGCCGACACCCCCGACCACCTGCTGACGACGGAGACGGCCTACGCCCTTGCCGCCGTCGACGGCGACAGCACCGGACTCGACAAGGTCACCGCCTTCCTCGCCGCCCACACCGTCGACTACGCCTACCCGTCCGGCACCGGCCAGGCCCCCGACGCCACCGCAGCCGCCCGGCTCGCCCTCCTCGCCGAGAGCACCGAAGGCGACCCGCGCGCCTTCGGCGGCCACGACCTCGTCGGCGACCTGACCAAGAACGTGTGCGCGGCGGGCCCCGAGTCCGGCGAGCCCATCCCTGGCTGCACTGCCAAGGGCGACTTCCGCAACGCCGGCTACGCCGAGGGACAGGCCCTGTCCGTCCTGGCCCTGCTGCGTGCCGCGGTGACCCCGCCCGCCGAGACGGTCGACCGGCTCACCCAGCTCCAGTGCACCGACGGCGGCATCACCAGCATCCTCATCCGCCCCGGCGAGTATTGCGACGGCGACCCCGCCACCACCGGCCTGGTCGCCCTCGTCCTGCACCGGGCGGGCGGCCACGACGACACCGTCGCCAAGGCCCGCACCTACCTCACCACAGTGCAGCGCACGGACGGCTCCTTCCCCGGCTACACGGGCGCCACCACCGGCAGCGTGTACGCGACCGCCTACGCCGCCCAGGCACTGCACGCGCTCGGCAACACCGCCCGCGCGGAGGCGGCCGTCGGCTGGCTGTCCCGGCAGCAACTGACCGGCGGAGGCTTCGGGTTCGAAGAGGGCGCCACCGACCCGGCCCTCTACCCGACCCCGCCCGCCGTCCTCGCAGGCACCGGCACGAGCCTGGCCACCCTCACGACGAAGAAGACCGAACCCACCGATCCGCCGACGACCCCCACCTCCCCGCCGGCCACGCCCGCGCCGGGCATTGGCCCCGACCTGAAGAAGGGGGTTGCCTACCTCACCAGCGCGACCAACCTCAAGCAGGGCCTGTACTACACCTCCGGACCCGCCACCTCGCGGGCGGACTTCGGCCTCACCATCGACGGCGCCTACGCCCTGGCCGCCACCGGCCTGAACAACGCCAAGCTGCGCGGCATCGTCGACTTCCTCGACCAGAAGGGGAAGGACGGCGAGGGCCGCACCGTCAACGACTGGACGGGCGTCGGCACCGCCTACGCCGCCGGCGGTTCCCTCGGCAAGACCGCCCTGCTCGCCGAAGCCGTCGGCCGAAACCCGCGCGACTTCGCCGGGCGCGACCTGATCGCCGCGCTCGATGAGTCCGTATGCGCCAAGCCGAGCACCGCTCCGGACCGCTCCTGCGCGGCCAAGGGTGCCTACCGCTACGCGCCGTCGGTGTTCGCCCAGTCCCTCGCCGTCATGGCGCAGTTGAGGGCGGGGGAGAAGCCCGAGGAGGCGATCGCCTACCTGGAGAGCCTCCAGCAGGACACCGGTGCCTGGCCGAGCCTGATCCCCGCCACCGACGACTCCGACGTCGACTCCACCGCGATCGCCGCCATGGCCCTGGACCTGGCCGGCGGGCAGAAGGCGGAGGCCGCTGTCGACAGGGCCCTGGCGTGGATCGCGTCGAAGCAGCTGTCCGACGGCGGCTTTCCCGGGGCGGCCGGCAACTCCGTCAACTCGGCGGCCCTGGCCGTGCAGGGGCTGTCCCTCGACGGCGGGAAGTACGTCGACGAGATCGCCGGGGCGCGGAAGTTCCTCGCTTCCCAGCAGAACGCCGACGGCGGCTTCAACGTGGCGAAGGAGGGCCAGCGCGGCTCCGACCTGAGGGCCTCCACCCAGGCCGTGAGCGGCGCGACCGGAGTTTCCTTCGGCACGCTGGAGCGCAGTCTCACCGGCACCTCGCCGCAGCCGACGCCCAGCCCGAGCGGCAGTGCCCCCGACATCGTCACTCCCGGCGACACGGCAGGCGGCGCAGGCGGGCCCACCGCCGACGGCGTCAGCGGCGGCGGAGCGCTGGCCTCCACCGGCGTACAGATCGGGGCTCTCGCCGTGATCGCCGCGCTGCTGGTGCTCGCCGGGTGGCGCACGGCGGCCGTGGCCCGCCGCCGAGTGGATGCGGGGGGCGAGCGGTGACCGGTTTCCTCAAGACAGCGGCCCGTGCCGTAGCGGCTCTCGCTGTGACAGCCGCCGCCTTCGGCGCGACGACAGGTTCCGCGACGGCCGACCCGCAGGCGATGGGCCGCTGCACCACGACCTCCGGAGTGGTTCTCGCGGTCGACTTCAGTCACTGGGGCGGCCCGATCCTGCGCTCCTGTGGCACCACGCCGACCACCGGCTACGAACTCCTCAACCAGGGCGGCTGGCAGACCACCGGCACTGGACACGACGGCCCGGCGTTCATCTGCCGGATCGGCTACAGCGGCTACCAGAGCGGGAAGCAGTACCCGACCGCCGCGGAGGACGACTGCGTCCTCACCCCGCCCGCCTCCGCCTACTGGTCGTACTGGCACGCCGACCCAGGCGCCGGCGACTGGCGGTACAGCCAGCTGGGCGCCATGCTCTACAAGCCGAAGCCCGGCAGTGTCGACCTGTGGATCTTCGGTGCCACGAACGTCGAGGGCACGGAAGGGCGCCCCACGGTCACCCCCGACCAGCTGCGCGCCCACAACACCCGGCCACAGGGCGACACCGGCCGGCCGACTTCCACCTCCAAGGCCCCCGAGCTGCCGCCCGACGTCGACATGGGCCCTGCGCCGGAGCGGCCCGCCACGTCCCCCTCGCCGAAGCCGAAGAAACCAAGCCCCAGCCCCAGCCCCAGCCCGACACGGACACTGACGCCCAGCCCGTCGACGAGCCCGACGGCAACCCCGTCGGCGGTGGCCGTGCCGACTTCGGACAGCAGGGTGGTCGATGCCGCTCCGGCCGCCGACGCCCGGCACGACTCCGGCTCGATCGTGCCCATGGTCGCCGGCGCTTCGCTCGTGCTGCTGATCGGCGGCGCCGCGGCGTACGAGGCGCGCCGTCGCCGCCGTCGTACCGAGTGACGGCGATGGCTCGTACGACCGTTGAATCGACGGCCGATCCCTCCGGCCGCTCCCGGCAGCCGGAGGGTGGCGGTCGCCGTCTGCCGCGCACGCTGCATCCGGTCGCCTGGTGGGTGTGGGCGCTGGCCCTGGCCACCGCAGTCAGCCGTACCAACAACCCGCTGCTGCTGTTCCTGGTCCTCGCAGTCCTCGGCTACGTCGTCACCGCCCGCCGTACCGAGGCCCCCTGGGCGCGCGGTTTCCGGTACTACCTCTACCTGGCCCTGAGCGTCGTGGCGATCCGGGTCGTGTTCCGCGCGGTGTTCGCCACCGGGATCACCCCGCGCGACCACTTCCTCTTCTCGCTCCCGCACCTCCCCACCCCCCACTGGTACGCGGGGATCCGCATCGGCGGACCGGTCTCCCTGGAGGCGCTGCTGTCCGCCGCGACCGACGGGCTGCGGCTGGCCTGCATGCTGTGCTGCATCGGCGCCGCCAACACGCTCGCCAACCCCAAACGCGCCCTACGCGTGCTGCCGGGCGCGCTGTACGAACTGGGGGTCGCCGTCACCGTCGCGATCAGTGTGGCGCCGCAGCTCGTGCAGAGCGTGCAACGCGTCGCCCGCGCACGGAAACTGCGCGCCGGACGGACCCAGGGCATGAAGGCGCTGCGCGGCATCGTGGTCCCCGTCCTGGAGGACGCCCTGGAGCGCTCCCTGCGGCTGGCCGCCGCCATGGACTCCCGCGGATACGGCCGTGCGGGCACCGCCACCCGCCGCTCCCGAAGGATCACCGGAGCGCTGATGCTGCTCGGCATGTCCGGGCTGTGCGCCGGCGCCTACGGCCTGCTGGACGCCACCGCCCCCGCCTTCCTGGGCTTCCCGGCGATGGCGGCGGGCGCGCTGTTGTGCGTGGCCGGGCTGCGGCTGGGCGGACGCCGGATCACCCGCACCACCTACCGCCCCGACCCGTGGCGGCTGCCGGAGTGGGCCGTCGCGGGCAGCGGCGTGCTGTCCGCCGTCCTGCTCTTCACCGGTCTCGGCTACGACCCCGCCCAGCTCAACCCCACCTTCTACCCGTTGACCTGGCCCGCACTGCCCCTGGTGCCCACCGCCGCGATCCTGCTCGCCGGCACCGCAGGCTTGCTCGCACCCCCACCCCAGAGAGCCCACACCCCGTGATCACATTCGACCAGGTCACCGTCCACTACGACGACGCCCCCGAGCCCGCCCTTCGCGACGTAGACCTCACGGTGGAGGAGGGCGAACTCTGCCTCGTCGTCGGACACACCGGCGTCGGCAAATCCACCCTCCTCGGCGCCGTCAACGGGCTCGTGCCGCACTTCACCGGCGGCACCCTGTACGGCCGCGTCACCGTCGACGGCCGCGACACCGCCCACCACCCGCCCCGCGAACTCGCCGACGTCGTCGGCGTGGTGGGACAGGACCCGATCGACGGCTTCGTCACCGACACCGTGGAGGAAGAACTCGCCTACGCCATGGAGCAGCTGGCCATCCCGCCCGCCACCATGCGCAAACGCGTCGAGGAGACCCTGGACCTCCTCGGGCTCGCCGACCTGCGCCACCGCGCCCTGCACGAACTCTCCGGCGGACAGCAGCAGCGCGTCGCCATCGGCTCCGTCCTCACCGCCCACCCCCGCATCCTGGTCCTCGACGAACCCACCTCCGCCCTCGACCCGACCGCCGCCGAAGAAGTCCTCGCCGCCGTCACCCGCCTCGTCCACGACCTCGGCGTCACCGTCCTCATGGCCGAACACCGCCTCGAACGGGTCGTTCAGTACGCCGACCGCGTCATCCACCTCCCCGGCGACGGCCACGCCCGCATCGGCGCGCCCGCCGACATCCTGCGCACCTCCGACATCGCACCGCCGATCGTGGAACTGGGCCGGGCGGCCGGCTGGTCCCCGCTGCCCCTGTCCGTCCGCGACGCCCGCCGCGCCGCTGCACCCCTGCGCGCAACCCTCGCCGACCGCGTCCCGCCCCCGGTCCGCCCGCAACCGACGGCACCCCGGTCCCGGCTGCTGGCCGCGCGCGGCGTCACGGTCACCTACCGGGGCGTTCCCGCCGTCCGGGAAGTGGACCTCGACCTGCACGCCGGCGAGGTGACAGCGCTCATGGGCCGCAACGGCTCCGGCAAGTCCTCCCTGCTCTGGGCCCTGCAGGGCTCAGGACCCCGCCGCGCGGGCAGCGTGAAGGTGACCGGAGTGGGAAAGGACACCGATCCCCACGCCGTCCCCGCCACGCAGGCCCGCCGGCTCGTCGGCCTGGTCCCGCAGACCCCGGCGGACCTGCTCTACCTGGAGAGCGTCAAGGCGGAACTCGACCAGGCCGACACCGAGTCCGGCACCGAGGTGCGAGCCCGCGCCGTCCTGGACCGGCTCGCTGCGGGCATCGACGACGCCAGCCACCCCCGCGATCTGTCGGAGGGACAAAAGCTCGCCCTCGTCCTCGCGATCCAGCTCTCGGCCGCGCCGCAGATCATCCTCCTGGACGAGCCGACCCGCGGACTGGACTATCGCGCCAAGACCGAGCTGATCGGTGTCGTCGACACCCTCGCCGCCGAAGGCCGCGCGGTCGTCATCTCCACCCACGACGTCGAGTTCGCCGCCCGCGCCGCCGACCGTGTCGTCGTCATGGCCGAGCAAGACATCGTCGCTGACGGCCCGACCACCGAAGTCATCGTCGCCTCACCCGTGTTCGCGCCACAGACCGCGAAGATCCTCGCTCCGCTTCCGTACCTGACGGTCCACCAGGTCAAGGCGGAGGGGCGGAAATGACGGCGGTCGCTGTCCGGCTGAGTCCGCGCGTCGGCGTCGTCATGACCCTGGCCGCATTCCTCGGCCTGGTCGCGTTCTTCTGGCCGTTCGTGGTCGCCCCGGGGAAGTTCGGCTCCAACTACGCGCCCCCGCTCATCTTCGGCGTCCTGCTGGTCCTCGTCCTGTGCGTGATCCTCTCGGAAATCGCCGAGGGCGGCATCGACTCCAAAGCACTCGCCATGCTGGGCGTCCTGTCCGCCGTCAACGCCGCCCTGCGCCCGCTCGGCGCCGGCACCGCAGGCATCGAGACCGTCTTCTTCGTCCTCGTCCTCGCCGGACGCGTCTACGGCCCCGGCTTCGGCTTCACCCTCGGCTGCACCTCCCTGTTCGCCTCCGCGCTGATCACCGGCGGGGTCGGGCCGTGGATGCCGTACCAGATGTTCGGCTGCGCGTTCGTCGGCATGCTCGCCGGCTTCCTGCCCCGGGCCACCGGCCGCCGCGAGGTCCTCATGCTCGCCGTCTACGGCTCCCTCTCCGGCTACCTCTTCGGCTTCCTCCTCAACCTCTCCTTCTGGCCCTTCTCCCTCGACCCGAACAGCTCCATCGCCTACCTGCCCGGCCTGCCCTTCACCGAGCAGTGGCACCGCTACCTCGCCTTCGACCTCGCCACCTCCCTGGGCTGGGACACCGGCCGGGCCGTCACCAACTTCGTGTGCGTCCTGCTGGCCGGCCCCGCGGTGCTCACCACCTTCCGCCGCGCCGCCCGTCGCGCCCGCTTCCACGCCCCCGTCACCTTCGCGACACCCCGAACAGGCGAGACAGAACCCAGCTGACCAGGCACGACAGCATCAGATCGCGGTGCGGGCTCGATTTACTAACCTCCCCGTTTCAGTCGGCTCGGGTTGGGTCGGTCTGGTCGCAATGGCCGCGGCTGTCGGCTGTTTCTCGTCCGGTGGGCATGGCTGGGGCCCGGCGCGTGGTCGGGTGCTCCGGGTCCTCATGTAGGGGGCGGTCAAGGACGAAGTCACTGGTCAGGTAGCCGGTCTCGGCAGTGCCGCGAGGCAGGCAAAAGCGTTCGCCAGCTCGTGCCGCCATGGCCAGGTGGCGGCGATTCGCAGGTGGAGGCGGCGGCCTCCGCGGGTGAGTCGGGCGGCTGCGTGCAACAGCCGGTAGCGGAGCTTCTTGGGCTCGGCATCGGCGAGTTCGCCGTGCAGGAGCGCAGATCCGCGTTCCGCCCCCGCTGTTCGTCAGGCCCGGTCTCTGTTGTCCTCCGCGAGTACCCGTTGTGCCGCCGCAAACGCCGAGTTGGCTGCCGGGACTCCGCAGTAGACGGCGGTCTGCAGCAGCACTGCGCTGATCTCCTCCGGGGTGAGACCGTTGCGGCGCGCCGCGCGGACGTGCATGGCCAGCTCGTCGTAGTGGCCGTGCGCGACCAGCGCCGTCATGGTGATCATGCTGCGCTCACGACGCGTCAGCGTCGGATCCGTCCAGATCTCGCCCCATGCGTAGCGGGAGATGAAGTCCTGGAACCGGGCCGTGAATTCGGTCTGCCAGGACTGCGCGCGGTCCACGTGCACGTCGCCGAGCACCTCCCGGCGCACCTCCATGCCACGCCGGGAGCCGCCGGAGAAATGGGTGCGCAGCGCCGTCAGGACGGCCTCCGGGCATTCGGCGGGCGCCAGGTGCGAGGCGCCGGGGATCTCCACGAGGGCCGCGCCCGGCACCGCGTCCGCGATCTCCCGCAGATGTGCCGGCGGCGTGGCCGGGTCCTCCCGCCCGGCGATGGCCAGTGTGGGGACGGCGATCTCCGGGAGGCGGTCGCGCAGGTCGAACGCGGCCAGTGCGTCGCAGCAGGCGGCGTACGCCTCCGGGTCCGCCCTTCGGTGGTCGTCCACCAGCCGGGGCACAGTGAAGCCAGGGGTGAACCAGCGGGCGTCCGCCGACTCGGAGAGCCCGGCAAGTCCCTCGCGGCGAACCCGCGCGGCGCGCTCCTCCCACGCCTTTGCCCCGTTGAAATGGGCCGATGAGCAGATGATGGCCAGGGACGACACGCGCTCGGGATGGTGCAGTGCCAAGTGCAGGCCCACCGCACCGCCGAGTGAGACTCCCGCGTAGGCGAACCGTTCGATGTCGAGCGCGTCGGCGAGCCGCAGCACCAGGTCGGCCAGGTCGGCCAGGGTCGCGCCGGGGCCGATCAGCCCGGCGGCCGAGCCGCCGTGCCCGGGCAGGTCCCAGCGCAGGACCCGGTGCGTGATGGACAACTCGGGTGCCACCTTGTCCCACAGGGCGTAGGACGTGCCGAGCGAGGGCCCGAGGAGCAGCGGGGGAGCGGTCTTGGATCCTTCGGCGCGGTGGTTGAGGATCCTGTGGGAGGCGGAGGAGGTCAACGTCGCTCCAGGGCGCGGTCGGTGAGGGCTCCGGCGGAACCGGTATAACGGGTCGGGTCGGTCAGCCGGCCGAGGTCGACGTCCGTCAGCTTCGGCTCCTCGGCGAGGAGTTCGGCCAGGGACCGGTCCTCGGTATACGTACGCTTGGCGGCCTCGGTGAGGAGTTCCTTCGCGCGGGTGCGGCCGAGTACGGGCGTCAGCTCGGCGGAGAGCCGCTCGGAGACGATCAGTCCGTGGGTGAGTCCGAGGTGTTCGCGCATGGCGTCCGGGTACACCCGCAGGCCCTTGGCGAGTTCGGCGGCCTCCCGGGCCGCACCACCGGCCAGCCGGAGCAGGTCCCTGAGCGGTTCCCACTCGGCGTGCCAGGCCCCGGCCGGCCGTTCGTCCCCGGCCACCAGCGCACCGTACAGTGTGGCCGCGAGCTGTGGTGCGCGCCGGGCGGCGGCCGCGATCAGCGTCGAGCGCACCGGGTTCGCCTTGTGCGGCATGGCGGAGGAGCTGCCGCCGCTGCCCTCGGCGACCTCCGCGATCTCGGTGCGGGAGAGGATGAGGACGTCCGCTGCGAGCTTGCCCAGCGCGCCGGTGGTGAAGGCGAGGCAGCCGGCGAGGTCGGCGATCGGTGTGCGCAGCGTGTGCCAGGGCAGCACGGGTGCCCGCAGCCCGAGCTCCCGGGCGTAGGCGGCGGGGAGCGCGGTCGCGTCGTCGGCCCCGTACGCGGTGAACGCCGCCAGCGTCCCGGCCGCGCCGCCAAGTTGGGCGGTCAGTGAGTCGCGTGCCGAGGTCACCCGGTCCCGGGCGTCCAGCACCAGCGACCGCCATCCGGCGGCCTTGAGACCGAACGTGGTGGGCACGGCGTGCTGGGTGAGCGTGCGGCCCGGCATGGGGGTGTCGCGGTGCTCGGCGGCGAGGCCGGCCAGCGCTCGCTCCGTGCGGCCGAGATCGGTGAGGAGTGGGGCCAGGGTTCGCGCGGCGACCAGCATCATCGCCGTGTCCATGATGTCCTGGCTGGTTGCACCCCGGTGCACATATGTGCCGTACGGCTCGCCGACCGCCCGGGTCAGGTCCGCGACCAGCGGGATCACCGGGTTCCCATCGGCCCGCGCCCGCTCGGCGAGGGACGCGAGGTCGAGGCGTTGGGGGTCGGCCGCCTCCGTCACCGTGGCCACGGCCTCGTGCGGGGCGAGTCCCAGGGACGCCTGGGCTCGGGTCAGTGCGGTCTCCGCGTCGAGCAACGCCCGCAGGAATGCGGTGTCGCCTGTCTCGGTGGCGGCCGGGGAGCCCGTCCAGCCGGGGCCGAGCATACCGCCTGCGTGACCAGCGATGCCCTCGGTGTCGGCTGACGTCACGTGAACTCCAGGAAGACTGTCTCGTCCTCGCCCTGAAGGCGGGCATCAAAACGAAAGGTGCTGTTGCCCTCGTCCTTGGCGATCAGCGTGCCGCGTCGTCTCTCGCCCAGCCGGGACAGCAGCGGGTCCGTGGACAACGCTGCCTCGTTGCCGGGCAGGTAGATCCGGGTGAACAGGTGGACGAGCAGACCCCGTGCGAAGAGGCACACGCTGATGTACGGCGCGCTCTGCCCGCGGGCGCCGGGCCGCAGCGTACGCGCCGTCCAGTGGCCGTTGGCATCCACCTGGATGCGGCCGAAGCCGGTGAACTCCACGCCGTTGCGGCCCAGGAAGCCGCCGCTCGCAGGGTCGCGCCGCATCGAGCCGTCGGCTTGAGGCAGGTTGCCCTCCGGGTCCGGGCCCCACAGTTCCAGGAACGCGTCCGGCAGCGGCTCGCCCTCGCCGTCGTACACGTAGCCCTGGAGGGTGATGGTCTTGGGGTGGCCGACGGGCGCGATGTCCTCGCCGCCGGGGAAGGGCAGCGCGTAGCCGTAGAAGGGGCCGACGGTGTGCGAGGGCGTGGCCAACGCGCGCTCCGGGACCCCGGTGTCGATCTTCGTCATGGCGGTCAGTGCCCCTCTTCCGTCCAGGTGGCCCGCGGCCCGTCGAGCACGATGTCCCAGTGGTAGCCGAGGGAGAACTCCGGCATCGACAGGCTGTGGTCGTAGGTGGCGACCAGCCGCTGCCGGGCCGCGTCGTCCGTCACGGACTGCAGGATCGGGTCGTACGGGAAGAGCGGGTCGTTCGGGAAGTACATCTGCGTCACCAGCCGCTGGGTGAACGACGAGCCGAAGACGGAGAAGTGGATGTGCGCCGGCCGCCAGGCGTTGACGTGGTTGTGCCACGGGTACGGGCCCGGCCGGATCGTCGTGAAGCGGTAGAAGCCCTCCGCGTTGGTGAGGGTGCGGCCCACACCGGTGAAGTTCGGGTCCAGCGGAGCGTCGTGCTGCTCGCGCCGATGGGCGTATCGCCCGGCCGAGTTGGCCTGCCAGATCTCCACCAGTTGGCCGCGCACGGGACGGCCGTCGCGGTCGAGCAGCCGGCCGGAGACGGTGATGCGCTCGCCGACGGGCTCGCCGGTGTGCTGCCGGGTGAGATCGTTGTCGATCTCGGTGACGTCGCGCTCTCCGAAGGCGGGGGAGGACAGTTCCGCCAGCTCCGGGTCCTTGGTGACGTCGATGGCCACTGGCGGCTGCTTGGGATGGCGCAGCACCGAGGAGCGGTACGGCGCGTAGTCGCGCCGCGGGTGGTGTTCGACGGGCGCGCCGTCGGCGACCCGCTTGTGGTACGCGGCGTGCTCGGCCGCGATTTCCTGGTCGATGTCGTGCTGGGTGAGGGCCATGGGTGGCCGAACTCCTTTGTCCTGATGGCGCTTGGGCCTTGGATCAGCGTTCGAGGACGAGGGCGAGGCCCTGGCCGACGCCGATGCAGAGGGCGGCGACGCCGGTGCCGCTGCCCTTGCGGGCGAGCTGGTGCGCGACGGTGCCGGCGAGACGGGCACCGGAGGCCCCGAGCGGGTGACCGAGGGCGATGGCGCCGCCCTGCGGGTTGAGGATCGCCGGGTCGAACTCCGGCCACTCGGCCACACAGCCGAGGACCTGGGCGGCGAACGCCTCGTTCAGCTCGAGCACGTCCAGGCCGGCGTAGGACTTCCCGGCCTTGGCGAGGGCGCGGTTGGTGGCCTCCACGGGGGCGAGCCCGAAGTAGTGCGGGTCGATACCGGAGACTCCGGTCGCCGAGATACGGGCGAGTGGCTGGCGGCCGGTGGCCTTCAGACCCTGCTCATCGACCAGAAGCAGCGCGGCGGCGCCATCGTTGAGCGGTGAGGCGTTGCCCGCTGTCACGGTGCCGTTCTCCTTGCGGAACGACGGTTCGAGCTGGGCCATCTTCTGGAGGGAGGCGTCGGGGCGGACGCACTCGTCGGCCGTGTAGAGCACCGGATCGCCCTTGCGCTGAGGCACGGGTACAGGCGCGAGCTCAGCGTCGAACAGGCCCTCGGCCTGCGCCTTGGCCGCCTTCCGGTGGGAGCCGAGGGCGAACTCGTCCTGCTGATCGCGGCCGATCTTGTGCTTGTCAGCGATGAGTTCGGCAGACTCGCCCAGCGGGATCGTCCACTGTGGCTCCATCCTCGGGTTGACCATGCGCCAGCCCAGAGTGGTGGAGTACAGCCCGGTGTGCCCGGCCGGGAAAGGCTTGTCGCTCTTGGGCAGTACGTACGGGGCGCGCGTCATCGACTCCACGCCGCCGGCGAGGACGATGTGGGCGTCGCCGCAGGCGATGGCGCGGGCAGCCTGGATCACGGCCTCAAGGCCGGAGGCGCACAGCCGGTTGACGGTCGCACCGGGCACGGAGGTGGGCAGACCGGCCAGCAGGGCGGCCATGCGGGCGACGTTGCGGTTCTCCTCGCCGGCGCCGTTGGCGTTGCCGAAGCAGACGTCCTCGATGCGCGAGTGGTCGAGGTGGGGCGTACGGGCGAGGAGTTCGCGGATGACGTGGGCGGCCAGGTCGTCCGGGCGGATCGAGGCCAGGGCGCCGTTGTAGCGGCCGATGGGGGTGCGGACGGCATCGACGATGTAGACGTCGCGCAGGCTCATGACGCGATTTCCTCGGTGATCTCTTCGAGTTCTTCCGCGACGCGGACCTCGGCGGCCGTCTTCGCGACGATCTCTGTCACGGTGACGCCCGGCGCCCTCTCGATGAGCGTCAGCCCGTCGGGGGCCACGTCCAGCACACCGAGATCGGTGATGATCCGGTTGACACACGCCTTGCCCGTCAGCGGCAGCGCGCACTCGGTCAGGATCTTCGGTGTGCCGTCCTTCGCGGTGTGCGTCATGACCACGATGAGGGAGCGGGCGCCGTGCACCAGGTCCATCGC
Organism: Streptomyces sp. NPDC001508; assembly: GCF_040298665.1. Taxonomy (NCBI): domain Bacteria; kingdom Bacillati; phylum Actinomycetota; class Actinomycetes; order Kitasatosporales; family Streptomycetaceae; genus Streptomyces; species Streptomyces sp. NPDC001508. The sequence continues at coordinate 117,890 of NZ_JBEPAP010000020.1, forward strand.
GCCGCCGATACCGGTGATCATCTTCCCGGGGACGGCCCAGTTCGCCAGGTCCCCCTTCTCGGAGACCTGCATGGCACCGAGTACGGCAACGTCGATGTGCCCGCCGCGGATCATCGAGAACGACAGGGACGAGTCGAAGAAGGAAGCGCCCGGCAGAACCGTGACGGTCTCCTTGCCCGCGTTGATGAGATCCGGGTCGACCAGGTCCTCCGTCGGGTACGGGCCGGTGCCCAGGATGCCGTTCTCCGACTCGAGGACCACCTGGACGTTCGCCGGGAGGTAGTTGGGGATCAATGTCGGCAGGCCGATACCGAGATTGACGTACTGGCCGTCCTCAAGCTCACGGGCCGCGCGGGCGGCCATCTCCTCGCGTGTCCAGGCCATCAGCCGCTCACCGTCCCTCGTGCCGAAGGCGTGGAAATCGTGCGCCGTTCGATCTGCTTGTCCGCTGCCTGCTCCGGGGTGAGCGCCACCACCCGCTGCACGAAGATGCCCGGCAGATGCACCCCGTCCGGATCGATCTCGCCGGGTTCGACGAGTTCCTCGACCTCGGCGATCGTGACGCGCCCGGCCATCGCGGCCAGCGGATTGAAGTTCCGTGAGGACTTGCTGAAGACGAGGTTGCCGTGCCGGTCACCCTTGGCGGCCCGCACAAGGGCGAAGTCGGTGCGGATGCCACGCTCCAGCACGTACTCGGTGCCGTCGAACTCGCGGACCTCCTTCGGCGGCGAAGCCAGCTCCACCCCGCCGTTCCCGTCGTAGCGCCACGGCAGGCCGCCGTCGGCGACCTGCGTGCCGACACCGGCCGGGGTGTAGAAGGCGGGAATCCCGGCCCCGCCGGCGCGCAGCCGCTCGGCCAGCGTGCCCTGAGGGATCATCTCGACCTCCAGCTCGCCGGCCAGGTACTGCCGCGCGAACTCTTTGTTCGCCCCGATGTACGACCCGGTCACGCGTGCGATCCGGCCGGCCGTCAGCAGCACCGCAAGACCCGAGTCCAGCGCTCCGCAGTTGTTGGAAACCACGCTCAGTGCGCCGACCCCGCGTTCGTACAGCGCTTGGATCAGTACGTTCGGTACGCCGCTCAACCCGAATCCGCCGACCGCCAGCGACGCGCCGTCCGGCACGTCTGTCACCGCCTCAGCGGCTGTCGGCACCACCTTGTCCACCGGTGCAGCCTCATCTCTCCGTTACTGAATAGTCAGTGTACTGATTATCTTGGTGAGGCTTCCGTACGCTGCCACTTCTCGGAGGGGTCGTCAAGACCCCAGGTAGAACCAGTCAAGCGGGCCGAACCCACAAAGACTCCGGGCGGCCACGCGAGTCGCCTGTTATCTTTCAGTGCACTGAATGGATCCGCAGGGGATCGACGCGCGGACGCCCGATTCGAGGAGTACAGATGGCGGCGGTGGACTTGAACTCCCACCCCGGGCACCTCGCCCGGCGGCTTCAGCAGGCGCACCACCTGCTGTGGAACACGATGGTCTCCGAGGAGATCACCTCACCGCAGTTCGCCGTCCTCAACACACTCGTCGCCGAATCCGGTCTCGATCAGCGCACGGTGGGGGACCGAGTCGGCCTCGACCGTTCCACCATCGCCGAGGTGATCAGCCGGCTCATCCGGCGCGGGCTCCTCGACAAGGTCCGTGATCCGCAGGACGGCCGACGTTTCCTGCTGCGTCTGACCGACGACGGCGCACGTGTCCACCGCAAGCTGACAGTGCGCACCGCGCGGATGAACCAGGTTTTCCTGGCGCCGCTCTCCGCCGAGGAGCAGAGGCAGTTCCTCGCTCTCATCCAGCGCGTGGCCTCCGCCGCCGATGAGCTCCGCGCTCCGGCGGACCACCTCGTCACACAATCTTGAGAAGGACGATCCTCCTACGGTCAGGCCTGGGCCACACCAGTCACGCCTGGCCACCGGTGAACTTCGCCGCTACCGTTCGCCGTAACGTGAATCGCAGCTGGGGTGATGATGCAGCCGCGTCACAGCACGGTTCGGCCGACCGGTGTACAGGCTGTGCGGGGGCAGGCTTCGGCTGCGGTGGACAGTTCGTGCGCAGCGGTGATGAGCCGTCGGCCGCGCTCACCGTCCACTGATCGGAGGATGCCGGCCATGGCGGGTAACGCTGCGAGACCCGGGCGCTCAGTGACCAGCCGCGCGCTGGCGATCCTTGGGTCCTTCGACGAGCGGCACCGGCAGCTCAGCCTCACCGACCTCGCTGCCCGGGCCGACCTTCCTGCCGCGACCGCGCACCGCCTGGTCGCCGAACTCGTCGCCTGGGGTGCGCTGAGCCGCGCCGAGTCCGGGAAGTACGTTGTCGGGCGCCGGCTGTGGGACATCGGACTGCTCGCGCCGGTGCACACGGGGCTGGGCCAGATCGCCTCGCCGTACCTCCACGATCTGTACGTTGCGACCCGGGCCACCGTGCACCTCGCGGTACGCGACGGCCGGCAAGCGCTGTACGTCGACCGGCTCTCCGGACACGCCTCGGTACCGGTGGTCAGCGCGATCGGCTCACGCCTGCCGCTGCACGCGACGGGAGTCGGCAAGATACTGCTCGCGCACGCGCCGGCCGATGTCCAGGGCGGGGTGCTCGACGATCTGCCACGGATGACGCCGTACACGGTGAGCCAACCCGGCCGGTTGCGTCGCCAGTTGGAGAAGGTACGCGAGGACGGCTTCGCCACGACGGTGGAGGAGATGACTCTGGGTGCGTGCTCGGCGGCCGTGCCGATCCGGGCCGGTGGTGACGTCGTGGCGGCGCTCGGGGTCGTGGTACCCAGCCTCCAGCATGACCGGGTGCGGTTGGTCAACGCCCTGCAGGTGGCGGCCCGGGGTATCGGCCGCTGTATCCCCTCCTACTGGATGACCACCATGCTGCACACACTGCCGGGCTCCACCCGGTTCGACGTCCGGCGCCAGGAGGGAGAGCTGGCCGCGGTGACCGGTTCCACCGCGGGGTCGACCTACCTCGCCGAGGCTTACACGGGCTGGCCGCAAGGGTGATGAGCAGGGCACTGCCCTGCAGGGTCCGGCCGCGAGCCGGTTCGGCGCCGATGTCACCGGCTTCTCCACCGCCCCTGCGGATGTCCTCGACACGCCGGATTCCGGCTCGTGTACCAGGTGTGCTGCCCGAGCGCTGATCAATTCGAAGCGGATCTTGTGCGTGACTGGGAACGGCAGGTATCCGGTTCATCCGCCTCCGCGATGACCCCGCCCCGGTCAAGCCGATGGGCCCGCGTGAGCCTGATGTCGGCACGAGCCGCCTCCCTCACACTTGACGCAGCGGGATTGACGACACCGACGTCCGGCTGCGGTGCCTGTGGGTCATTACCGGACACGATGTCGACGGCGGGATGGTCCGGCCCAGCACATCGGTACGCGGGCCGCACGTGCAAGGCTGACGCACCCTCTCCTCGTTGGCGGGGATCCGCGGGCCGCCCGATCAGAGGTCGCCCGACAGCCTCTCAGACGTCCAGGCCGGCACCTCTCGGATAGAGCACCTCCTCGCCTTGCAGCGGCGCGTCGGACGGGTGCCGCTCCACCGCTTGCACCGACTTCGGCAGGCCGACAGGCAGCCGGCCGACCGGTTTCACCGTACCGAAGAGGGCATCGAGCAGCGCGGCGTCGGAAGAGCCGTAGTCGAAGGCGAGCGCGTATGCCAGTTCGGTGATGTCGCCCAGGATCGGTGGCCGCTCCAGGTGAACGACGGCCACCAGCCGTGTCACCGCCGCGATACGGCGCAGTGATTGGACAGTCTCCTCGTCGAAGTGGAGTCGTCCGGTGTGGAAGAACTCCTCGAAGGTACCGATCCCGCGGGGGTCGTAGGGGCTCTGGAGTCGCACGATCGCGTAGTCGGCTTGCTCGGGGTCGGAGACGACGTGGGCATATGCGGCGGCCACTTCGGGATCGAGACCCTGAACGAACAGGCGAGCGTCGCGATCGAGTGGCAGGGTGGGCCGTGCGGCACAGGCATCGGCAGGGCTGTTCTTCAGGAGGGTGACCGCGCGGCTCTGTGCGCGGCGTCCGGCTGCGACGAGATCGGGAGATCCGACCACTTCCTGCGCATGCCCGGGATCGACGTAGCGTTCCTCGTCGAACAGGCCGAGCAGCACCTTTTCTCGCAGCACTCGGCGTGCCGACGCGTCGATCCGCTCCGCGCCGACCCGCCCCGTTTCCACCAGTTCGACGATGAGTTCCGGGCAGGCTTCACCCCCGAACTGGTCCACTCCCGCATCCAGCGCACGGTGCATGCGGTCGATCGGGGACAAGTGCTCGACGCCCCATGCCCGAGCTGGGAAGGGGTGTCCCAGGAAAGTGGAGTCACTGATGATGCCCCAATCCGCGCAGACGATGCCGTCGAAGCCCAGCTCCTTGCGCAGCAGGCCTTCGATGACCGGGCGGTTGAAGCCGAAGCCGACCTCGTCCCAGGGACTGCCGATGGGCATGCCGTAGTAGGGCATGACCTGGCGCGCGCCCGCGTCGAGTGCCTGGCGGAACGGAGCGAGATGGGCTTCCCAGTTATGTGTGGGGTAGACCTGCTCGCGCCCGTAGGCGAAGTGCGGGTCCTCACCATCCTTCTGGGGCCCGCCCCCGGGGAAGTGTTTGACCATGGCGGCGACCGAGCCGACGCCGAACCGATTGCCCTGCAGCCCGTGGATATAGGATGCCGCGATCTCGCCGACGAGGGCCGGGTCGTCGCCGTAGGTGCCGTTGAGCCGTGCCCAGCGCGGTTCGGTCGCCAGGTCCAGCTGAGGATGCAAGGCGACCCGGATGCCGACCGCGGAATACTCCCGCCGGACCGCGCAGCCGAACTCGTAGGCCGCGTCCGCATCACGCAGCGCACCGAACCCCAGCGGCTCGGGCCACTGCGAGAAGGCACCGGCCGGGATCGCCGTGCCCGGATTGTCCGCGAAGGCGTGCCGTGGATCGCTGGAGAGCGTGACGGGCATCCCACTCGCCGTCGCGCCGGCCAAGTCCTGCAGTGCGTTGTGCCATCGGGCCAGGTCACCGGCCGATGCGGTGCCGACGACGTTGAAGTGGGACAGCCCGCGCTCCACGATCAGCTCCCGGGCTCCCGGGCGGTCGGCACGGGGATCAAAGTCCGCTATGGAGCCGCCTGGGCCGATGGTCAGCACCGGGTGGAACATCAGGGCGGCCCGCTCGCGCAGACCGAGCCGGCCGAGCAGGGACTCCACCCGCGCGTCGACGCCGCTGGTGTCGGTCGTCACAGCCAGCCTCCCAGGGAGTCCATGAACGCGTCGGGGTCGTCGCGGTGGATGTTGTGCCCGGTTCCGGGAACTTCCCGCACGGTGAAGCCCTTTTCCCGAGCGTCGGTGACGAGATCGTCGGTGCGGATGAAACTGTCGCCGCCCAGTTGCACGAGCGAGGGCACGGTGGCGCGGGCGGGCATGCGGTCCACGGCGTGCAGGCTGTCGACGGCGTCCAGCGTGTCGAGATCCCATTGCGCGAAACCGCGGAGATCGGCCTGCACGTCCGCTTCGCTCCACTGCGGGTCCCGGGCGCGGATCTGCTCGGCGGTGGACTGCTTGAACGGCGTGAAGAGCTCCCGTGCCGAGGGCCCGCCGGGAGTGCCGCGCCAGGCGGGGTCGGAGTACACAGCGCGCGCCGGCCGCAGCTGGTCCACGACATGCCCGAGCACCGCGCCGCCCAGAGAGTGTCCGATCACCAGGTTCGGCGGAGCGGTGACGACGGACATCACGTCGTCCGCCCACCCGTCCAGGCTGTACGGGCCGCGATGGCTCAGGCCGTGTCCGCCCAGATCCAATGCGGTCACGCGATACCCCAAGGACGCCAGTCGCGGGCCGATTTCCTGCCATGTCTCCGAACTCGACATGATCCCGTGGATGAGCAGCGCGGTGCGCGGGCCGCTCCCCCATGACCGCGTGTGGACGGTGCGTACGAACGTCATCGGACCTTCCTCACCTTCAGGATTGCGAGCGCGCCCAGGACGGCAAAGGCCGCCCCGGCGACGAACAGGGCCGGGTAGCCGCCGAACACACCGATCAGCAAGGAGGCGACGAACGGGGCGAGGGCCTGCGGGGCGGCGCTGGCGATGTTCAGTACGCCCATGTCCCGTGCGGCGTTCTCCTCACTGGGGAGCACGAGTGTCGCGATAGCCGTGTCAACGGCCATGAAGGCACCGAAGCCGACTCCGACGAGGACGCCGAACACGATCATGCCCGGCCATGTGGGCACCAGAAGCGGGACGATCAACCCGGCGGCAGAGACCACCGCGGAGGCGCACACGAAGACCCTGCGCCTCTGCAGCCGGTCGGAGAGCCAGCCGGCCAACAGGGTCGACACCACCGTCGCAACACCCGTTACGGGAGTGACGATGGCGGTCGCTGCCACGGGAGACAACCCCTCGGGCAGGGAGATGTAGTCCATGAGAATGTAGAGCTGGAAGTTGACCACGGAGAAATAGCCGAGGATCAGCAGCGCACGCGAGACGAACGCCCAGCGGAAGTCGTGCCCCTTCAGTGCCTGCACAAAGCCGCGCGCCTGCTCCCGCAGGGCAAGAGGCTGCACCACCCTGCGCTTCTCCCGTGACAGCAGAGAGTAGAGCACGGCGGCACCGACGATGATGGCACCGAAGATCAGGTACCCGGTGTCCGGCTGTGCCGCGAAATGGGAGGCGATCGCCACACCGGCAGTGATGCCGACCGGCAGGCCGAGCCCGAACAGCGCCGACGCGAACCCTCGGTTCTCGGGAGCGATACGGTCGGGCACGACCGCCGTGACCGCGGCCTGGTAGACGTTGAGCGCGACTTGGGCGGCGCTCCAGCCGACGATGATCCACAACAGCGTCGTCGCATGCGGGGCGAAAAGGAAGACAAGCAGGGCGGCGACCGCTCCGCCGATGATCCACGGTTTGCGGCGTCCGGATCGGTCCGACAGCGAACCCGCCAGCGGCTGTGTGAGTGTGGCGACCACAGCGCCGATTCCGGTCACCAAGCCCAGTGTGGTGGTCTTGCCCTCGGGATCGTTCATCGCGATCTGAGTCGGCAGCAGGACTCCGGCCACACCGACGTTGACCATGAACACCGCGGCGTTCGCGACCAGCAGACCGGTCAGCAGACGCAGGACTTCGCCGCCGCGGGCGTATCTGCCGTGTACCTCGCGCTGCCTCTCGAGCACGCTCATCCCATCGTCCTGACAAGCTCGAAGTTGGTGATGTTTTGCGGCATTGGCTGCCTCCTGTGCGGAAAGTGTTACTCACACGTGCGAGCACACGTTACACGCCACTCACACGAGTGAGCTAGGGTTGATCTGTGCCGCATCGACCGACCGAGACCTCAGATCATCAGGGCCCGAACAGGCCCGCGACCAGTGCGGACGTCGGCCGCCTCGCCGGAGTGTCGCGCTCCACCGTCTCACTCGTGCTCAACGAGGTACCGGGACAGAGCATCCCCGAGGCAACCCGCGAGCGCGTGCGGCAAGCAGCGAAGCGACTGGGCTACGTCCCGCACCGGCAGGCGGCCACACTCCGCCGGGGACGCAGCAGCACCGTGCTCATCCCGAGCCCGCCGGGGCGGCTCGGCACGCTCGTCGCGCGGTGGATCGACGACGTGGAAGCAGCCCTTGAGGCAAACGGCTTCTCGGTCATGCTCTACGGCGACCGCTACACCTCCGGCGAGGATGCCGTGCGCAGGTGGTTGAGTATGCGGCCACTCGCCGTGCTGACCCTGGGCGGCGCCGATTTCCCCGACGCCAGCATCGCGGCGCTGCGGCGCGGCGGGGTGCAGGCCGTCATCATGACCGACGCGGGCCCACGCGAGGGAGCCCACATCTTCCGCTTCGACCACGTGGCGGTCGGAGCGCTCGCCGTGTCGCACCTGATCGAGCGCGGACGGCGCCGTATCGGTGTCCTCGTGCCGCAGGAGCCCCTCCTGCAGACACTGGCCGAACGCCGGTACTCGGCAACGGCGCGATTCTCCGCGGATGTGCACTTCGAACGCATCGGCGCCGACCTTACGCAGGACTCCGCCGCGGCCGTGGCCGACACCATCGTCAAGAAGGAACTCGACGGTGTCGTGGCCTTCAACGACGACTACGCGATGCTGACACTGGCGGGCCTCCTCGACCGCGGTATTCCTGTGCCCTCGCAAGTCGCGATCGTCGGAGCGGACGACCAGCCAGTCAGTGCGTTCGCCCGCCCGTCGATCACGAGTATCCGGCTGACCCTGCCGGCCCCGGAGAACGTCCTCTCGATCCTGCGAAGCGTCGGGGCCGATCCCGATCGGAACGACAGTTCGTTCCATGAACTGCCGGCACCGCTGATCGTGCCGCGCACCTCTGCGTAATCGCAGGCGGCCGACGAGCCCGCCGCCGGCCGCGCCGCCTGCCGCCTGCCGCGTGCCGCGTGCCGCGTGCCGCGTGCCGCGTGCCGCGTGCCGCGTGCCGCGTGCCGCGTGCCGCGTGACGCGTGCCGCGAG
>NZ_JBEPAP010000021.1:0-100669 GCF_040298665.1 Streptomyces sp. NPDC001508
CGCTGGTGGGCGCGGAGCGGGCGGCAAAGGTGGTCGCGCTGCTGAGCGAGGAGGCGCCGCGGGCGTACGGCGACGATCTCGCGGGCGCGGTGCGGACCGCGGGGCGCGGCGGCGACGCCTACGCGGGCCGGTGGCGGGCGGAGGTGCAACGGCTGCGGGCCGTCGCCGCCGAGTCCGGCCGCCCGGTCCCGGCGACGACCGAGCCCGGCACGGTCGACGCTGCCGCACCGCCCGTGACGTCGCCGCCGGCCTGGTCGGGTGGCCCGGCGGGGTCCGGCGCGGACCGGGCCGCGGGTGTCGTCGCCGCTCTCGCGTTTCCCGAGCGGGTGGGGCAGTGGTCCGGCGGGTCGTGGCTGATGGTGTCGGGGACGCGGGCGGAGGCCGCTGAGGGTTCGGCGCTGCGCGGCTGCGCATGGCTCGCCGTCGCCGCCGCGGACCGCCCCGTGGGCAAGGGCCACGCGCGCGTGCGGCTCGGGGCGGTGGTGGACGAGGACGTGGCCCGGCTCGCGGGCGGGGCGCTGCTGGACGGGCACGACGAGGTGCGCTGGGCCGACGGGGACGTCGTGGCGCGCCGGGTCGAGCGGTTGGGCGCCGTGGAGCTTGCCGTGCGGGCGCTGCCGGACGCCGCGCCCGCCCTGGTGCGCGAGGCACTGCTGGACGGACTGCGCCAGGAGGGGCTGGGACTGCTGAAGTGGTCCGCGGAGGCGGGCGTGCTGCGGCAGCGGCTGGCCTTTCTGCGGCGGCACTTGGGCGAGCCCTGGCCGGATGTGTCGGACGATGCTCTGCACGCGCGCGTGCAGGAGTGGCTGGAGCCGGAGCTGGGGCGGGCCCGGCGCCGTGCGGACCTCGCACGGATCGACGCCGGGCAGGCGCTTGCGCGGCTGCTGCCGTGGGCGGACGGCACGGCCGGGCGCCTGGACGAGCTGGCCCCGGAACGGATCACCGTCCCCAGCGGGTCCCGGATCCGGATCGACTACGGCAACCCGGAACAACCCGTCCTCGCGGTGAAGCTGCAGGAGATGTTCGGGCTGCACGAGTCGCCGGCCGTCGCCGGGGTGCCGTTGCTGGTGCATCTCCTCTCCCCCGCCGGGCGGCCCGCCGCGGTCACCGCCGACCTGGCCTCCTTCTGGAAGGACGGCTACCGGGGCGTGCGGGCGGAGCTGCGCGGTCGGTACCCGAGGCATCCGTGGCCCGAGGACCCGGCCACGGCCGAGCCGACCCGGCACACCAACGCCCGCCTCAGGCGCTGACCGGCCCGGAAACCGACCGGCTCAGGAACCGATTGGTTCAGGCGCCGACCGGCTCAGGAACTGACCGGTTCAGGCGCCGACCGGCTCCGGTTCGGACGCGTCGGCCCGCGCGGGTTCTTCCGGTCGGCGGCCGCGTGCCTCCAGGCAGAGGGAGAGGGCGAGCAGCAGGACGCCGAGGGACAGGAATCCCCAGGGCAGGTGGGACGTCAGCAGCAGGACGACGGTCCGGTTGTGCTTGACCAGGGACACCGTGTGCGCGATGTAGTCCTCGCGCATCTTCACATGGCCGGCGAACGCCGTCACCCGGTCCCGGCCGCCGAGCAGGGTGCCGCCGCGCAGCTCCTCCTTGTGGATCTCCTCGCCGTAGACGGGCGCGCCGGTGACGGGCTCGACCAAGAACTTGCGGACCGTGGTGTACCAGCGGGTCGTGCCGGTCTTGGCGACCGACTCCGGGGTGATGCCCTCGACGGGCAGGGACTTGGGGAAGCGGACCTTGGTCCAGGGGACGGTCTGTTCGAAGAGGTAGACGGGCAGCCCGCGGAAGTTCCGGGTGCCCTGGTAGTGGATGGGGCTGGTGGTGCGGGTCTGCGCGTCGAAGTACTCGTAGTCCCGCTTCTCGGTGAGGAAGGGCCACTTGAACTCGATGCCGTCGCGTCGGACCGGGTCGCCGTCGACCATCTCGCCGGTGGCGTGGACGGGTTCCTGGGAGTGGGCGTCGAAGATGTAGCGTTCGGGGATCTCGGAGACCGTCTTGCCGTCGGGGCCCCGGACGTAGGAAAGGCCGTCCCAGACGACCACGTCCCGGCCCGCCGTCCGCTCGACCTTCCTCGATGCCTCCACATTGCCCTTGAGCGTCTGCACGATGGTGACCTCGGAGACCTTCCGTGCCTTCATCGTGCCGTAGTCGAGGAGGGTGGCGCCCTTCGCCTCCAGGACCATGTCCTGGTACTGGTTCGGCGGGATCTTGGCCAGGCGCGGGAAGGCGTACCAGCGCACCAGCGGGGACAGCGCCGCGAAGAACACGGCGAGGGCGAGCAGGACCAGGCCGGCCTTGCGGCGCATCTCGGCCTCCCTCCCAAAGGGGCGGTTACGGGTGTGCGGGCACGGTCGTCAGCAGCGGCTTCGGGGACGTCCTGCCGTCCGGCAGGCCCATGACGGTGATGGCGAGGACCACGGCGAACGCGAGGACGAGACCGGTCGCGGCGGCGATCAGGGCACGCATACGGGGCCTCCCCGGACGGTCGGAACAGCCGGGCACGGAGCGGGCACTTCGCACAACTCCGGCCGGACATCGTGAACTGATGGCTCGTCAGGTCCGGCACCGTAGCAACGGGAGGGCGAGATGAGAACACGTCGTACACGGACGAGGGCGCCCCTCCGTACAAAGCGGAGGGGCGCCCTCGCAGGGAGCGTGCTGTCTGCGGCCGTTACGACGTCGCGGAGGCGGTCGGCGACGGGGCGGACGGGCTCTCGGCCGCGGTCACCGTCAGCTCGACGGTCAGCGTCGCGCCGCCGGTGGTGGTGATCCGCAGCAGGAACGTGCCCGTGGTGTCGTCCGCGTACAGCTTGGGCAGCGTGATCTGGCCGTTCGCGTCGGTCACCAGGCCGCTCAGGGCGCGCACGGCGTTGCCGTCGGCGTCCTTGAAGTAGGGGCCCTTGTCGTTGGCGGAGGGGTCGTCCGCCGACGTGACCAGGGTCGCGGTGGCCGCGACCCCGTCCGCGACCGCGCCCTGGTACGTGGCCTTCACGGTGACCTGGTCGGCGAACTCGCCGCCGGCCGGGCAGGTCAGCGGGGCTTCTCCGGTGCGGGCCAGGGCGTCGGCCGCGCGTGCGGTGACCGTCGCCGTGTAGTCGAGGGCCTTGACCGTCGGGCGGCCCACCACGGCGGCCCGGACCGCGAAGTCGCCGGTCTTCTGGCCCGCCTTCAGCGCCGGCGCGACGGCCACGCCCTTGCTGTCGGTGGCGACCGTGGCGACGCGCTCGCCGCCGGCGAAGGTGGCGTCGGTGTCACCGATCAGGGTGAACCGGACACGGACCTTGCCGACGGCCGCGTCGGCCTTGGTCTCGGCGCGTGTGCTGATCTTCTTGGTGAAGGTGTCGCCGGCCATCGCGGAGAGCCGGGCGGTGCCCGCGTCGGCCAGGTGGTCCACCGTGTCGGTGGGCGTGGCAGGCGTGGCCGGCGGGGACGGCGTGCTCGGCGGGGACGGTTCCTGGGGTTTGGGGGTGTCGCTCGGCTTCGGCGGCTTCGGCGTCGACCCGCCCGGCTTCTGGGGCGACGGCGAGGGGTCGACGCGGTCCGGTCCGTCGCTGCGGTTGCCGGGCAGCCGGCCGGTGCCGTCCGGGATCGAGTGGATGCCCTTGCGGTAGTACTCCAGCCACGACAGGACGGTGTTGAGGTAGTCCTGCGAGTTGTTGTAGCTGAGGATCGCCCGGTCGAGGTCGGCCTGCACCGACAGGTCCCAGCCGTAGCGGCACAGGTAGTGGCCGGCCGCGAGCGCCGCGTCGTAGATGTTGTTGGGGTCCTTCTTGCCGTCGCCGTTGCCGTCGCGGCCCGCCCAGGCCCAGGTGGACGGGATGAACTGCAAGGGGCCCACGGCCTGGTCGTACAGGCTGTTGCCGTCGTACTCGCCGTTGTCGGTGTCCTTGATGAGCGCGAAGCCGTTGCCGTCGAGCTGCGGGCCGAGAATCGGGCTCAGGGTGGTGCCGTCCGCGTTGACCCGGCCGCCGCGGGCCTGGCCGGACTCGACCTTGCCGATGGCGGCGAGCAGTTCCCAGGGCAGGTTGCAGCCCGGCTTGGCGGAGCGCAGCTTCGCCGCGGCCTTCTTGTAGGCGTCCAGCACGGTGGCCGGTATGCCGGCCTCGGTATCGCCCTGGGTGACCGGGGTACCGGCGCTCGACGACGGGCTGGGGCTCGGGCTGTTGAGGGGCGGCAGGTCCGTGTAGTACGGCGAGTTGCCCGTGGCGTTGTGCTCGGTGTCCTTCTCCGATGCGGAGGCACTGGTGCCCGCGGCGGCCCGCTGGTCGGGGTCGGCCGTACCGCCCGGGGCCTGGGACGCCGAGAGAGCAGCGACCGCCGCCGCGGCCGCCGCGGTCGTCGCCGCCCCCTTACGCAGCCTCCTGCCGAAATGCGCCGCCATAGAGTGAACCCCTCCCGTGGACGCCCCGGCGCCCGTCTCCGACTGCCTGCTCGCTCTGTTGTGACGGTTGACCCGGGGCAGTGGTTGCCCCGCTGCGCCGTGCCTGTACGCCCGGTGATCCGTCCGGCCCTGCGTCACGGCGGCGACCCAGGTGACCCTACGGCAACTGGCTTTGCTCGGGCACCCGTTGCAGCCCGGTTTTCACCGGTTGGCCATATGCCGTTGCGGTGGCGGAAGTCCCCCATACTTGGCAGACGCGATCACTGGGTCGGCGCAGCGGCCGACGACCGCTTCAGGGGGCCCTCGTTGCCGTTCACTCTCAGCCACGCCGCCGCCGTGCTGCCCGCGGTGCGCGCGGACGGGACCGGGCGGGGGCGGCTGGTGCCCGCGGTGCTCGTCGCCGGGTCCTTCGCCCCCGACATGACCTTCTACGCGGCGAGCGTCCTGCCGGACGCGATGCGGTTCGGGGCGGTCACGCACTCGCTGGGCGGCGTCCTCGGCGTCGACGTGCTGACCGCGTGGGCGCTCGTGGGGCTGTGGCTGCTGGTGCGCGAGCCGCTGGTGGCGCTGCTGCCACGGGCGTACCGGGCACCGGCCGCGGCGCTGCTTCGGTGCGGGGCGCCACGCGCGCGCGTGCGGCCGGCCACGGTGGCGTGGTGGTACGTGTCCGCCGTCCTCGGTGCGCTGACCCATGTGGGGTGGGACGCGTTCACGCACCACGGCCGCTGGGGCACACGGCTGGTCCCGGCGCTCGACCGGGACCTGGCGGGCGCGCCGCTGTACTGGTACCTGCAGTACGGCGGCTCGGCGCTGGCCGCGCTCGTGATCGCCGCGTTCGTCCTGCGCGCGGTACGGCGGGCGCCCGCGCGCGAACCGGTGGGGGTGCCGGTCCTGTCCGTACGGGACCGGTGGTGGGCCGGTGCCGTGATCGGTGGCTGCGCGATGGTCGCGGCGGTGGAGCGTGCGGTCCGCTGGTGGGCGTACTGGCGCGCCACGGCGCGGCCCTGGGAGCTGGTGCCGGCGGTGTGTTTCGGGGCCGGCGCGGGGCTTGTGCCGGGGCTTGTGGTGTGCGCCCTGAGGGTCAGGGCGTGGCGTCCGGTCCCGGTTCCGGTTCCCGCCGGTCCCGGAGGGGACGGGACGGAGCGGAGCCGGCCGGTCGCTCGGTGACGGTGGCCACGAACACGGTGATGGTGCGGGGCGGGCGCGGCCGTGGGAGCAGGGTGAGCAGCAGCGCGAGGTAGCTGCGGGCCAGCTCGGTCCAGTGGCGCCAGCGCGGCGTCGGATCGCGGCGGGGGGCGGGCCCCCCGAGTCGCCGCCCGATGTCCTTCACGGCCTTGCGCACCGTCGTCTTTGAGGCGGTGGGGATGCGGGCGGTGCTTGCGTCGGCCGCGAGGGCCGGGACCTGCGGGGGCGGCAAGGACGGGGCCGTGGCGGTGTCCGCCCTGGCCGTGATCCACGCCTGTGCCGTCCGGCGGTGGAGCATGCGTATACCCATGCCCGCATCCTTACGGGCGGGCGGGGCGGGGGCGTTCTGGCGGGGGCCACGTGAGTGACGGTGCCCTGCGGGGCTTGGCCGGGGTTGTGCGGGGTGCTTGCCGGCACCGGGCCGTGCGGGGTGCCTGGCGGCGCCGGGCCGTGCGGGGTGCTTGATGGCGGCTGGGGTGCGAGTTGGCCGGCGGCGCCGAGGGGTGCGGGTTGGCTGGTGGCACCGGGTCATGCGGGGTGCTTGATGGCGGCTGGGGTGCGGGTTGGCCGGCGGCGCCGGGTTGTGCGGGGTGCTTGATGGCGGCGGGGGTGCGAGCTGGCCGACGGCGCCGGGGGGTACGGGTTGGCTGGTGAGAGTCGGAGCGGTGAGTTCGGCACCGCCGTCATGCGCCGTCGTGGTTGCTCGCCGTTGCGGCGGATATCTGGGTGCGGCTGGGATCTCGGGTGCGGCTCAGACCTGGGGGACGGCTGAGGCATGGGGGCGGCTGACAGCTGGGAGCGGCTGAGATCTCGGGTGCGGCTCAGACCTGGGGGACGGCTGAGGCATGGGGGCGGCTGACAGCTGGGAGCGGCTGGGATTTCGGGTGCGGCTCAGACCTGGGGGACGGCTGAGGCATGAGGGCGGCTGACAGCTGGGAGCGGCTGAGATCTCGGGGCGGCCCAAACCTGGAGGCGGCTGAGGCATGGGGGCGGCAGACATTTAGGGGCGGCTGGGATTTCGGGTGCGGCTCAGACCTGGGGCGGCTGAGGGCTGGGGGTGGTCGGTGGGGAGGGGGTCGGTGGGGGCTTGCTGGGGGCTCCTGGGCGGGCATCGCTGATTGTTGTCAGGCTCGCCCTCAACCGCACCGGGGCGGGCCCAAGAGCCGTCAGAAACGGCCTAGTGGGCTGCGGATTCCCAGTCGGGGCCTGCGCCGACGGAGACGTCCAGGGGAGCCCTGAGCTGGACGGCGTCGGCCATCTCGCGGCGGACGATCCGCTCCACGGCGTCGCGCTCGCCGGGGGCGATCTCCAGGACGATTTCGTCGTGGACCTGGAGCAGCATGCGCGAGGTGAGGTCCGCCTCGCGCAGCGCCCGGCCGACGTTGAGCATGGCGATCTTGACGATATCGGCCGCCGTGCCCTGGATCGGCGCGTTCAGGGCCATCCGCTCGGCCATCTCGCGGCGCTGACGGTTGTCGCTGTTGAGGTCCGGCAGATAGCGGCGGCGCCCGAACAGCGTCTCCGTGTAGCCGGTCGCCCGCGCCTCGTCCACCACGCGGCGCAGATAGTCCCGCACCCCGCCGAACCGCTCGAAGTACGTGTCCATCAGGGCACGGGCCTCGGCCGCCTCGATGTTCAGCTGCTGGGAGAGACCGAAGGCGGACAGCCCGTACGCCAGGCCGTAGGACATCGCCTTGATCTTGCGGCGCATCTCCGCGTCCACCGCGAGGCGGCCCACCGAGAACACCTGCGAGGCGACCGTGGTGTGCAGGTCCTCGCCCGAGGTGAACGCCTCGATCAGGCCCTCGTCCTCGGACAGGTGGGCCATCACGCGCAGCTCGATCTGGCTGTAGTCGGCGGTCATCAGGGATTCGAAGCCGTCACCGACGACGAAGCCACGGCGGATCGCGCGGCCCTCGTCCGTGCGGACCGGGATGTTCTGCAGGTTCGGGTCGGTCGAGGAGAGCCGGCCGGTGGCCGCGACGGTCTGGTTGAACGTGGTGTGGATACGGCCGTCGGCCGCGATCGTCTTGATCAGCCCCTCGACCGTGACGCGCAGCTTCGCCTGCTCGCGGTGGCGGAGCATGATGACCGGCAGCTCGTTCTCGGTCTGGGTGGCGAGCCAGGCCAGGGCGTCGGCGTCGGTGGTGTAGCCGGTCTTGGTCTTCTTGGTCTTCGGCAGTGCCAGCTCGCCGAAAAGTACCTCCTGGAGCTGCTTGGGCGAGCCGAGGTTGAACTCGTGCCCTGCCGCCGCGTGGGCCTCCTTCACCGCCTGCTGCGCGGCTCCCGCGAACATCTGTTCCATGGCTTCCAGATGGGCCCGGTCCGCCGCGATGCCATGCCGTTCCATGCGGGCGAGCAGCGCCGAGGTCGGCAGTTCGACGTCCCGCAGCAGGTCCGCCGCGCCGACCTCCCGCAGCCGGCCCTCGAACGCCTCCCCCAGGTCGAGGACGGCGCGGGCCTGGATCATGAGCGCCTCCGCCTCTGCGGCGTCGTCCACGCCGAAGGCGAGCTGGCCGTCGGCCGCGGCGGCGGGCGCCAGCTCACGGCCCAGATACTCCAGGGACAGCGCGTCCAGGTCGAAGGAGCGGCGGCCCGGCTTGACCAGGTAGGCCGCGAGCGCCGTGTCCATGTCGACGCCGTCGATGCTCCAGCCGTGCTCGGCGAAGACCCGCATGGCGCCCTTGGCGTTGTGCAGGACCTTGGGCCGGCCCGCGTCCGCCAGCCAGGCCGCGAAGGCGTTCTCGTCGGCCTCGTCCAGCTCGGACGGGTCGAACCAGGCGGCGGGCCCGTCGGCCGCGGCGAGCGCCACCTCGGCGACCGAGCCGGTGCCGAGCGCCCAGGTGTCGACGGTGGCGACGCCCAGGGGCCGTGTGCCGTGCTCGGCGAGCCAGGGGCCCAGCTCTCCGGTGCCGAGCACGGCGCCGTCCAGTTCCACGCCGCCGACCGCGACCACGGTGGTCTCGGCCTCCTCGGCGCCCGGGTCGACGGCGAACAGCCGCTCACGCAGGGACGGGTTGCGGATCTCCAGGGTGTCCAGGATCAGCGCGACGCTCTTGCGGTCGTACGGGATGCGCTCCAGGTCGGCGACCGTCTTCGGCAGCTCCACCTGACGCTCCAGCTCGGTGAGCCGACGGTTGAGCTTGACCGATTCCAGATGGTCGCGGAGGTTCTGCCCGGCCTTGCCCTTGACCTCGTCGGCGCGCTCGACCAGTTCCGCGAAGGAACCGAACTGGTTGATCCACTTGGCGGCCGTCTTCTCGCCGACGCCGGGGATGCCCGGGAGGTTGTCGGACGGGTCGCCGCGCAGCGCGGCGAAGTCGGGGTACTGGGCGGGCGTCAACGTGTACTTCTCGAAGACCTTCTCCGGGGTGAAGCGGGTCAGCTCCGAGACGCCCTTGGTCGGGTAGAGCACCGTCGTGTGCTCGGTGACCAGCTGGAAGGAGTCGCGGTCACCGGTGACGATCAGCACCTCGAAGCCCTCGGCCTCGGCGCTGGTGGCGAGTGTGGCGATCACGTCGTCCGCCTCGTACCCGTCGACGGCGAAGCGCGGGGCGTGCATCGCGTCGAGCAGTTCACCGATCAGCTCGACCTGGCCCTTGAACTCGTCCGGGGCCTTGGAGCGGTTCGCCTTGTACTCGGCGAACTCCTCCGAACGCCAGGTCTTGCGGGAGACGTCGAAGGCCACCGCGAAGTGCGTGGGCGCCTCGTCGCGCAGCGTGTTGGCCAGCATCGACGCGAAGCCGTAGATCGCGTTCGTCGGCTGGCCCGTCGCGGTCGTGAAGTTCTCCGCGGGCAGCGCGAAGAACGCGCGGTAGGCCAGCGAGTGCCCGTCCATGAGCATGAGCCGGGGACGGTTACCGCCGGAGGTCTTGTCGGTCTTCTTCGATGCTGTCTCTGCCACGAACCCGATCCTGCCACGCCCCACTGACAACCGGCCCCGGCCCCGCGCTCCGACCGCGGTCGCGCGACGGTGGGGAACAGATGTCGCACGGCGCGGGCAACAGACGTCGCACGGCGCGGGCCGGGGCCGCGGGCGGGGCCTGCGACCGGCCTCGATGGTTGTCACCGCCGCGTGGGAGTATCGAATGCGAGCGCACAGATGCAGTCGTCGAGGGGAGCGCGCGGTGGCGACGAAACCGCCGAAGGGTGATCCGGTCCAGGACGCGCCGCGGATCGGCGCGCCCCAGCATGCGGCGGCGGGGCTGCCGGCCGTCGGGCACACGCTGCGGATCGCGCAGCAGCAGATGGGTGTGAAGCGCACCGCGCTGACCCTGCTGCGGGTCAATCAGAAGGACGGCTTCGACTGCCCGGGCTGCGCCTGGCCCGAGCCGGACCACCGGCACACGGCGGAGTTCTGTGAGAACGGCGCGAAGGCCGTGGCCGAGGAGGCCACGCTGCGCCGTGTCACCCCGGAGTTCTTCGCCGCGCACCCGGTCGCCGATCTGGCCGCCCGCAGCGGCTACTGGCTGGGACAGCAGGGGCGGCTCACGCACCCCATGTACCTCCCGGAGGGCGGCGAGCACTACGAGCCGGTCTCCTGGGAGCGCGCCTTCGGCATCGTCGCCGACGAGATCGCCGCGCTGTCCTCGCCCGACGAGGCCGTCTTCTACACCTCGGGCCGCACCAGCAACGAGGCCGCGTTCCTCTTCCAGCTGTTCGCGCGGGAGCTGGGCACGAACAACCTGCCGGACTGTTCGAACATGTGCCACGAGTCGTCCGGCTCGGCCCTCTCCGAGACCATCGGCATCGGCAAGGGCAGCGTCCTGCTGGAGGACCTGTACAAGGCCGATCTGATCATCGTGGCCGGCCAGAATCCGGGGACGAACCATCCGCGGATGCTCTCGGCCCTGGAGAGGGCCAAGGCCGACGGGGCGAGGATCATCAGTGTCAACCCGCTGCCCGAGGCGGGCCTGGAGCGGTTCAAGAACCCGCAGACCCCGCAGGGCATGCTCAAGGGGGCCGCGCTGACCGATCTGTTCCTGCAGATCCGCATCGGCGGCGACCAGGCGCTCTTCCGTCTCCTCAACAAGCTGATCCTGGAGGCCGAGGGCGCCGTCGACGAGGACTTCGTCCGTGAGCACACCCATGGCTACGAGGAGTTCGCCGCGGCCGCCCGCGCCGCCGACTGGGACGAGACGCTGACGGCGACGGGCCTCACGCGCGCGGAGATCGACCGGGCGCTGGCGATGGTGCTCGCCTCCGAGCGCACGATCGTGTGCTGGGCCATGGGTCTCACCCAGCACAAGCACTCCGTGCCGACCATCCGCGAGGTGGTCAACTTCCTGCTGCTGCGCGGCAACATCGGGCGTCCGGGCGCGGGCGTGTGCCCGGTGCGCGGCCACTCGAACGTGCAGGGCGACCGGACGATGGGCATCTTCGAGCGGCCCGCCCCGGCCTTCCTCGACGCCCTGGAGAAGGAGTTCGGTTTCGCCCCGCCGCGTGAGCACGGCTACGACGTGGTCCGCGCGATCCGGGCCCTGCGCGACGGCGACGCGAAGGTCTTCTTCGCGATGGGCGGCAACTTCGTCTCCGCGTCCCCCGACACCCGGGTCACCGAGGCGGCCATGCGGCGCGCGCGGCTGACCGTGCACGTGTCGACGAAGCTCAACCGCTCGCACGTGGTCACGGGCGCGCGTGCGCTGATTCTGCCCACTCTGGGCCGCACCGAGCGTGATCTGCAGGGGGCCGGCGAGCAGTTCGTGACCGTCGAGGACTCCATGGGCATGGTGCACGCCTCCCGGGGCCGGCTGGAACCGGCGAGCCCGCGGCTGCTGTCCGAGCCGGCGATCGTGTGCGGGCTCGCGCGCCGGGTGCTCGGCGCGGACAGCGTGGTCCCCTGGGAGGAGTTCGAGAAGGACTACGCGACGATCCGGGACCGCATCGCGCGCGTGATCCCCGGTTTCGAGGACTTCAACGCGCGCGTGGCCCGGCCCGGCGGTTTCGCGCTGCCGCACGCCCCGCGTGACGAACGCCGCTTCCCGACGGCCACGGGGAAGGCGAACTTCACGGCGGCGCCGATCGAGTACCCGAAGCTGCCGGAGGGCCGTCTGCTGCTCCAGACGATCCGCTCGCACGACCAGTACAACACCACCGTCTACGGCCTGGACGACCGCTACCGGGGCATCAGGAACGGGCGCCGGGTGGTGCTGGTGAACCCCGAGGACGCGCGCGAACTGCGGCTGGCCGACGGGTCGTACGTCGATCTGATCGGCGAGTGGCGGGACGGCGTGGAGCGGCGGGCCGCCGGGTTCCGGGTCGTGCACTACCCGACCGCGCGGGGCTGTGCGGCGGCGTACTACCCCGAGACCAATGTGCTGGTGCCGCTGGATGCCACGGCGGACACCAGCAACACCCCGGCCAGCAAGTCCGTCGTGGTGCGTCTGGAACAATCGGCAACCGACTGAGCTTCCCCGGACTGCGCCCCGGGGGCACCCCCGGTTCAGCGGAGTTCCAGCGAGCGGATCACGACGAACGGAGCCTGGTCGATGGGCGAGCAGCAGCACGTGAAGTTCCCGCAGGAGATCGTCGACGAGTACGCCGCGCTCGGGGTGGATCTGCCGGCCCTGTTCTCCGCGGGCCATCTCGGGACGCGGATGGGCGTGCAGATCCTCGAGGCGTCGGCGGAGCGGGTCGTCGGGACGATGCCGGTGGAGGGGAACACCCAGCCGTACGGGCTGCTGCACGGCGGCGCGTCCGCGGTGCTGGCGGAGACGCTGGGCTCGGTGGGGTCGATGCTGCACGGGGGCAGTTCGAAGATCGCCGTGGGCGTCGATCTCAACTGCACGCACCACCGGGGTGTGCGGTCGGGCCTGGTCACCGGGGTGGCAACGCCGCTGCACCGGGGGCGGACCACGGCGACGTACGAGATCGTGCTCAGTGACGAGGCGGGTCGGCGGGTGTGCACCGCCCGGCTGACCTGTCTGCTGCGGGAGGTCAACGCCGACGACGAGGCCCGGGTCCGTCCCGCGCAGGGCTGACGGCTGCCCGCGCCGAGCCGTTGAACCCCGCCGCTCGGGCCCGTGACTTCGGCTCATGGGCCGGCGAGGAGGCCCCCGCGCGGGGGTGACCGCATCCGCACCGGGGGTCGGGCCGGCGTCGGCGGCCGGGATTGTCGGCGGCCGGCTGTGGCGGGCCCGGCGGCCCGGGGACCACTGCCCGTCCCCCGGCCGGGGCTTCGGCGCCGACCGCCCCGTCAGCCCCGGTGACGTCGGCCGGATCGGCGGTTCCGTCGGTGACCTCCGACGCCGAGTTGTGCGCCAGGATCGTCGCCCACTGGTCACGGCAGGTGCTCGACGACGGCGCCTACGGCGACCACCGGTCGAGGGGACTGTCCAACGGGCAATGCGAGATCGTGCGGCGCGTCGTGGCCGCAGCGCGTGCCGTCGAGCGGCGTCAAGGCCCCTCGACGGCCGATGAGTTGATGGGCCGTCAGGCGCGCTCCGCCGAGGGGGGCCGTAATGCGCCGTCGTGCGGCTGCGGCAGCGTCGTGGCTGGTCGCGCACGCGCGGCGGGGCCGCATGGCTGATACACAGCCCCGCGCCCCCCTTCGGGGCGCGTCAAGGCGCCGGGGGCGCCTTTCCGGGCAAATGCGGGCTCTCCCCGCAAGATCACGATAACCATGCACGTGACGGAATGCGGAAAAATATCGAGGGACGCCGGACTTCTTTTTCCGGAAGTAACTCTGCGTAATACGTGTGCAATGCAAGCCCACAGTTTCATCATGAGTCACGATATGCACAGAAATCCCAGAAGCCCTTCGAGTTGCCTGCCGCAACAGATCCAGTAATCACCAAAACACCTGAGCCGCCTGAACAGACCCAGGGCGGGTCCTGCGGGTTCTCACGATACGGAGGGGGCGAATCGGCCTTAATTCGCGCGTTCCCCACACCGTGTACCGCTCTCCATTACCTAGGTCATAACAAGAGCGTCACAGCCTTGACCAGACTCTCTCCCCTCTCCTCGCGCCGGGCCTAGAGTCACGGCCAGTCACCGCACTGTCGGATTGTGTTACCGGCCCAGCGTGCGACTCGACCGTTTCCACGGGGATGCGGTCGTGCCAGGGGAAAGGATGGATCGTGCGTCAACGTTCGCTCATCGCCATCACCGCCGCGCTGGCGGCGGGAGCACTCACCCTCACCGCCTGCGGCTCGCGCGACAGCGGCGACAAGGGCTCCGACTCCGGCAACGGTGGCGGCACCACCGTTGTCATCGGCGTCGACGCCCCGCTGACCGGCGACCTGTCCGCGCTGGGCCTCGGCATCAAGAACTCGGTGGACCTCGCGGCCAAGACCGCGAACAAGCAGGACTACGTCAAGGGCATCACCTTCAAGACAGAGGCCCTCGACGACCAGGTGCAGCCCTCCGCGGGCCAGCAGAACGCCACCAAGCTCGTCGCCGACAAGTCCGTCCTCGGGGTCGTCGGCCCGCTGAACTCGTCGGTGGCCGAGTCGATGCAGAAGGTCTTCGACGACGCCAAGCTGGTCGAGGTCTCGCCGGCCAACACCACCCCGGCCCTCACCCAGGGCGCCAACTGGCAGACGTCGAAGTCGCGTCCGTACAAGTCGTACTTCCGCACCGCGACCACGGACGCCATCCAGGGCCCGTTCGCCGCGCGGTACCTGTTCAACGACGCCAAGAAGAAGAAGGTCTTCGTCATCGACGACAAGAAGACCTACGGCTCGGGCCTCGCCGCCACATTCACCGACGAGTTCAAGAAGCTCGGCGGCACCGTGGCCGGCAGCGAGCACATCAACCCGGACACCAAGGACTTCTCCGCGATCGCCACCAAGGTCAGGAACTCGGGCGCCGACGTCGTCTACTACGGCGGCGAGTACCCGCAGGCCGGCCCGCTGAGCAAGCAGATCAAGGCGGCCGGCGCCAAGATCCCGGTGATCGGCGGTGACGGCATCAAGAGCGCCGACTTCATCAAGCTGGCCGGCGCGACCGCCACCGGCGACCTCGCCACCTCGGTCGGCGCCCCGGTCGAAAAGCTGCCCTCCGCCAAGGAGTTCGTCGCCAACTACAAGTCCGCGGGCTACAAGGAGGCGTACGAGGCGTACGGCGGCTACTCCTACGACTCGGGCTGGGCGATCATCGAGGCCGTGAAGAAGGTCGTCGAGGACAACGATGGCAAGCTGCCGTCCGACGCCCGCGCGAAGGTCACCGAGGCCATGCAGGACGTCTCCTTCGACGGGGTGACCGGCAAGGTCTCCTTCGACGAGTACGGTGACGCGACCAACAAGCAGCTCACCGTGTACGCCGTCAAGAACGGCGACTGGGTGCCGGTCAAGTCCGGTACCTACACCGGCTGATCCGCCCGGACCACACGAGCCGCGCGGGGCGCTGTTCCACTGGCGCCCCGCGCGGACTCGCATCCGGCTCCATCCGTCATCCGTCGAAACATCGAACGTCTCGGAGGACATGCGGTGAACGAACTGCCGCAGCAGCTGGTCAACGGCCTGCTACTGGGATCCATGTACGGGCTGGTCGCCATCGGCTACACCATGGTCTACGGCATCATCCAGCTCATCAACTTCGCCCACGGCGAGATCTTCATGACCGGCGCCTTCGGGGCCCTCTCGGTCCATCTGTGGGTGCTGCCCGACGGCACCACCATGTGGGTGGCCCTGCCGCTCATGCTCATCGGCGCCATCCTGGTCTCCGTACTCGTCGCGGTGGGAGCGGAGAGGCTCGCCTACCGCCCGCTGCGCGGCGGCCCCCGCCTCGCTCCGCTGATCACCGCCATCGGTCTGTCCCTGGCCCTCCAGCAGGCGGTCTGGGCCTGGTACCCCGAGGCCAAGTCCGCGCGCACCTTCCCGCAGATCCACGGCGGCCCGTTCCACATCGGCAGCGTCACGATCCAGCCGGGCGACATCTTCCTGATCGCCGCGGCGCCCGTCAGCATGGCCGTCCTCGCCTACTTCGTCATGAAGACGCGCACCGGACGCGGCATGCAGGCCACCGCCCAGGATCCGGACACCGCGAAGCTCATGGGCGTCAACACCGACCGCATCATCGTGATCGCCTTCGCCCTCGGGGCCACCTTCGCGGCGGTCGGCGGTGTCGCCTACGGCCTGAAGTACGGTCAGATCGATTACAAGATGGGCTTCATCCTCGGCCTGAAGGCGTTCACCGCCGCCGTACTCGGAGGCATCGGCAACATCTACGGCGCCATGATCGGCGGTGTCGTCCTCGGCGTCGCCGAGACCTTGGCCACCGCCTACATCGCCGACATCCCGGGCATGGACAAGTTCGGCAGCCAGTCATGGGCCGACGTCTGGGCCTTCGTACTCCTCATCCTCGTACTGCTGTTCAGGCCGCAGGGCCTGCTCGGCGAGCGCGTCGCGGACAGGGCGTGACACCGATGACCACACAGACCACCGCACCCGAAACCCCCAGCGCCCCCGTCGCCGGCCGCACACGCGGCGCCCTCGGTATGCCGGCGCCCGTCGCGCGCGCCCTCGCCACCGGCGGCGGCGCCCTCACCGTCGTCTCGCCGTTCCTCGCCTGGACCTGGACGTCCGAGTTCCCCGGCGATCTGACCGTCAACGGCTACCCCGGCGGCCTCCAGGTCCTGGTGCTCATAGCCGGGGCGCTGACCACGCTGTTCGGCCTCGCCTCGTACGAGGTCAAGGGCCTCGGCCGGCTGACGCCCGCGGGTGGCGGCGGCGCCCTCAGGTTCGCCTCGCTGGCCGCCTTCGGCACCGCCTGGTACACGGTCATCGCGATCAGCGCCGAACTCGGCGGCGTCGTCAACCTGGAGCCCGGCGGCTATCTCGTGGCCGCGGCCTCCCTGATCGCGCTCCTCGGGGCGCACGCGCTGCCGTTCGAGCGGCCCGAGCCCGACCCGCTCGACCCGGAGGAATCCGGCTGGGCGCGCGCCAAGCACCGTCTCGCCCACGGGTGGCAGACACTCAGGGCCTCCTACACCGGCGGCACCGCCCGCCCCGTGGGCACACTGCCGTCGTACGTCGAGATCCTGATCATCGTGGCGATCCTCGCCCTGGGCCTGACCGTCTTCACCTACGGCATCGGCACCTCGTACGACGAGTTGTTCGTCGGCTTCCTGATCACGGCCGGGTTCGGCTTCGCCGCGCTCAACAAGGCGGGGCTGATCGCCCAGGCGTCCCAGATCACCTCCCGGCACCAGAACATCACCGTGGTCGGCGCGTTCGTCGCGGCGGCCCTGTTCCCCTTCACCCAGACCGACGACCAGTACGCCACGGTCGGCGTGTACATCCTCATCTTCGGGACCGTCGCCCTCGGTCTGAACATCGTCGTCGGCCTCGCGGGCCTGCTCGACCTCGGCTATGTGGCCTTCCTCGGCGTCGGCGCCTACGCGGCGGCCCTGGTCTCCGGCTCGCCCAGCTCCCCGTTCGACGTGCACTTCCCGTTCTGGGCCGCCGTCCTGGTGGGCGCCGCCGCCTCCCTCGTCTTCGGTGTGCTCATCGGCGCCCCGACCCTGCGGCTGCGCGGCGACTACCTCGCCATCGTCACCCTCGGCTTCGGTGAGATCTTCCGGATCACCGCCAACAACCTCGACGGCACCTCGGGTCCCGATCTCACCAACGGCTCCAACGGCATCTCCTCGATCCCGAACCTCAATATCTTCGGGTTCGACTTCGGCACCCCGCACGACGTCGGCGGCTTCACCATCGGCCGGTTCGCCAACTACTTCTTCCTGATGCTGGTCATCACCGCGGTCGTCGTGCTGGTCTTCCGGCGCAGCGGTGACTCCCGCATCGGCCGGGCCTGGGTGGCCATCCGCGAGGACGAGACCGCGGCCCTCGCCATGGGCATCAACGGCTTCCGCGTCAAGCTCATCGCGTTCGCCGTCGGCGCCTCGCTGGCCGGTCTCGCCGGTACGGTCCAGGCCCACGTCACCTACACGGTCACCCCGGAGCAGTACCTCTTCGCCGGCCCCATCCCGCCCAACTCGGCGTTCCTGCTGGCCGCCGTGGTCCTCGGCGGCATGGGCACGATCAGCGGGCCGCTCATCGGCGCGTCCCTGCTGTTCCTGATCCCCAACAAGCTCCAGTTCCTCGGCGAGTACCAGCTGTTGGCCTTCGGTGTCGCGCTCATCCTGCTGATGCGCTTCCGCCCGGAGGGCCTGATCCCCGACCGGCGCCGCCGGCTCGAATTCCACGCAGAGGCCGAAGCGCCCGCCGTCCTCACCAAGGCAGGGGCCTGAACCACGATGACTACCGACATCACCACCCGGGGCGCCGTCCCCGGGGCCCCCGCGCCCGGCCAGGTCGTGCTCGACGCCCGCGGTGTCACCATGCGCTTCGGTGGCCTGACCGCCGTACGCAATGTCGACCTCACCGTCGACAGCGGTGAGATCGTGGGCCTGATCGGCCCGAACGGCGCCGGCAAGACGACCTTCTTCAACTGTCTGACGGGCCTGTACGTTCCGACCGAGGGCGAGGTCCGCTACAAGGGCGCCGTGCTGCCGCCGAAGTCGTTCAAGGTCACCGCGGCCGGCATCGCCCGCACCTTCCAGAACATCCGGCTGTTCGCCAATATGACGGTGCTGGAGAACGTCCTCGTCGGCCGCCACACCCGCACCAAGGAGGGCCTGTGGTCCGCCCTGCTGCGCGGACCCGGCTTCCACCGGGCCGAGGCGGCCTCCCGTGAACGCGCCATGGAACTGCTGCGGTTCGTCGGCCTGGACGGGAAGGCCGAGCACCTGGCCCGCAACCTGCCCTACGGCGAGCAGCGCAAGCTGGAGATCGCCCGGGCGCTGGCCAGCGAGCCGGGGCTGCTGCTCCTCGACGAGCCGACCGCGGGCATGAACCCGCAGGAGACCCGGGCCACCGAGGAACTGGTCTTCGCCATCCGCGACCAGGGCATCGCCGTCCTCGTCATCGAGCACGACATGCGCTTCATCTTCAACCTCTGCGACCGCGTCGCCGTCCTCGTGCAGGGCGAAAAGCTCGTCGAAGGCGACAGTGCGACCGTGCGGGGCGACGAGCGGGTCGTCGCCGCCTACCTGGGCGAGCCCTTCGAGGACGCGCCCGGCGCCGATGAGGTCGCCGAGGTGGAGGCCGCCGAGGCACACGCCGACACCCCGCAGGACGCCGCGCCCGGCAAGGAGAACGACCGATGACCGCACTGCTCGAAGTCGAGGACCTGCGGGTCGCCTACGGCAAGATCGAGGCCGTCAAGGGCATCTCCTTCACGGTCGAGGCCGGCGAGGTGGTCACTCTCATCGGCACCAACGGGGCCGGCAAGACCACCACGCTGCGCACGCTCTCGGGGCTGCTCAGACCGGTCGGCGGGCAGATCCGGTTCAACGGGAAGTCGCTGAAGAAGGTGCCCGCGCACCAGGTGGTCGCGCTGGGGCTCGCCCACTCCCCCGAGGGGCGGCACATCTTCCCCCGGATGACCATCGAGGACAATCTGCGCCTCGGCGCCTTCCTGCGCGGCGACCGGCCGGGCATCGAGAAGGACATCCAGCGCGCCTACGAGCTGTTCCCCATCCTCGGGGAACGCAGCAAGCAGGCCGCGGGCACCCTGTCCGGCGGTGAGCAGCAGATGCTGGCGATGGGCCGGGCGCTGATGTCCCAGCCGAAGCTGCTGATGCTCGACGAGCCCTCGATGGGGCTGTCGCCGATCATGATGCAGAAGATCATGGCCACCATCGCCGAGCTGAAGTCCCAGGGCACGACGATTCTGCTGGTCGAGCAGAACGCCCAGGCCGCGCTGTCCCTCGCCGATCACGGTCATGTCATGGAGGTCGGCACGATCGTCCTGTCGGGCACCGGCCAGGAACTGCTGCACGACGAGTCGGTACGGAAGGCATACCTGGGCGAGGACTGAGCGCTCCGCGGGTTCGGCCGTGTTTGTGGCGTAGATCGGCTACGGCGCCGGTCGGCTGCGCTGCGGCGCCGGTCGGCTGCGGGTCCGTCGACGGCCGGCTGCGGGTGCGGCGTGGCTTGGTTGCGGGGGCGGCGTCGGTCGGTTGTGGGTCCGTCGATGGCCGACTGCGGGTGCGGCGTGGCTTGGTTGCGGGGGCGGCGTCGGTCGGTTGTGGGTCCGTCGGCGGCCGACTGCGGGTGCGTTGTGGCTGGTCGCGCCCGCGCGGCGGAGCCGCATGGTGATACAGCCCCGCGCCCTTTTGGGCGCTGGTGCACAGCGAGGCCCGTTTCTCCGGGGTATCCGGGGCGGGCCTCGTTGTGGGGGTGGGGGTCAGGGGCGGTCTGGCTTGGTTGCCTTTTTTTCGGCGTTGTCCGCGATGACGGCCTCGGCGACCTGCTGCATGGACATCCGGCGGTCCATGGAGGTCTTCTGGATCCACCGGAAGGCGGCCGGCTCGGTCAGCCCGTACTCGGTCTGGAGGATGGACTTCGCGCGGTCCACCAGCTTGCGGGTCTCCAGCCGCTGTGTGAGGTCGGCGACCTCCTTCTCCAGCTGCCGCAGCTCGGTGAAGCGGGAGACGGCCATCTCGATGGCCGGCACCACATCGCTCTTGCTGAACGGCTTCACCAGGTACGCCATGGCCCCGGCGTCGCGGGCGCGTTCGACGAGATCGCGCTGGGAGAAGGCGGTGAGCATGAGGACCGGGGCGATGGACTCCTCGGCGATCTTCTCGGCCGCGGAGATGCCGTCCAGCTTGGGCATCTTCACATCGAGGATCACAAGGTCGGGCCGGTGCTCGCGGGCGAGTTCCACGGCCTGCTCACCGTCGCCGGCCTCCCCGACGACGGTGTACCCCTCCTCCTCCAGCATCTCTTTCAGGTCGAGCCGGATCAGCGCCTCGTCCTCGGCGATGACGACGCGGGTCGTCAGCGGAGGCACGTGCGACTTGTCGTCGTCGGGCACGTCTACGGGCTGGGGCGACTCGGCGGTCACGGGGGCTCCTCGTTCAGGGCAGGGGTACTGCTCACAAGAGCCTACCTAGCTACGGTATGGTGGACGCGCGGAGGGTCAGGCAAAACCTTTGATTCTTCGAGCCCCGGTAGCCCAATTGGCAGCAGGCAACGGATTCAAAACCCGTACAGTGTCGGTTCGAGTCCGACCCGGGGCACTTTTCCTTCGATCTCAAGGTCAGCGTGTTTTTTTGGGGCCCCTGCTGATGAGGGGCCCTTTCGTGTGACCGGGCGCTGGGGCGGCCACCGCTCTCGGGGCTTGGCTATCGGGGGCCGTCGTCCTCGCCGATGTGGTGGACCCGCACCATGTTCGTCGTGCCGGAAACACCGGGCGGGGAGCCCGCCGTGATGACGACGACGTCGCCCTTCTGGCAGCGGCCGTACTTCAGGAGCAGTTCATCGACCTGGGCGACCATGGCGTCGGTGGAGTCGGCGTGCGGCCCCAGGAAGGTTTCGGCACCCCAGGTGAGGCTGAGTTGGGAGCGAGTCGCCGGCTCCGGGGTGAAGGCCAGCAGCGGGATCGGGGAGCGGTAGCGGGACAGCCGGCGGGCGGTGTCTCCGGACTGGGTGAAGGCGACCAGGAACTTCGCGCCGAGGAAGTCACCCATCTCCGCCGCCGCCCGGGCTACCGCGCCGCCCTGGGTGCGGGGCTTGTTCCGCTCGGTCAGCGGCGGCAGGCCGCCCGCCAGGATGTCCTCCTCGGCCGCCTCGACGATGCGGGCCATGGTGCGGACGGTCTCGACCGCGTACTTGCCGACGCTGGTCTCGCCGGACAGCATCACCGCGTCCGTGCCGTCGATGACGGCGTTCGCGACGTCGCTCGCCTCGGCCCGGGTGGGACGCGAGTTCTCGATCATCGAGTCCAGCATCTGGGTGGCCACGATGACCGGCTTGGCATTGCGCCTGGCGAGCTTGACGGCGCGCTTCTGGACGATCGGCACCTGCTCCAGGGGCATTTCGACGCCCAGGTCGCCGCGCGCGACCATGATGCCGTCGAAGGCCGCCACGATCCCGTCGATGTCGTCGACGGCCTGCGGCTTCTCGACCTTGGCGATCACCGGGAGGCGCCGGCCCTCCTCGTCCATGATGCGGTGGACGTCCTCGATGTCCTTGCCGCTGCGCACGAAGGACAGCGCGACGACGTCGAAGCCGGTGCGCAGGGCCCAGCGGAGGTCGGCCTCGTCCTTCTCGGAGAGCGCGGGCACGGAGACGGCGACGCCCGGCAGATTGAGGCCCTTGTGGTCGGAGACCATGCCGCCCTCGACCACCGTGGTGTGCACCCGGGGGCCGTCCACCGCGGTGACCTCAAGACAGACCTTGCCGTCGTCGACGAGGATGCGCTCACCGGGCGTGACATCGGCGGCCAGACCGGAGTAGGTGGTTCCGCACTGATTGCGGTCGCCCTCGGTGTCCGCCTCCACCGTGATGGTGAAGGCGTCACCGCGTTCAAGGAGTACCGGTCCTTCGAGGAAGCGGCCGAGGCGGATCTTCGGGCCTTGAAGGTCGGCGAGGAGGCCGACGCTGCGACCGGTCTCGTCGGCGGCCTTCCGCACGTGTCGGTACCGTTCCTCGTGCTCGGCAGGACCGCCGTGGCTGAGGTTGAATCGGGCGACGTCCATTCCGGCCTCGACCAGTGCCTTGATCTGGTCATACGAGTCGGTGGCGGGCCCCAATGTACAGACGATCTTTGCTCGGCGCATGCATCGAGCCTAGGGCTTACCGGCGGGTAGAGAATTGGCCGGACGTGACTACTCAACAACCTTTGAGTAAAGGGTCATTGACAACTGTTGAATTGTGCGACCAGGCGCTCTGATGAGCATACGGAACACCGAGAACGGCCCGGAAGGCCGCTCACGGACGGCCCCGGGGAATCAGCGGACGGTCACTGACCGTCGCATTCCCGGAAAGCCCCGCTCCGCTTCACCGGCACTCACAGGCGTGGGGGTGTCATCGTAAAGCGGGCGTTGACCTGTGCGTACACATGCTGCCGCTGGGGTTCCAGGTCGAGCGGGGGCGTGGCGTTCTCCGCCGCCGCGGCGAAGGCCATGGAACGGGCACGCACACCGGGGTGGCCGTAGGGCTCGGGGTGCTCCACGCCGATGTCGGCGAGTTCGACCAGCGCGGCCAACGAGGTGCCGAGCGCCTCCGCGTACTCGCGGGCCCGCCGGACCGCCTCGTGCACCGCCTGCCGGCGGACCTGCCCGTGCACCGGCGAGTCGGGGCGCAGCGCCCACGAGGGGCCGTCGATGCGGGTCAGTTCCAAGTCGGCGAGGCGTGCGGTGAATTCGCCGAGCGCCGTGAAGTCGGAGAGTTCGGCGGTGATGTGCACGCTGCCGTGGTAGGTGCGGACGCGCTCGCCCCGGCCGTGCGTCGACAGTTCCGGAGTGAGGGACAGGAAGCCCGTCTCCAGGCGCTCCACCGCCTCACCGTAGGACTTGACGAGGTCGAGGACGGCGGCGTTGCGCCGGGTGAGGTCATGGAGGGCCGAACGCCGGTCCCGTCCGCGGGCGGTGACGGTGATGCCGATGCGGGCGATCTCCGGGTCGGCTTCCAGATGCGCCTCGCCGCGCACGGCGACGCGGGGCAGCTCGGGCGAGGGAGTGGCCATACGCCCCACTCTGTCACGCCTTCCCCCGGCCTGAACCCAGGAGTTCACCGATGAGGTCACCGGATCGAAACCTCCCGGCCCTGTTGCCGTCGGCCCGGCCGGGCCAGAATCTACGCGCGTTGTTGAACCACTCCCCGAGGAGACCGCACGATGCCGCTGAACCGCCGGAAGTTTCTGAAGAAGTCCGCAGCAACCGGAGCGGGAGTGGCGATCGCCGGTGCCGCGGCAGCCCCGGCGCAGGCGTCGGCGTCGCCCGGTAAGAGCGCGGCCGGCAAGCGGCCCAAGCGCCACTCGCTGACCGTCATGGGCACCACCGATCTGCACGGGCACGTCTTCAACTGGGACTACTTCAAGGACGCGGAGTACTCCGACACCGCCGGCAACGCGATGGGCCTGGCCCGGGTCTCCACCCTGATCAACCAGGTGCGCAAGGAGAAGGGCCGCGAGAACACGCTGCTCCTCGACGCCGGCGACACCATCCAGGGCACCCCGCTGACGTACTACTACGCGAAAGTCGACCCGATCACCGCCAAGGGCGGCCCGGTGCACCCGATGGCCCAGGCGATGAACGCGATCGGCTATGACGCGGCGGCCCTCGGCAACCACGAGTTCAACTACGGCATCGAAACGCTGCGCACGTTCGAGGACCAGCTGCGCTTCCCGCTGCTCGGCGCCAACGCCGTCGACGCCAAGACCCTGAGGCCCGCCTTCCCGCCGTACTTCATCAAGAAGTTCCGTGTGAAGGGCGCCCCGCCGGTCACGGTCGCCGTCCTCGGCCTGACCAACCCGGGCATCGCCATCTGGGACAAGGCGTATGTGCAGGGCAAGCTGAAGTTCCCGGGTCTGGAGGAGCAGGCCGCGAAGTGGGTGCCGAAGCTGCGCTCCATGGGCGCGGACGTCGTGGTCGTCTCGGCGCACTCCGGAACGTCCGGCACGTCGTCGTACGGCGACCAGGTGCCGTATGTGGAGAACGCGGCGGCCAACGTCGCCAAGCAGGTGCCGGGCATCGACGCGATCCTGGTCGGGCACTCCCACGTGGAGATCCCGGAGCTGAAGGTCACCAACGAGAAGACCGGCAGGACGGTCGTGCTGTCCGAGCCGCTGTGCTACGCCGAGCGGCTCACCCTGTTCGACATCGAGCTGGTGTTCGCCAAGGGCCGCTGGACGGTGGAGTCGGTCTCCGCCTCGCTGCGCAACTCCAACACCGTCGCCGACGACCCGAAGATCACCAAGCTGCTGTCCGACGAGCACGCGAAGGTCGTCGAGTACGTCAACCAGGTGGTCGGCACCGCCACCGAGACGCTGACCACGGTCGAAGCCCGCTACAAGGACGCGCCGATCATCGACCTCATCAACAAGGTGCAGGAGGACGTGGTCAGGGCCGCGCTCGCGGGCACCGCGTACGCCTCGCTGCCGGTGATCTCGCAGGCCTCGCCGTTCTCCCGCACCTCGGAGATCCCGGCCGGCGAGGTGACGATCCGGGACCTGTCGAGCCTGTACGTGTACGACAACACGCTGGTCGCGAAGCTGATGACGGGCGCCCAGGTGCGGGCGTACCTGGAGTACTCGGCGGAGTACTACGTCCAGACGGCCCCCGACGTGGTGGTCGACGTGCAGAAGCTCACCAACGCGGGCGGCCGTCCGGACTACAACTACGACTATGTGTCGGGGCTCGGTTATGACATCGACATCGCCCAGCCGGCCGGTTCGCGGATCAAGAACCTCACCTTCGACGGGGCCGCGCTGGACGACGCGCAGCAGTTCGTGTTCGCGGTGAACAACTACCGGGCCAACGGAGGCGGCGCGTTCCCGCACGTGGCCTCGGCCCAGGAGCTGTGGTCGGAGTCGACGGAGATCCGGACCCGGATCGCGGAGTGGGCGACCGCGAAGGGCGTCCTGGACCCCAAGGACTTCGCGTCGGTGGACTGGAAGCTGACCCGGGCCGGCACGCCGGTGTTCTAGGGCCTCGTTCCAGGGCCCCCGGGCCGGTCCCGGGCACCGGCCCGGGGCCGGTTCGTCAGCTGTGGTCGTCCACGAGCGGGGTCGGTACCCGCGCCTGCCGGGCGGGCGGCACCGGCCGGGCCGGTTCGAGCCCGAAGCTGGTGAAGGCCGTCCGACCGGGCAGCGGGTAGGTCTCCTTCTTCGTCAGGGAGTTGATGATGGTGGCGCTGCGCCAGGCGGCCAGCCCCAGGTCGGGCGCGCCCACGCCGTGGGTGTGCCGTTCCGCGTTCTGCACATAGGCCGTCCCCGTGACGGACGGGTCGAGCACGAGCCGGAACGCCTCGTCCACCTCGGGGCGGCCGGCGCCGTCGCGGCGCACCTGGGGGCCGAGTCCGGCGAGGATGCCCTCCAGTGGGCGTTCCCGGTAGCCGGTCGCGAGGACGACCGCGTCCGTGGTGAGCCGGGAACGGGTGTCCTGCTGGATGTGTTCCAGGTGGAGTTCGATCTGGGTGGTGGCGACGCGGTCCGCCGTGCGCACCCGGACCCCGGGGGTGAGCACGGCGTCGGGCCAGCCGCCGTGCAGGCTGCGGCGGTACAGCTCGTCGTGGATGGCGGCGATGGTCTCGGCGTCGATGCCCTTGTGGAGCTGCCACTGGGCGGCGACGAGCCGGTCCCGGACCGGTTCGGACAGGCCGTGGAAGTAACGGCTGTAGTCGGGGGTGAAGTGTTCCAGGCCCAGCTTGGAGTACTCCATGGGCGCGAACGCCTCCGTGCGGCCCAGCCAGTGGAGCCGTTCGCGGCCGGGCGGGCGGTGGCGCAGCAGGTCCAGGAAGACCTCGGCGCCGGACTGTCCGGAGCCGACGACGGTGACATGCCCGGCGGCGAGGAACGCCTCGCGGTGCTCCAGGTAGTCGGCGGCGTGCACGACGGGGACATCGGGCGCCGCCACCAGGGGCTTGAGCGTATCGGGCACATGGGGGGCGGTGCCGACGCCGAGGACGATGTTCCTGGTGTGGGTGCGGCCGAGGGACTCCGCCTTGCCTTCGGCGTCGAGGCGGGTGTAGTCGACCTCGAAGACGTCCCGTCGGCAATTCCAGCGGACGGCGTCGACCCGGTGGGAGAAGTGCAGTCCGGGAAGGTTCTCGGCGACCCAGCGGCAGTAGGCGTCGTACTCGGCGCGCAGGCTGTGGAAGCGCTCGGCGAAGTAGAAGGGGAAGAGCCGGTCCCGGCTCCTGAGGTGGTTGAGGAAACTCCACTGGCTGGTGGGGTCGGCGAGGGTCACCAGGTCGGCGAGGAAGGGGACCTGGACGGTCGCGCCCTCGATGAGCAGTCCGGGGTGCCAGTCGAAGCCGGGACGCTGTTCGTAGAAGACGGCGTCGAGTTCGGCGAGCGGGTGGGCGAGGGCGGCGAGGGACAGGTTGAACGGGCCGATGCCGACGCCGACGAGATCGCGGGGGGCTTCGGTCTCGTGGTGTGGGGGGCTGGTCATCTGAGCGTGGTTCCTTCCACGAGCTTCAGGAGGTGGGCCAGTTCGCCCGGGCGGGTGTGGGGGGTGAGGAGGGTGGTCTTTAGCCAGAGGCGGCCGTCGAGGCGGGCGCGGCCGAGCACGGCCCGGCCCTCCTTGAGCAGGGCGCGCCGTACGGCGGCGACGGCGTCGTCGTCCGCTCCGGCGGGCCGGAACAGGACGGTGCTGATGACGGGCCGGCCGTACAGTTCGAAGCCGGGGTGATCCTGGACGAGGGCGGCGAACTCGCGGGCCCGCGCGCACACCTGGTCGACCAGGGCGCCGAGTCCGTGGCGGCCCAGGGTCTTGAGGGTGACGGCTGTCTTGAACACGTCGGGGCGGCGGGTGGTGCGCGGGGAGCGGCCGAGCAGGTCGGGGAGGCCGGCCTCGGTGTCGTCGTCGGCGTTCAGATAGTCGGCGCGGTGCTGGAGCACGGCGAGTTCGCGGGGGCGGGCCACGGCGATGAGGCCCGCGGCGACCGGCTGCCAGCCGAGTTTGTGCAGGTCGAGGGTGACGGTGTGGGCGGCTTCGAGACCGGCCAGCTGTTCGCGGTGCCGGTCGCTGAAGACGAGCGGCCCGCCGTAGGCCGCGTCGATGTGCAGCCGGGCGCCGTGGGCGGAGCACAGGGCGGCGATCTCGGCGAGCGGGTCGATGAGGCCGGCGTCGGTGGTGCCGGCGGTGGCGGCGACCAGCAGGGGGCGCGGCAGCCGGAGGACGGCGTCATGGAGCGCGGCCGGGTCGAGGATGCCGCGCGGCGCGGGTACGACCACGGGTTCGGGCAGGCCCAGCAGCCAGGCGGCGCGGGGCAGCGAGTGGTGGGCGTTGGCGCCGCACACGAGCCGGACGCCGCTGCCCTGTGTCTCGCGGGCGAGCAGCAGCGCGAGCTGGTTGGACTCGGTGCCGCCGGTGGTGACGAGCGCGTCGGCCAGGCCGATCTCCTGGGCGAGTCGGCGGGTGACGACGGCTTCCAGGGCGGAGGCGGCGGGCGCCTGGTCCCAGGAGTCCAGGGAGGGATTGAGGGCGCTCACCGCGAGGTCCGCGGCGGTGGCGACGGCGAGCGGCGGGCAGTGCAGATGGGCCGCGCACAGCGGGTCGGCGGGGTCGGCCGAGCCCTCGGCGAGGGCCCGCACGAGGGTGCGCAGGGCGTCCGGGTCGCCCTCGCCGGGCAGTACGTCGCCCACGGCCTCGGCGATCCGCGCGGCGACCGCCTCGGGGCCGCCCGCGGGCAGCGGCCCGCCGCGCACCCGTCCGCCGTCCCTCAGGGCGTCGAGCACGGTGTCCAGCAACGGCCGCAGGGCGTCGGGCCCTTCGGGCGACGAGGCGAAGGGGGGCATGCTCATGGGCTCTCCTCCGGGCTGCGGGAAGGCGGAACGACCATGTGGCTTCCAGCTTGTGCGCACCGCCCCCGACGCGCCCGGGATGCGGGGCGATCGAACCCGAAAGTGGGTACTCCCGTACGGGGAAAACCTGTCGGGTACCGCGCCGACGGCAACATTTCGACCACCGGTTCCGCACGGTCTACGCCCGATGCCGTGCGGTCGCCGCCTGGGGCCTGGGGCCTGGGCCGGAGCCGGGGCGCTGGGGGTGGGGCCGGGGAGGGCTGAGCGGTGGCCCGGCTGAGGGGTTCCCTTGGGGGAGTCCTCGGCCGGCTTGTGGGCAAGCGGGAGACCCGACGGACGGGCGCCGACCGGTACATCGCCCAGCCGCCGCGCAACGGCCGAAGCCCCGGCGGACCCCGTAGGGGGTTATGCCTTACGGATACGCAGGGCCCTGGCGAGGTCGTCGAGTTCGTCGGTGAGCCAGCGGCGCAGGGCGGTGGTCGGCTTGCCGTCGCGTAGGCATGCTTCGCCGAGGGCGAGGTTCTCGCCGTCCACGGCGTGGGCCGGGAAGGCCCAGCGGCCGACGGCGGCGGCGATGGCCGGGCCGCGGCGGGCGGCGACGGCGACCGCGTCGGGGTAGTAGCGCGGCACGTACTCCCGTACCAGATCGGCCTGTTCGGGCTGCCAGAAGCCGCGGGCGGTGGCGATGAACAGGTAGTTCGACAGCTCGGCCCCGCTGTCCGCGGCGAACATCGCCTCCCACGCCGCCCGTTTGGCCTCCGCATCGGGCAGGGCGGCGCGGCAGCGTGCGGCGCCCTCCTGGCCGCTGGCGCTCGGGTCGCGTGCCAGTTCCGCGGCGATGGCGGCCTCGTCGGTGGCGCCGAGCACGGCGAGCCGGCCCAGGATGCGCCAGCGCAGCTCCGGGTCCAGCTCGGGCCCGCCGGGCACGGTGCCGTCGGCGAACCAGGCGGCGATCGTGTCGGGGTGGGCGGCGACATCGATGAAGTGGCGTACGGCGAGCAGCCGCAGGCCGGGGCTGTCGCCGTCCTCGGTGCGCCGGATGAGGTCGCGGCAGAGCGAGGAGAGCGTGGCCAGCGCGGCGGGCCGGTCCTCGGGCGTGACATACCGGCCGGCCACGTGCACGGTGGCGAAGGCGAGGACGCCCTCGACGAGGGCGAGGTCGGTCTCGTGCGGCAGATGGGCGCGGGCGGCGTCCAGGTAGGCGGCGGGCGGGAGTTCGCCGTCGCGGACCGCGTCCCGCAGCGCGTTCCACACGACCGCGCGGGTGAGCGGATCCGGCAGTCCGGACAGTCCCGTGCGCAGCGCGTCGAAGGACTCGGCGTCGAACCGGACCTTGGCGTAGGTCAGGTCGCCGTCGTTGAGGAGCAGCAGCGCGGGCCGCTTGCCGAGGGGGTGCGGCGCGGTCTGCGGGATGTCGAGGTCGACGCGCTCACGCAGCACGAGTCGGCCCTCGTCGGTGAGGTCGTGGTCGTACAGGCCGACGGTGATGCGGTGCGGCCGGCTGCCGTCGTGTTCGACGGTGAGCGCGCAGGTGCCGTCGGCGGCGGGGTTGACGGCCGGGGTGAGGGTGTCGACGCCGGTGGTGCGCAGCCAGGCGTCGGCCCAGGCGTGCACGTCGCGCTCGGTGGCGGTGGCCAGGGAGTCGATGAAGTCGGCGAGCGTGGCGTTGCCGAACCGGTGCCGGGCGAAGTGGGTGTTGATGCCGGCCAGGAAGTCCTTCTCGCCGAGCCAGGCGACGAGCTGGCGCAGCGCGGAGGCGCCCTTGGCGTAGGAGATGCCGTCGAAGTTGAGCAGCGCGGCGGCGGTGTCGTCGACGGCCTCGGGGGCGACGGGGTGGGTGGAGGGGCGCTGGTCGGCGTTGTATCCCCAGCCCTTGCGGGCGACGCCGAAGTCGACCCAGGTGTCGGTGAAGCGGGTCGCCTCGGCGGTGGTCTGGTAGCCCATGTACTCGGCGAAGGACTCGTTGAGCCAGATGTCGTCCCACCACTTGAGGGTGACGAGGTCGCCGAACCACATGTGGGCCATCTCATGGGCGATGACCATGGCACGGGTCTGCCGCTCGGTGTCGGTGACGGCGGAGCGGAAGACGAACTCGTCGCGGAAGGTGACCAGGCCCGGGTTCTCCATGGCGCCGGCGTTGAACTCGGGGACGAACGCCTGGTCGTAGGAGTCGAAGGGGTAGGGCTCCTCGAATTTCTCGTGGTAGCGGTCGAAGCACGCGCGCGTGACGTCGATGATCTCCTCGGCGTCGGCGTCCAGGTGGGGCGCGAGGGAGCGGCGGCAGTGGATGCCGAAGGGCAGACCGCGGTGCTCGGTGCGCACGGAGTGCCAGGGGCCGGCGGCGACGGCGACGAGGTAGGTGGAGATCAGCGGGGTGGGGGCGGCCCGCCAGCGGCCCGCGCCGAGGTGCTCG
Organism: Streptomyces sp. NPDC001508; assembly: GCF_040298665.1. Classification (NCBI taxonomy): domain Bacteria; kingdom Bacillati; phylum Actinomycetota; class Actinomycetes; order Kitasatosporales; family Streptomycetaceae; genus Streptomyces; species Streptomyces sp. NPDC001508. The sequence goes on from NZ_JBEPAP010000021.1 coordinate 30,252, forward strand.
GTGACTCCGTTGGCGAGGACGGTCCAGCTCTCGGGGGCGGTGACGGACAGCTCGAAGACGGCCTTCAGGTCGGGCTGGTCGAAGGCGGCGTACACGCGCTGCACGTCGTCCATGAACAGCTGGGTGTAGAGGTAGGTCTCACCGTCGGAGGGGTCGGTGAAGCGGTGCATGCCCTCGCCGGTGCGGGAGTAGCGCATCCGCGCGTCGACGCGCAGTTCGTGCTCGCCCGCGGCGAGGTTCTTCAGCGGCAGCCGGTTCTCGTCCAGCGAGTCCGGGTCGAGGGGCTGTCCGTCGAGCGTGACGGAGCGCAGCTCGGCGGGTTTGACCTCGACGAACGTGTCGGTGTTCGTGGCGTCCGCCCGCACCGAGAAACTGATCGCGGTGCGCGAGTCGAAGGTCTCGTCCCCGGTGGTCAGGTCGAGTTCGATCGTGTAGCGGTGGACGTCGAGGAGCTGTGCTCGGTTGTGCGCTTCGTCGCGCGTGAGTACGGACATGCAGGCCATGCTGCCCGATGCCGCCGACAACACACAGGGGCGGATGCGGTACTCGGCTTATGTCCGCTATTGGGCGGTGGCGGGCCGCCCGGCGTCGCGTTGCGGCGGTACCCGGCCGTCGGGGTGCGGCGGTATCAGGCCGTCGGGATGCGCTCGGGCGGCGCGCGGGCCGCGGTCCCCGTCCTGGGCGCGCCCGGCGAGCAGCGCGCGCAACTCGCGCACCTCCCGTTCCAGGGCGAGGCCGCGCTGGTGGGCGGCGTACAGGTGGCGGACCTTGGTGCGCAGGGCCCAGGGGTCGACCGGGGTGCGGACCAGGTCGGCGACTTCGAGCCCGAAGGCGGCCGCGGCCAGTTCGCGGTCCGGGTCGGAGCCGGTGAGCAGGACGACGGGGATGTGCCGGGTCTGCTCCAGTCGGCGTATGCACCGCACCACGTCCAGGCCGTCCGGTCCGTCCGGGCCGTAGGCACCGGGCGTGCTCACATCGAGCAGGAGGAGGCCGACCCGGCCGCGCAGGGCCTGTTTGAGTGCCTGGTCCGAGCTGGTGGCGCGGCCGATCCTCAGGCCCAGCGGGGCCAGGGCGTGCTCCAGTGCGTACAGCGTGTGCTGGTGGTCGTCGACGATGAGGATCTCGGCGTCCGACGGCATGGCCCCACGTCCCTCCCGCCTGGCGTGACCCACCAGCTTACGCCGGAGCACTGACGGCGCGTACTCGCGGGCTGACGAACAGTGCCCGGCGGCGCGGCACCGCCCGGCCGCGCCAGACCGCGGGCCCACCGCGTCGCCGGAGGTCAGCCGGGCTCGACGGCCCGCTGCTTGGCGGTGTCCTCGGCGATGCGCTCGTGGTGTCTGATCACCTCGGCGACGATGAAGTTGAGGAACTTCTCAGCGAAGGCCGGGTCCAGCTTGGCGTTCTCGGCGAGGCTGCGCAGCCGGGCGATCTGCCGGGCCTCGCGGGCCGGGTCGGCGGGCGGCAGCCGGTGCACGGCCTTGAGTCGGCCGACCTGCTGGGTGCACTTGAAGCGCTCGGCGAGCATGTGGACGACGGCCGCGTCGATGTTGTCGATGCTGTCGCGCAGCCGGTCGAGTTCCGCGCGGACGGCGGGATCGACGTCACCGGTACCGGTGTTGCTGGTGGTCATGGGGGTTCAGCCTAAGGGGCGGCGGCGGGTTCGATCATCGGCGGATCGTCGGGGTCGGGGACCCGGTCGCTCCGGCCGCCCGGGGCGGCACGGCCCCGCTGGGCGCGGAAACGGCCGGTGGCCGTGCCGACCCGACGGCTGAACAGCCGGGAGAGGCAGGCGGGATCGTCGTGGCCGACCCGACGGGCCGCCGCGGCGACCGGCAGTTCGGTGCCGGCGAGGAGTGCCTTGGCGCGGCCCAGCCGGATGCCCTGCTTCCGGGTGCACGAGGCGCAGTGGAGGCACCGGCTGGTGCTGCCGCGGGCGATGGGCCTCAACTGCGTGCAGACGTACGTCCCGCGGAACCCGCACGAGCCGCGGCCCGGCACCTTCCGGGGCGTGGCGGCGGTGGGCCGGTTCCTGGACGCGGCGCGGCGCGCGTGGCTGTGGGCGGTCGTGCGGCCGGGTCCGTACATCTGCGCCGAGTGGGAGAACGGCGGTCTGCCGCACGGGGTGACGGGCGAGCCGGGCACGCGCGTGCGTACCCGCGACGAGCGTTTCCCGGGTCATGTGGAGCGCTGGGTCGGCCGGCTGCTGTCGGAGATCACGGCACGGCAGCCGGACCGCGGCGGCCCGGTGGCCCTGGTGCGGATCGAGAACGAGTACGGCAGGTACGGCAGCTACAGCTCCGACGCGCCGTATGCGGTACCGGGGCGCGGTCACGGTCCGCGGGGCCGGTGATGCGCGGCTCGAACTGCCGGGCTGGACAAGCGGATTCGTCTGGATCGACGGTTTGGGCCTGGGCCGGTACGGGGCGGCAGGCCCGCGGCGGGCGCTGTACGTCCCCCGGGCCGGTGCTGCGGGAGGGCGGGAACGAGGTGTGGGTGCCGGAACTCCAGGAGACCGGCCCGGAACCGGCCGCGCCGCGCCTGCTCCCCGTATGACCCGGTCGTCCCGTCCTCCCCCGGTGACCCGCCCGTCCCGCGCCTGCCGCGCGTGCGACCGCGCCGGGGCGGCGGCGGGGGCCGGGGACCGGCGAAAACCGCTCACACCCGCATAGAGTGGATGAGAAGTCGGGGCGTCCTTGGGGGTGACGGCGTGGCGAACGACGGACCGGTCGTGCACGGCTATCCGCATCTGGAGACGGTGCGGGCCGCGATCACCGCGCTGTACAGGCGTCTGTCGTACGACACGATCCAGACCTTCCCGGCCAGTGTGGCCCCCGTCGACGTGGCCTTCTGCGACACCGACGATCTGCACCTGGGCGCGCAGCGGGTGGCCGGTGAGATCGTCCGGCACTTCCGGCTGCCGGACGCCCGGGTGATCATCAGCTTCCGCGAGATGACTCATGCGGCGAACGTCGAACTCACCGCGGGGCCGGAGTACTTCGTGGAGCTGAACGACCGTTTCCGCACCCATCGGCGGGACATCGGCGCGGCCCTGGCGCACGAGGTCACGCATGTCTATCTGCACCGTCTGGACCTGTCCTTCCCCAGCACGGCGGAGAACGAGATCCTCACGGACACGGCGGCCACGTACCTGGGCGCGGGCTGGCTGCTGCTGGACGCCTTCCGGGAGGACTCGGTGTCGTCCCAGAAGCTCGGCTACCTCACCCCGGAGGAGTTCGGCTACGTCCTCGCCAAGCGCTCACAGGTCTTCGGCGAGGACCCGTCGGTGTGGTTCACCAGCCCGCAGGCGTACACGGCGTACACCAAGGGTCTGGCGCTGGCCCGGCACGACGAACAGCAGCCGCCGCTGACCGCGGCGGGCTGGGCGGGCCGCCGCCGCTACGCCCGCGACCGCAGGCACGCTCACGGGCCGCAGCCCGGCGTGCCCTACACCTTCACCCCCGACGGCGGCGGCCGGCTGCGCGTCTCCTTCCCCTGCCCGACGTGCCAGCAGCGCATCCGGGTGCCGGTGAAGGGCCGGGTCAGGGCCCGCTGCGCCCTGTGCCGCACGGTACTGGAATGCGACACCTGACCCGCGCCCCGAGAACCGCACCCACTGCCGACAACCGCCGCCGAGGACAAGCTGCCAGGCCTCTTCGCGGCCCGGTTCCGGCACGCACGGCCGGTCCGGACATCGCCAGGACCGGCCCGGACCGCGCCCCGGGCGGTGGTGGCCCCGGTGGCACGGCACCGGCACCGGCACCGGCACCGGCACCGGCATGCGAGTCCGGTTCCGGCATGCGAGTCCGGTTCCGGCACATCTCCTTCCGTCTCGACCGCCGCACGCGCTCCGTGGCCTCGCCGAGAACCGTCGCGGTTCCCGGTACTCCCCCGGCTCCCCTGGAGAAGGTCGGCAGGCGGGAGTCAGGGCGAGGGGATGATGCCCCGGGAGCGGGCTGAACCGAGCCAGGTGGGGAATTCGGCGACGAGGCGGTCGTAGAGTTCCGCGTCCGGCAGGGTCCGGGGGTCCGAACCGGCGTGGAAGAAGCCCGCGTTGTCGACCACCCGCAGATCCGGCACCGCCAGCTCGTCCAGCTTGCGCAGGAAGTCGAACTGGCGGCTGTCCGGGTCGCCGAAGCCGACGAACTGCCAGAACAGCGGCAGCTTGGCCGCCTTGCACAGATAGCGTTCGGCGGCGGGCTTGCTGATCGGGCCGCCGTCGGTCTGGAAGACGACGAGGGCGGGAGCGGTGGTGCCGCTGTCCAGGTAGTGGTCGATGACGGCGTCCATGGCCAGGTGGTAGCTGGTCTTGCCCATGTGCCCGAGCCCGGCGGCGATCCGGCCGATGCGGCCCTCGTGGTCGGCGAGGGCGATGTCGGTGACGGCGTCGACGTCCGTCGAGAAGAACACCACCGGCACCCGGCCGTCGTCGTCGAGGTGCGCGGACAGCCCGAGCACCCGGTCGGCGAGCGCCTGCACGCTGCCGTCCTGGTAGTACGGCTTCATCGACCCGGAGTAGTCGACGACGAGATAGACGGCCGCGCGCAGCCCGTCGAGCCCGTGCTTGGCGAGGGACACCCCGGCCGTGCGGTACGGCTCGACCAGCGCGGGCGCGCTCTGCGCCACCTTGCTGAGACTGATCGCGGCCATGCCTGGCTCCCCCCTCGTGCGGCTCCGGACGCCGAGACTACGCGATCTTCCACCCCCGCTTTTTCCTCCCGGCCCCACAGTTCGCTATTTTGTTCGCCGCCGTCCCCACCGGCTCATCCCGTCCCCGTGATCTTGAGGAGCCGGCCGTGGCCGCCGAGTCCGCCGTCACCACCTGCTACCGCCATCCCAAGGCGGAGTCGCATGTGCGCTGCACCCGCTGCGATCGCTATATCTGCCCGGCCTGCATGCGCGAGGCCGCCGTCGGCCACCAGTGCGTGGACTGCGTACGGGAGGGCGCCCGGTCGATACGGCAGGCGCGGACGGCGTTCGGCGGCCGGATCACCACGGTGCCGCTCGTCACCGGTGTCCTCATCGGCCTCAATGTCCTCGCCTACCTCGCCGAACTGGTGCGCCCGGCGGTCGTGGACCGGTTCGGGATGCTGGGGCGCGGGCTCGTGGGCGGCGACGGCACGCACTATCTGTGGCAGTACCCGTACGGCTTTGACGTGCACGCGGAAGGGCTTGCCGGGGGCGAGTGGTACCGGCTGCTGACCGGGGCGTTCCTGCATCTGCCGGCCACGCAGACGCCGTTCGGCGTCCTGCACATCGTGCTGAACATGGTGTCCCTGTGGAGCCTCGGCCGGGTGGTGGAGGCCCAGTTGGGCCGTATCCGCTACGTCGCCCTGTATCTGCTCTCGGCGCTCGGCGGCTCCGTACTGGTGCTGCTGATCGCGCCGGACACGCTGACGGTCGGCGCGTCCGGCGCGATCTTCGGGATCGGTGCCGCCTACTACGTGATGGCCCGCCGCCTGGGCTACGACATGAACGCCGTCAACCGCTACATGGCGGGGCTGCTGCTGTGGCTGGTGATCTCCGCCGGGTTCGCGTCCTGGCAGGGGCATCTCGGCGGACTGCTGGCGGGCGGCACGCTGACACTCGCGTACGCGTATGCGCCGCGGGACGGCCGGCGCACCCTGGTGCAGGCGGGCGCGGGCATCGCCGTGCTGGGCCTGCTGGTGGTGTTGACCTGGGCGAAGGTCTCGGAACTGACGGGAGGGGCGGCCTGATGCAGGCCGTACGGTGAAGTCATGAAACGAGCCGGCATTCTGCTGTTCGCGGCCGTCCCGGTGATCGTCACGGCGGTGGTGTACGTGGCCACGCCGGGCGACTCGGGCCCGTCCTCGTCCCAGCCCGCCTCCGCCGCGGCCCAGTCCCGCGCGGACGCCAAGGCGCGGGCCGAGCGGTCGGAGAAGTCACAGGACGACGAGGTGATCGCGGACGCGCCGCCGGGCCTCGCCGCGCCGAAGAAGAAGGAACTGGCGCAGCAGGTCGTGGCGAGCGCCGAGAACTCCACGCTGGACTGGCGCAGTACGTACGGCTACATCGAGGACATCGGCGACGGCCAGGGCTACACCGCGGGCATCATCGGCTTCTGCACCGGCACACATGACCTGCTCACCCTGGTCGAGCGCTACACCAAGGCGCACCCGGACAACGGTCTCGCCGGCTATCTGCCCGCCCTGCGCAAGGTCGACGGCACGGACTCGCACGAGGGTCTCGACCCCGGTTTCACCGCCGCCTGGAAGACGGAGTCGAAGTTTCCGGCCTTCCGCGCGGCGCAGGACTCCGAGCGTGACCGCGCCTACTTCGACCCCGCCGTCCGCCTCGCCAAGCTGGACGGGCTGGGCACGCTGGGCCAGTTCGTCTACTACGACGCGATGGTCTTCCACGGCCCCGGCACCGGCCCGGACGGCTTCTACGGCCTGCGCGAACACGCCCTGAAGGAGGCCGACACCCCGGCCGAGGGCGGCAGCGAGAAGGCCTACCTCGACATCTTCCTGGACGTCCGCCGGACGGCGATGCGGGCCAAGCGCCCCGGCATCGACACCACCCGCATCGACACGGCCCAGCGGCGGTTCCTCTACGACGGCAACATGGATCTGCATACACCGCTGGAATGGAAGGTGTACGGCGAGACGTACAAGGTGCCGTAGCGCGTCATCTGTCGCCTGTCGTCCGTCGTCTGCGGCTGCGTCGTGGCTGAACGCGCGGTTCCCCGCGTCCCTGTGGGGCTGGGCAGACGGCGGCGCCTGCCCGGTGTCCGGTCGGGGACTGGTGGGCAGGCGCCGTCGGTGTTCCGTACGCCGTTGTACGGGACGTCTGGTGGCGGTCGGTCAGACCAGGGCGCGGTCCGTCGGGCGGATCGGGGCCGGCAGGTCGCTCGCGCCGGTCAGGAAGCGGTCGACGCCCTTGGCGGCCGAGCGGCCCTCGGCGATCGCCCACACGATGAGCGACTGGCCGCGGCCGGCGTCACCGGCGACGAAGACGCCCGGGACATTGGTCTGGAAGTCGGCGTCGCGGGCGATGTTGCCGCGCTCGTCCAGCTCCAGGCCGAACTGCTCGACCATGCCGTTGTCCCGGTCGGTGCCGGTGAACCCCATGGCGAGCGTGACGAGTTGGGCGGGGATACGGCGCTCCGTGCCCGGCTTCTGCGTCAGCCTGCCGTCGACGAACTCGGCCTCGGCCAGGTGCAGCCACTGCACCTGACCGTCCTCGTCACCCTCGAAGTGGCTGGTGGACGCCGAGTAGATGCGCTCGCCGCCCTCCTCGTGGGCCGAGGTGACCTTGTAGAGGATCGGGAAGGTCGGCCAGGGCTGGGAGACCGTGTCCCGCTCGTCGTTGGGGCGGGGCATGATCTCCAGCTGGGTGACGGAGGCCGCGCCCTGGCGGTGGGCGGTGCCCACGCAGTCCGCGCCGGTGTCGCCGCCGCCGATCACCACGACATGCTTGCCCTTCGCCGAGATCGGCGCGGTGACGTAGTCGCCCTCCTGGACCTTGTTGGCCAGCGGCAGGTACTCCATCGCCTGGTGGATGCCCTTGAGTTCACGGCCGGGCACCGGCAGATCGCGGGCGGTCGTGGAGCCGGCGGCGATGACGACGGCGTCGTACCGCTTGCGCAGGTCGGTCGCCTTCAGGTCGCGGCCGATCTCCATGCCGGTGCGGAACCGGGTGCCCTCCGCCCGCATCTGCTCGATGCGGCGGTTGATGTGCCGCTTCTCCATCTTGAACTCGGGGATGCCGTAGCGCAGCAGGCCGCCGATCCGGTCGGCGCGCTCGTAGACGGCGACGGTGTGGCCGGCCCGGGTCAGCTGCTGGGCGGCGGCCAGGCCCGCCGGTCCTGAGCCGATCACGGCGACCGTCTTGCCGGACAGCCGCTCGGGCACCTGCGGCCGGACGTCACCGACGTCCCACGCCTTGTCGATGATCGAGACCTCGACGTTCTTGATGGTGACCGGCGACTGGTTGATGCCGAGCACACACGCCGACTCGCAGGGCGCCGGGCACAGCCGCCCGGTGAACTCCGGGAAGTTGTTGGTGGCGTGCAGCCGCTCCGAGGCGGCGGACCAGTCCTCGCGGTAGGCGTAGTCGTTCCACTCGGGGATGAGGTTTCCGAGCGGACAGCCGTTGTGACAGAACGGGATGCCGCAGTCCATGCACCGGCTGGCCTGCTTGCTGATGATCGGCAGCAGCGAGCCGGGGACGTAGACCTCGTTCCAGTCCTTGACGCGCTCGTCGACGGGACGGGTCTCGGCGATCTGACGGCCGTGGTTGAGGAAGCCCTTCGGGTCAGCCATTGATCGCCGCCTCCATCATCTTTTCGTCGGTCTCGGTCTCGGAGAGACCGGCTCGCTCGGCGGCGTCCTTGGCGGCGAGCACTGCCTGGTACGTGCTGGGGATGATCTTGGTGAAGCGGTCGGCCGCGGTCTCCCACTCGGCCAGCAGCTTCTCGGCGACCGTCGAGCCGGTCTCCTCCTGGTGGCGGCGCACCACGTCGTGCAGCCACTGCTTGTCCGTCTCGTCCAGCGCCTGGATCGCTCCCAGGTTGCCCGAGTTCACGTGGTCGCGGTCCAGGTCGATGACGTAGGCGACGCCGCCGGACATGCCGGCCGCGAAGTTGCGGCCCGTCTCGCCGAGGACGACCGCGTGACCGCCGGTCATGTACTCGCAGCCGTGGTCGCCCACGCCTTCGGCGACCACCAGCGCACCGGAGTTGCGGACGCAGAACCGCTCGCCGGTGCGGCCGCGCAGGAACAGCTCGCCGCCGGTCGCACCGTACGCGATGGTGTTGCCCGCGATCGTGGAGTACTCGGCGAGGTGGTCGGCGCCGCGGTCCGGGCGCACGATCACCCGTCCGCCGGACAGGCCCTTGCCGACGTAGTCGTTGGCGTCGCCCTCCAGGCGGAGGGTGACGCCGCGCGGCAGGAAGGCGCCGAAGGACTGGCCGGCCGAGCCGGTGAAGGTGATGTCGATCGTGTCGTCGGGCAGACCCGCGCCGCCGAACTTCTTCGTCACCTCGTGGCCGAGCATGGTGCCGACCGTGCGGTTGATGTTGCGGATGGCGACCTGCGCGCGCACCGGCTGGGCGTCGATGGCGCCGGCCGCGGCGAGGGCGTCGGCGGCGAGCTTGATCAGCTCGTTGTCCAGGGCCTTGGCCAGGCCGTGGTCCTGCTCGACGGCCTGGTGGCGCACCGCGCCCGCGGGCAGGTCGGGCACGTGGAACAGCGGCTCCAGGTCCAGGCCCTGCGCCTTCCAGTGGTCGACGGCCCGGCTGACGTCGAGCGCCTCGGCGTGCCCGACGGCCTCCTCGATGGAGCGGAAGCCCAGCTCGGCGAGGAGTTCGCGGACCTCCTGGGCGATGAACTCGAAGAAGTTCACCACGTACTCGGCCTTGCCGGCGAACCGGTCCCGCAGGGTCGGGTTCTGGGTGGCGATGCCGACCGGGCAGGTGTCCAGGTGGCAGACGCGCATCATGATGCAGCCGGAGACGACGAGCGGCGCGGTCGCGAAACCGAACTCCTCGGCGCCGAGCAGCGCGGCGATGACCACGTCCCGGCCGGTCTTCAGCTGGCCGTCGGTCTGCACCACGATCCGGTCGCGCAGGCCGTTGAGCAGCAGGGTCTGCTGGGTCTCGGCGAGGCCCAGCTCCCAGGGGCCGCCCGCGTGCTTGAGGGAGGTCAGCGGGGAGGCGCCGGTGCCGCCGTCGTGCCCGGAGATCAGGACCACGTCCGCGTGCGCCTTGGAGACGCCCGCGGCGACCGTGCCGACGCCGACCTCGGACACCAGCTTCACATGGATCCGCGCGGCCGGGTTGGCGTTCTTGAGGTCGTGGATCAGCTGGGCCAGGTCCTCGATGGAGTAGATGTCGTGGTGCGGCGGCGGCGAGATCAGGCCGACACCGGGGGTGCTGTGCCGGGTCTTGGCCACCCACGGGTACACCTTGTGGCCGGGCAGTTGGCCGCCCTCGCCGGGCTTGGCGCCCTGGGCCATCTTGATCTGGATGTCGTCGGCGTTGACCAGGTACTCGGAGGTCACACCGAACCGGCCGGAGGCGACCTGCTTGATGGACGAGCGGCGCGCCGGGTCGTACAGGCGCTCCGGGTCCTCGCCGCCCTCACCGGTGTTGGACTTGCCGCCCAGCTGGTTCATGGCGATGGCGAGCGTCTCGTGCGCCTCGCGGGAGATGGACCCGTACGACATGGCGCCGGTGGAGAAACGCTTGACGATCTCGCTGACCGGCTCGACCTCCTCGACGGGGACCGGCTGCCGGTCCGCGGCGAAGCCGAACAGCCCGCGCAGCGTCATCAGACGCTCGGACTGCTCGTTCACGCGCGCGGTGTACTTCTTGAAGACGTCGTAGCGGCCGGTGCGCGTGGAGTGCTGGAGGCGGAAGACCGTCTCGGGGTCGAACAGGTGCGGCTCGCCCTCGCGACGCCACTGGTACTCGCCGCCGATCTCCAGGGCGCGGTGCGCGGGGGCGATGCCGGAGACCGGGTAGGCCTTGGCGTGCCGGGCGGCGACCTCCTCGGCGACGACGTCGATGCCGACACCGCCGATCTTGGTGGCGGTGCCGTTGAAGTACTTCTCGACGAAGCCGTCGTCGAGGCCGACGGCCTCGAAGACCTGGGCGCCGCGGTAGGAGGCGACGGTCGAGATGCCCATCTTGGACATGACCTTCAGTACGCCCTTGCCGAGGGCGTGGATCAGGTTGCGGATGGCCTTCTCGGTCTCCATGCCGGGCAGGAAGGTGCCCGCGCGGACCAGGTCCTCCACGGACTCCATCGCCAGGTACGGGTTGACCCCGGCGGCGCCGTAGCCGATGAGCAGGGCCACATGGTGGACCTCGCGGACGTCGCCGGCCTCGACCAGCAGGCCCACGTGGGTGCGCTGCTTGGTGCGGATGAGGTGGTGGTGGACGGCTGCGGTGAGCAGCAGCGAGGGGATCGGGGCGTGCTCGGCGTCCGAGTGGCGGTCCGACAGGACGATCAGCCGGGCGCCGTTGCCGATGGCGGCGTCGGCCTCGGCGCAGATCTCGTCGATGCGGGCGGCCAGGGCCTCGCCGCCGCCGCCGACCCGGTACAGACCGGAGAGGGTCGCGGCCTTGAAGCCCGGCAGGTCGCCGTCCGCGTTGATGTGGATGAGCTTGGCCAGCTCGTCGTTGTCGATGACCGGGAAGGGCAGCACGACGGACCGACAGGAGGCGGCGGTCGGGTCGAGCAGATTGCCCTGCGGGCCCAGCGCGGAGCGCAGCGAGGTGACCAGTTCCTCGCGGATCGCGTCCAGCGGCGGGTTGGTGACCTGCGCGAACAGCTGGGTGAAGTAGTCGAACAGCAGGCGCGGGCGCTCGGACAGGGCGGCGATCGGCGAGTCGGTGCCCATGGAGCCGATGGGCTCGGCGCCGGCCTTGGCCATCGGCGCGAGCAGGACGCGCAGCTCTTCCTCGGTGTAGCCGAAGGTCTGCTGGCGGCGGGTGACCGAGGCGTGGGTGTGCACGATGTGCTCGCGCTCGGGCAGGTCGACCAGCTCGATCTCGCCGGCCTCCAGCCAGTCGGCGTAGGGCTGCTCGGCGGCGAGGGCCGCCTTGATCTCGTCGTCCTCGATGATGCGGTGCTCGGCGGTGTCGACGAGGAACATACGGCCGGGCTGCAGCCGGCCCTTGCGGACGACCTTGGCGGGGTCGATGTCGAGGACGCCGACCTCGGAGCCGAGGACGACGAGGCCGTCGTCGGTGACCCAGTAGCGGCCGGGACGCAAACCGTTGCGGTCGAGTACGGCGCCGACCTGGGTGCCGTCGGTGAAGGTGACGCAGGCCGGGCCGTCCCAGGGCTCCATCATGGTGGCGTGGAACTGGTAGAAGGCGCGCCGGGCCGGGTCCATGGAGGCGTGGTTCTCCCATGCCTCCGGGATCATCATCAGCACGGAGTGCGGCAGCGAGCGGCCGCCGAGGTGCAGCAGTTCCAGCACCTCGTCGAAGGAGGCGGAGTCGGAGGCGCCGGGCGTGCACACCGGGAAGACACGGTCCAGGTTTCGGTCGCCGAACAGGTCGGAGGCCAGCCGGGACTCGCGGGCGCGCATCCAGTTGCGGTTGCCCTGCACGGTGTTGATCTCGCCGTTGTGCGCGACGAAGCGGTAGGGGTGCGCGAGCGGCCACGACGGGAAGGTGTTGGTGGAGAACCGGGAGTGCACGAGCGCGATCGCGGTGGTGAAACGGCGGTCGGACAGGTCCGGGAAGAACGGTTCGAGCTGTCCGGTGGTCAGCATGCCCTTGTACACGATCGTGCGCGAGGACAGCGACGGGAAGTACACGTCGGCCTCGCGCTCGGCGCGCTTGCGCAGCACGAACGCCTTGCGGTCCAGCGCGATGCCCTCGCTGGCCCGGTCGGTGACGAAGAGCTGCCGGAAGACCGGCATGGTCGAGCGCGCGGTGGCGCCCAGCAGATCGGGGGCGACCGGGACCTCGCGCCAGCCGAGGACCGTCAGCCCCTCCTCGTGGGCGATCGTCTCGATCTGTGAGACGGCCTCGGCGGTGTGCTCCTCGGGCAGGAAGGCGATGCCGACGGCGTAGGCCCCGGCCGCGGGGAGTTCAAATCCGGCCACTTCGCGCAGGAAGGCGTCCGGCACCTGGGAGAGCAGTCCCGCGCCGTCGCCGGAGTCGGGTTCGGAGCCGGTGGCACCGCGGTGCTCCAGGTTGCGCAGAACCGTGAGCGCCTGCTCGACCAGCGCATGGCTCGCCTCGCCGGTGAGGGTGGCCACGAAGCCGACGCCACAGGCGTCGTGCTCGTTGCGGGGGTCGTACATACCCTGCGCAGCAGGGCGAGCATCCATGAACGACCAGTTCCGGCCATTCGTGGAGTGCTGGGACGGCTGGCGCGGTGTACGCATCGGCTCTCCCGTCGTCGTCATCTGGCATATGCGGTGCCGAGGGACGACGCTGGCCCTCTGCGTGAGTGCAAAATTTCGTGCAGGTTACATGATGGAGCGGTTCTCGGGAACCGGATACTCCGTTCCAGCATGCGGATGTCGCCGGGGTGCGCGACAGAGCGCCGCGCACGGCGGCGGAAGTGTGTGGGGGCCGGCGCGGACAGATCCATGTCCATCGGCCCGAAGGGGGGCGGGAGGGGCGTACTCGCCCATCCCGCGGATGTGCCGCGGGCGTCTTTGCCCACAGCGCTTACGGCTCATGCCCAGCGGTCAAGCATCTGAAACCAGTGGGTAACAGCTGCCCCACGCGGCCCGGCGCATGGGTGCCAGCTGCACTATCCTACGGCGGTTCCGAACAAACTGCCCAGGGCGTAGGTCACACCGGCCGCCGCGCCACCGAGGGCGAGCTGTCGCAGACCGCTGAACCACCAGCTGCGCGCGGTCACCCTGGCGACCACGGCGCCGCAGCCGAACAGCCCGATGAGGGCCAGCAGCAGGGCCGGCCACAGCGCGGTCGCGCCCAGCAGGTACGGCAGGACGGGCAGCAGGGCGCCCAGCGCGAAGGAGCCGAACGAGGAGACCGCCGCGACCAGCGGCGACGGCAGATCGCCCGGGTCGACGCCCAGTTCCTCCCGGGCGTGTATCTCCAGGGCCTGCTCGGGATCCCGGGACAGCTGCCGGGCGACCTCGCGGGCCAGTTCCGGCTCGACACCCCGCGTCTCGTAGAGTGCCGCCAGTTCCGCCTCCTCGTCCTGCGGGTGCCGGCGCAGCTCGCGCCGCTCGACGTCCAGCTCGGCCTCGACCAGCTCGCGCTGCGAGGCTACGGAGGTGTACTCGCCGGCCGCCATGGAGAAGGCGCCGGCGGCGAGGCCCGCGAGCCCCGTGATGACGATGGTCTGGTGGCCGACCGCGCCGCCGGCCACACCGGTGATCAGGGCGAGGTTGGAGACCAGGCCGTCCATCGCGCCGAACACGGCGGGGCGCAGCCAGCCGCCGTTCACGTCCCGGTGCGTGTGGTTGTCCCGATGGGCCTCGTGCAGCGCGGCCTCGGTCTCGATGATGGCCATAGGGGTCCCCCAGGAACCTAGTTGGACGGGTTCTATTTTTCGACAACAGCGAATCTACGCCTTTGATTTCCGCACCGCCAGCAAGGAAAGGCTCGGCTAACCTGCGGCTTTACCTTCTTTGCTCAAACGTGCGGATGGTCGCGCATATGTCGACCGGGTGACGCTGAGGCCCTCGGTGCTCACGCCGAGGGCTCCGGTGGCAGACATCCGCAAAAGTCACCCCACGAAGAGAGCCGCCCATGGCATCGATCGCCCGCATCCCGTCGGTCCCGTCCGCCGGGGACGCCACCGAACTGCGCGAACGGGCCCGCGGCGCGCTGCTCGGCCTCGCGGTGGGGGACGCGCTCGGGGCCCCGGCGGAGAACCTGAAGCCCTCGGAGATCCGGGCCCGCTGGGGCCGTATCACGGGCTACGTCGTGGAACGGCCGTCCGGCACCGACGACACCGAGTACGCGATCTTCTCGGGGCTGCTGCTCGCCCGGCACGGCTGCGCGCTCACCCCGGAGCATGCGGAGGCGGCCTGGCACGAGTGGATCGCCAACCAGCACGAGGGGCCCTTCCGGGGCGCGGGATTCAGCGAGCGGGGCACACTGGAGAACCTGCGCCGGGGGCTGGCCGCGCCCATCTCCGCCCAGCACCGGCACGCCTGGAGCGACGGCCTCGCGATGCGGGCCGCCCCCTTCGGGGTGTTCGCGGCGGGCCGCCCCGCCGAGGCGGCCCGGCTGGTGGCGATCGACGGCTCGGTCAGCCATGACGGCGAGGGCATCTACGGCGGGCAGGCGGTGGCCGCCGGGGTGGCCGCGGCCATGGCGGGGGCGCCGGTCAGCGCGGTGGTCGCCGCCGCGCTCGCCGTCGTCCCCGACGACTCGTGGACGGCCCGCTCGCTGCGCCGGGCGGTCGCCGTCGCCCACCGCGGCGAACGCGCGGTCCGCTCCGCGGTCGTCGTCGGCGGCTACCCCTGGACCGACCTCGCCCCCGAGGCGGTGGCGCTCGCCTTCGGGGCGTACGCGTCCGCCGACGGCGACTTCCGGCGGGCCGTCCTGACGGCGGTCAACATGGGCCGGGACGCCGACACCACGGCCGCCGTGGCGGGCGCGCTGGCCGGCGCGACCGAGGGCGCGGGCGCGGTCCCGCCCGACTGGGCGGCGGCGATCGGTCCGGCCCGCGGCACCTGCCTGCCCTCCATGGCGGGCCACCACGTGCTCGACGTGGCGGATCTCCTGATCGAACGGGCACCGGATCCTCTGGTCGAGGACGCACCGGAACTCCTGGTCGAGGACGCACCGGAACTCCCGGCCCGGGAGGCGGCCGGATCGGGGGCGGGCGGACCGGGGGCAGGCGGACCGGGGACGGGCGGACCGGGGACAGGCGGACCGGGGACAGGCGGACCGGGGACAGGCGGACCGGGGGCGGGCGGATCGGGGGCGGCCGTACCGTCCGTGCCGCATGTCTTGCCCGGTGCGCTGCGTGACCTCGTCGCACTGGCCGGGGCACAGGCCGCGGAAGGGCTCGCCCCGGACTCCGTACGCGGCGCGGCCCACCCGGCGGTCGAGCCGGCGACCGTACCGCCCGCCGACACCGCGGCCTACGTGCCCGCCGCGTGCGCGCCGGTCGAGCAGGGCAAGGTGCGGCCGTGAGCCGCAGGATCGAGGGGCTGCTGCTCGGGCTGGCCGCCGGGGACGCCGCCGGATGGCCGGCGGCGCGCCACCGGGCCGCCCGGATGCCCGAGTGGACACGGCGGCTCACCCGCGAACTGGACACCTTCGCCGAGCAGAACGCGACGACCACGCTGCCCGTGCCGATCGCGCTCAACCAGCCCCCGGAGCCGCTGCGCCTCGGCCCCTCCGACGACGCCGAGTGGGCGGTGTTCGCGGCCGAGGCGGTACTGCGCGCCGGCGACGACAGCGCGCTCGGGGACCTCAGCCGGGACCGCCGCACCCGGGCCGCCATCGACCTCACCTGGAGCGCCGTCGCCTCCGAGGTCGCCGCCGCGGCCGAGCGCGCCCCGGAGGTCGAGTCCGCGGTGCTGCCGCTGCGTGCCCGGATCTCGGTCCGGGCCGGCCTCGGCAACCTCGCCACCGGGCTGCGCCCGCCCGCCACCGGCCACGACAACCCGCACTACTTCGACGACGCGGCCTGTGTACGCGCCTGCGTGCTCGCCGTCGCCCACCGCGGCGACCCGGGACGCGCCGCCGAACTGGCCGAGTTCGACGCCCGCTACACCCAGGACGGCGACGGGGTGCACGGCGCGCGGGCGATGGCCGCGGCCCTTGCCCTGGCGCTCGCCGGCGCGGATGTGGACACCTGTGTGACGGCGGCCCTCGGCGAACTGCCCGCGACCACGGAGATCGGCCGCAACGCCCGCCACGCGCTGGCCCTCGCCCACGACACCGGGACCGCCTTCGCCCTGATCCCGCTCCTGGAGCACCAGATCGTCGACCACGTCTACAGCTACGGCATCGCCGCCGCCGAGACGGTCCCGGTCGCCCTCGCCCTGGCCGGCGCCGCGCGGGGCCGGATCGCCGAGGCCGTGCCCGCCGCGGCCTGTCTGTCCCGGGTCGCCGACTCGGCCCCCGCGCTGGCGGGCGCGCTGACCGGGGCGCTGGGCGGCGGCGCGGCCCTCCCGCGCGCGTGGCGGGACGCCTGCCGCACCCTCTCCGGCTGTGCGCTCCCCCGCCTCACCGGCACCGACCTGGTCGAACTCGCCGAACTCCTGGAAGCCGCGCAACCGCCCGCTCCAGGGGGATGATGCGGGGCATGACGCCCACAGCAGATGAAATCGGCAGCCCCGGTCTGCATGAGCGGATCACCGGGGCGCTCGTCGGCGCCGCCGTCGCGGACGCCCTCGGCGGCCCCGTCGAGGGCTACTCGCCCGACCAGATCCTCGAACGCCACGGTGGCCGCGTGCACGGCATCGTCGGCCCCTGGCACGGCGACGCCTGGCGCACCGCCCGCCCCATCGCCCCCTACCACAAGGGCGACGGGCACATCACCGACGACACCTTGATGACCCATGCGCTGGTCCGGGTGTACGCGCGGGTCCGGGACCATCTGGACGCCTACGCCGTCGCCGACCACCTGGTCCCGGACCTGATGACGAACCCCCGCTGGATCCCCGAACTGGAGGCGGAGGCGCTGCCCCTGCACCGGATCTTCCTGGCGGAGAAGTGGCTGGTGGCCCGGCTGGCGTACGGCCATGTGGACCCCCGGGAGGCGGGCACGGGCAACATCGTCAACTGCGGGGCGGCGATGTACATGGCGCCCGTCGGCCTGGTCAACGCGGCCAACCCGGCGGGTGCGTACGCCGAGGCGCTGGAGGTGGCGGGCGCGCACCAGTCGTCGTACGGCCGTGAGGCGGCCGGGGTCTTCGCCGCGGCGGTGGCGGCGGCCACGGCACCCGGCGCGAGCCCCCGGTCGGTGGTGGCCGCCTGCCTGTCACTGGCCAAGGACGGCACCCGGGCGGCGATCGAGGAGGTCTGCGCGGTGGCCGGCCGGCACCGCGACATCGAGTCGGCGCTGGTACCGCTGCGGGAGGCGGTGGCACCCTACGACACGGTCGGCCCCGATTACCGGGCCCCGTCCCTCGGCGCCCGCCGCCCGTCCCGGCTGCACTCGATCGAGGAACTTCCCATCGCGCTCGGCATGTTGCTGGTGGCCGACGGCGACTACCGGCAGGCGGTGCTGGGCTCGGTCAACTACGGCCGTGACTGCGACTCGATCGCGACGATGGCGGGCGCGCTGGCCGGCGCCCTCGGCTCGCCCGTCCCCAAGGACTGGTCCAAGACCGTGGCGGAGGCAAGCCGGCTTGACCTGTGGGCGCCCGCCCGGACGCTCACCGAGGTCGCACAGGAGGTCTTCGCGCGGGACGTCGGACGGCGCCGGGCCCACGAGCGGGCGTTCGCCGCACTCGGGGGTCCGGAATGCTCCGACTGACCTGGGTCCAGCCGGAGGACCTGGTGGCCCACGAGCTTCGCCAGGCGCGGCAGGACGGACGCGAGCCGACGGCGATCGAGGCGCGGTGGACGGCGGCGGGCGGCGGCGCCGCGCCGCTGCGGGCCGGTGCCTCCCCACGGCCGGCGTCGCGGTATCTGCGGCTGCTCGCGGAGGATCTGCTGGACGAACTGGCCGACCTGCCCAGCGCATTGACCGACCGAGAACCGACCGAGCTGACAAAGATCAAGACCCGGTGCCCCGACTGGCCCACCGAACCACTCCCGCTTCGCGGCCGATTGACGGGGCGTCGGCCGCCGGACCATGGGTCGCGGGATCGTCAGTTCGCCGAAGTCGGGCTCTTGGACGGCGGGTTGCCGGATCACGGATCCCCGGCCCACGGGTCTTACGAACGCGGGCTCCCCGGTCACGGGTCCTCCGGCTCCGCAGGGCCGCGGGGGCCGCGGGGTTCGGACGGTGGTGGGGGCTGTACGGACCTCACGCCGCTCCGGCTCGAAGCGGCCTGGCTGGGGCGGGCCGTGGGCTGTCTGCTGGGCAAGCCGGTCGAGAAGGTGCCCCTCGACGGCATCCGCCGGCTCGCCCGGTCCACCGGCAACTGGCCGCTCGCCGGGTACTTCACGGCACGCGGGGTCCCCGACGACCTCAAGGCGGCCCACCCCTGGAACCGTCGTTCCGCCCCCACCTCGCTCGCCGAGAACATCGACGGCATGCCCGAGGATGACGACCTCAACTACCCGCTGTTGAACCTCCTGTTGCTCCGCCGGCACGGCAGGGCGTTCAGCACCGTCGAGCTGGCCGGGCTCTGGCTCGACGAACTCCCCGCCGGCCGCACCTTCACCGCCGAGCGCATCGCCTACCGCAACCTTCTCGCCGGCATCGAACCCCCGCACACGGCCCGTCACCGCAATCCCTTCCGCGAGTGGATCGGCGCCCTCATCCGGGCCGACATGCACGGCTGGACCAACCCGGGCGATCCGGCCGCCGCCGCGGAACAGGCCCATCGCGACGCCGTGCTCAGCCACACCGCCAACGGCGTCTACGCGGCGATGTTCATCGCGGCCACCATCGCCGCCGCGGCCACCGGAGCCCTGGACGTGCACGCCTGCCTGCGCGTCGGCCGCACGGTGGTACCGCCCGGCTCCCGACTCGCGCAGGCCCTGGACCACGCCGTCCCGCTGGCCGCCGAACACACCGACTTCGACCAGGTCGTGGACGCGCTGCACGCCCGCTACTCCGCCGCCTACCACTGGGTCCACGCCCTTCCCAACACCGCCCTGATCGCCGCCGCCCTCACCCACGCGGACGGCGACTTCACCGGCTCCATCTGCCGCGCCGTGTCGGGCGGCTGGGACACCGACTCCAACGGGGCCACCGCGGGCAGCATCGCCGGGCTCCTCGCCGGCACCCCCGCCGCCCTGCCCGACCGCTGGACGGCCCCCCTCAAGAACCGCCTCGCCACCTCCGTCAACGGTTTCGACGGCACCGGCTTCGACACCCTCGCCCAGCTCACCCACCTGGAGGCGACCCGCCCATGACCCCCATCGCACCCGCCAGCGCGACCACCGGCCTCGTCCCGTACGAGGCCCCGCACGCCGGATGAACGCCCCCCGGCCCCTGGACGGTCTGCGCGTCCTCGATCTCGCCACCCTCTTCGCCGGCCCCCTCGCCGCCACCCTGCTCGGTGACTTCGGCGCCGAGGTCGTCAAGGTCGAGCACCCGGCGAAACCCGACCCGTCCCGCGGTCACGGTCCCGCCAAGGACGGCGTCGGCCTGTGGTGGAAGCTGCTCGGCCGCAACAAACGCACCGTCACCCTGGACCTGTCCAAACCCGGCGGCCGCGCCACCCTGCTGCGGCTGGCCGCCACCGCCGACGTGGTGATCGAGAACTTCCGGCCCGGCACGCTGGAGAAGTGGGACCTGGGCTGGGAGGAGCTGTCCGCCGTCAACCCGCGCCTCGTGCTCACCCGGGTCACCGCCTTCGGCCAGTTCGGGCCGTACGCGCGCCGCCCCGGCTTCGGCACCCTCGCCGAGGCGATGAGCGGCTTCGCCGCGATCACCGGCGAGCCGGACGCGCCCCCGACACTACCGCCCTTCGGTCTCGCCGACTCCATCGCCGCCCTGGCCACGGCGTACGCGGTGATGACCGCGCTGGCCGCCCGGGAGCACACCGGTGCGGGCCAGGTCGTCGACATGGCCATCATCGAGCCGATCCTGACCGTCCTCGGCCCGCAGCCCATCTGGTACGACCAGTTGGGCCACGTCCAGCCGCGCACCGGCAACCGCTCGCAGAACAACGCACCGCGCAACACCTACCGCACGGCCGACGGCAGTTGGGTCGCCGTCTCCACCTCCGCGCAGTCGGTCGCCGAACGCGTCATGGACCTGGTCGGCCGAAAGGACCTGATCGGTGAGCCGTGGTTCGCGACCGGCGCCGGACGGGCGGCGCACGCCGACGCCCTCGACGCGGCGGTCGGCCGCTGGATCGCCCGCCGCACCCGCGACGAGGTGGTGTCCGCCTTCGAGAAGGCGGAGGCCGCGGTGGCGCCGATCCAGGACGTACGGGACGTCATGTCCGACCCGCAGTACGCCGCCCTGGGCACCATCGCCACCGTCGACGACCCGGAACTGGGCCCGCTGCGCATGCAGAACGTCCTCTTCCGGCTCTCCGCCACCCCCGGCGCGATCCGCTGGGCGGGCCGCCCGCACGGCGCGGACACGGAGGCCGTCCTGACCGAGCTGGGCCTGACCCCGGAGGAGCTGCACGCCCTGCGCGAGGAGGGCGCCCTGTGATCCCGTTCCCGCTCACCTGGCTGTATGTCCCGGGCGACCGCCCGCATGTGGTGGCCAAGGCGCTGGCCTGCGGCGCGGACGTGGTGGTGATCGACCTGGAGGACGCGGTCGCCCCTGACCGCAAGGAGTACGCCCGCGCGGCGACCGTCGACCTGCTGTCCGAGCCGCAGCCGGTACGGGTCCACGTCCGGGTGAACGGCACCGAAGGCCCGTGGGCCGGCGCCGACCTGCGGGCGGTGGCCGGGCTGCCGGGTGTGTCCGGGGTACGGCTGCCGAAGGTGACCTCCGCCGACGAGGTGGTGCGCGCCGCCGACACCACGGGGCATCGGCTGTACGCGCTTCTCGAAACCGCCCTCGGCATCGAGCACGCCCATACCATCGCCGGCGCCCACCCGGCCCTGCGGGGCATCTCGCTCGGCGAGGCGGATCTCCGGGCCGACCTGGGCGTACGCGATGACGCGGGCCTCGACTGGTGCCGCTCCCGGGTCGTCGTCGCCGCGCGGGCGGCCGGGCTCGCGCCGCCGCCGCAGTCGGTCCACCCCGACATCCGCGACCTGGACGGGCTAGCCGCCTCCTGCGCCCACGGCCGCGCCCTCGGCTTTCTCGGCCGGGCCGCCATCCACCCGCGCCAGCTGCCCATCATCGAGCGTGCCTATCTGCCCACGGAGGCGGAGCTGGAACAGGCCGAGACGGTCGTGAAGGCGGCGACGACGGAGCGTGGCGCCCAGGCGCTGCCGGACGGCCGGTTCATCGACGCGGCCGTGGTGGCGGCGGCCCGGCGGACATTGTCCCTGGCGGCCCGCAGGCCGTGAGACACGACGAGGGCGCCCCGCGATCCGGGGCGCCCTCGTCGTCGTACGGCCGCGGGTCAGCTCTTCTTGGCCGACTCCGCCTCGTCCTGCGCTTCCGAAGCCTCGGGGACCTCGGCGTCATCCCCGTTCTCGGCGCGGCCCTCGGGGACCCCGGCGGCCCCGGTCTCGGCCTGCGCCTCGCCCTTCGCCTTGTCTGTCGCCTTGTCCTTCGCCTCGTCGTCGGACGCGGTCTCGGACCCGGTCTCCGTGCCGGGGGTCGCACCCTCGGCATCCGCCGCCGCGGCGGCCGGCTCCACCACGGACTCCCGGCCGGGCCGCTTCTTCGCCGACACGACGATGTACACCACCGCCAGCACGAAGACGAGCAGCGCGGTCCAGTCGTTGAGCCGCAGGCCCAGGATGTGGTGGGCGTCGTCGACACGCATGTACTCGATCCAGGCCCGGCCCACGCAGTACGCGGCGACGTACAGGGCGAACGCCCGGCCGTGCCCCAGCTTGAAGCGCCGGTCGGCCCAGATCACCAGGACGGCGACGCCGATGCACCACAGGGACTCGTACAGGAACGTCGGGTGGTAGTAGCCCGGCACCCGGCCGCCCGAGGAGGAGGTGATGTGCACCGCCCAGGGGAGGTCCGTCTCACGCCCGTACAGCTCCTGGTTGAACCAGTTGCCCCAGCGGCCGATCGCCTGCGCCAGGGCGATGCCGGGGGCGACGGCGTCGGCGTACGCGGGCATCGGGATGCCCCGGCGCCGGGCGCCGATCCAGGCACCCAGTGCGCCGAGCGCGATCGCGCCCCAGATGCCGAGCCCGCCCTCCCACACCTTGAAGGCGTCCACCCAGTCACGGCCCTCGCTGAAGTACAGCTCGTAGTCCGTGATCACGTGGTAGAGCCGACCGCCGACGAGGCCGAACGGCACGGCCCAGACGGCGATGTCGGCCACCGTGCCGGAACGGCCACCGCGGGCGATCCAGCGCTTGTTGCCGAGCCAGACGGCAACGAACACGCCGATGATGATGCAGAACGCGTAGCCGCGCAGCGGAATCGGGCCGAGGTACAGCACCCCGCGCGACGGGCTGGGAATGTAGGCAAGTTCCATGGCAGGGTCGACGCTACCGTGCCGGGCCGGGCACACGGCAGTCAGCCCGGCTACGGGTCCATAACAGGGGCGTGAGAATCGCTTACCCCTTGTCGGCCGCCTCCACCATCTGCTTGAGCTTGTCCGGGGTCAGCGTCTGGTCCTGGTAGATGTTCTTGCCGTTCAGCAGGACGGTCGGCGTACCGGAGAAACCACCCGCCTGGAAGGCCTTGTTGGACTTCGCCACCCAGCTGTTGTGCGTGCCGTCTCTGACACACTTCTGGAACTCGGGCGTGTCCAGGCCGTTCACCTTGCCCGCCAGCTCGATCAGCTTGGCATCGCTGGAGAAGGCGTCGTCCGTCTCCTTGGGCTGGTTCTCGTACAGCACGTCGTGGTACTCGCGGAACTTTCCGGCGTCCTGGGCGCAGGCCGCCGCGTTGGCCGAGCGCCGGGAGCCACTGCCGCCGAGGTTGCCGTCGATGAGCGTGACCAGGTGGTACTCGATTCTGAGCTTGCCCGCGTCGGTCAGCTCGTGCAGCGTGGGGCGGTACGCCGTCTCGAACTGCCCGCAGGCCGGGCAGCGGAAGTCCTCCCACACCGTGAGCGTGGACTTGGCGCCGTCCTTGCCGACCGGGATGGCGAGGCCGTCCTTGCCCTGCGCGCCGGAGGGTGCCACGACCGGACCCGCGCCGGCGCTGCTCTTGTCCTTGCCGGCGTTCGCGGCGACCACGCCGATCACCGCCGCGAGCCCGAGCACGCAGATCACGGTCGCGCCCACGATCAGCGCGCGGCGTCGCTTGTCCGCGGCCTTCTGCTTCTCTCGCTCGACCGCCAGGCGCTCGCGGGCGGTGCGCTTTCCGTCACGATTCTTCTCGCTCACACCCCCAGAACGAACCGGGGAGGCACAGTGCGCCTCCCCGGTCCCAGGTCCACCCGTTCGAGTGACCAGCGCTCCGCGGGTGGGGCGGGGTATCACGGCCGTCGTTCGACCGCGGAGCCGTCGTGGCCGGTCGCGCCATTCCCGCGCCCCCTTCGGGGCGCGGCTCGGCAGCGCGCGTCCGGGGTTTGGCTATGGCTGGTTGGCTAGGGCTGGCCTCGTACACCTCTTGCCAGGTCGGTGGCCAGGGCCTGGACCGCCGCGATGGCGGCTGCCTGGTTCGGGGCGTCCAGCATGCGTTTGACGAAGGCCGAGCCGACGATCACTCCGTCGGCGAAACCCGCGACCTGGGCGGCCTGGGCGCTGTCGGAGACGCCGAGGCCGACGCAGACGGGCAGGTCCGTGCCGGTGGCACGGGTGCGCCGCACCAGGTCCTGGGCCTGCGTGCCGACGGACTCACGGGTGCCCGTGACGCCCATCAGCGAGGCGGCGTAGACGAAGCCGCTGCCGGCCGCGGTGATCTCCGCGAGCCGGGCGTCCTTGCTGCTGGGGGCGACCACGAAGACCGTGGCGAGGCCGTGCTTCGCGGCGTGCTCACGCCACAGCGCCGACTCCTGGACCGGCAGGTCGGGCAGGATGCAGCCCGCGCCGCCCGCCTCCGCCAACTCGGCGGTGAAGCGCTCCACGCCGTAGCGGTCGATGGGGTTCCAGTAGGTCATGACGAGGACGGGCTTCCCGGTCGCCTCGTGGGCCTCCCGGACCGTGCGCATGACGTCGGCGATCCGGACGCCGCCGCGCAGCGCGATGTCGTCGGCGGTCTGGATGACCGGGCCGTCCAGGACCGGGTCGCTGTGCGGCAGCCCGACCTCGACCACATCGGCGCCGCCGTCGAACACGGCCTTGATCGCCTCGATGCCGCCGTCCACGGTGGGGAAACCGGCCGGGAGGTAGGCGATCAGGGCGGACCGCCCCTCTGCCTTCGCGGCGGCGAGCGTGTCGGTCAGCAGCTGGATGTTCCCGCTCACTTGGCGTCCCCCTCGATCTCGGCGTGCGCGCCGTCCGCGTCCGCGGCGACCTCGGCGTCCGCGTCGCCGTCGTACAGGCCGAAGTAGCGGGCGGCCGTGTCCATGTCCTTGTCGCCGCGGCCGGACAGGTTGACCACGATCAGGCCGTCCCCGCCCAGTTCCCGGCCGACCTCCAGGGCACCTGCGAGCGCGTGGGCGCTCTCGATCGCCGGGATGATGCCCTCGGTGCGCGACAGCAGACGCAGCGCCTGCATGGCCGCGTCGTCGGTGATCGCGCGGTATTCGCCGCGGCCGGACTCCTTGAGGTAGGAGTGCTCGGGGCCGACGCCCGGGTAGTCCAGGCCGGCCGAGATCGAGTACGGCTCGGTGATCTGGCCCTCGTCGTCCTGGAGCACGAAGGAGCGGGAACCGTGCAGGATGCCGGGCTCGCCCTCGGTGAGGGTGGCCGCGTGCTCGCCGGTGGCGACGCCGTGCCCGGCGGGCTCGCAGCCGACGAGGCGGACGGAGGTGTCCGGGATGAAGGCGTGGAAGAGGCCGATGGCGTTGGAGCCGCCGCCGACGCAGGCGACCGCGGCGTCGGGGAGCCGGCCCGCCCGCTCCAGGAGCTGGCGGCGCGCCTCCACGCCGATCACCCGGTGGAAGTCGCGCACCATCGCGGGGAACGGGTGGGGCCCGGCCACGGTCCCGAACAGGTAGTGGGTGTGGTCGACGTTGGCGACCCAGTCCCGGAAGGCCTCGTTGATGGCGTCCTTCAGGGTGCGGCTGCCGGACTTCACGGCGACGACCTCGGCGCCCAGCATGCGCATGCGGGCCACGTTCAGGGCCTGGCGCCGGGTGTCGATCTCGCCCATGTAGATGGTGCAGTCGAGGCCGAACAGCGCGCAGGCGGTGGCGGTGGCGACGCCGTGCTGGCCGGCGCCGGTCTCCGCGATCACACGGGTCTTGCCCATCCGCCGGGTGAGCAGGGCCTGGCCCAGCACATTGTTGATCTTGTGGGAGCCGGTGTGGTTGAGGTCCTCGCGCTTGAGGAACACCCGGGCGCCGCCGGCGTGCTCGGCGAACCGCGGCACCTCGGTGAGCGCGCTCGGGCGGCCGGTGTAGTCGGCCAGGAGGCCGTCGAGTTCGCGGGCGAACTCCGGGTCGTGCTTGGCCTTGTCGTACTCGACGGCGACCTCGTCCACGGCGGCGACGAGCGCCTCCGGGATGAACTTGCCGCCGAACGCGCCGAAGTAGCCCCCGGCGCTGGGAATCCGACCCTCCGGGTCGGGGATGAAGAACTCGCTGGGCATGCGCAATCCTCACGGTGAGCTGGTGGAAAAGACACTCATCGCCGTGGGGTGCGGGCTCCGTCAGCCGGCTGCGGGACCGTCGTTCCCGGTCGCGCAGTGTCCCGCGCCCCTTCCGGGGCGCTGCCATCGACGGCCGTTCACCTGCCCGGGCTCGTCACCGATGACATAGCGCACCCGGCGCCCGTGCACCCGGCGGGCGGGCGCCCGGCAGCCACGGGGACGGCAGCCGCGCGCCAGGCGGGCGTACCGGTCCGTGGTCGTCACGGGGATCGTCGCAGTCATCGGGGCCCACCCTACCGGGAGTTCAGCCCCGGCCGTGCCGCAGTGCGGGGTGCTCGCCCGCCGCCACCAGGTCGGCGACCGCCGTCCTCGGGTCGCGCCCGGTCACCAGGGACTCGCCGACCAGGACCGCGTCGGCGCCGGCGTTGGCGTAGGCGATCAGGTCGTGCGGGCCGCGGACACCGGACTCGGCGATCCTGACCACGCTGTCCGGGATCTCCGGGGCGACCCGCTCGAACGTGCCCCGGTCGACCTCCAGGGTCTTCAGGTTGCGCGCGTTGACGCCGATCACCTTGGCGCCCGCGTCCACCGCGCGGTCCACCTCGTCCTCGTCGTGCACCTCGACGAGCGGGGTGAGCCCGATGGAGACGGCCCGCTCGATCAGCGACTCCAGGGCCGGCTGGTCGAGGGCTGCGACGATCAGCAGCGCGAGGTCGGCGCCGTACGCCCGGGCCTCCCACAGCTGGTACGAGGTGACGATGAAGTCCTTGCGCAGCACCGGGATGTCCACGCGGGCCCGGACCGCCTCCAGGTCGGCGAGCGAGCCGCCGAAGCGGCGCTGCTCGGTGAGGACCGAGATGACGGCCGCGCCGCCCGCCTCGTAGTCGGCGGCGAGCCCGGCCGGATCGGCGATCGCGGCCAGCGCGCCCTTGGACGGGCTGGAGCGCTTGACCTCGCAGATCACCTTGACGCCGTCGCCGCGCAGGGCGGCCGCCCCGTCCTTGGCCGCCGGCGCCTTCGCCGCGCGCTCCTTGAGCTCGTCGAGGCTGACGCGCGCCTGCCGATCCGCCAGGTCGGCACGGACCCCGTCGATGATCTCGTCGAGCACACTCACGCGAGCGGCCCCCTTCCAGCCGGTGGTTCCTGCCGGGTCGAAACCCGTGGTCACTGCGATGGTATCCGCAGGACGGCGAAGGCCCCGCATCCGGTCGTCGCCGGTCCCACTACCTGGACCTCACCCAGTTGATCAAGGATGCAGCCAGCCACCGAACGGCAGGTTCCGGACAACGGTGAAGGCCAGCAGCACGGCTCCGAGGCTCCACAGGTGCACCGGCCCGAGTGCGATCCGCATCGGCCGCCCGCGCACCGTGCGGACCATCCAGACGGTCCACAGGACGGCGAAGGCCAGGTAGGCGGCCACGGCCGGGGCGTTGGCCTGAAGCGCGGCCGTGAGGTCCCCGTGGATGAAGGCGTGCGCGCTGCGCAGTCCGCCGCAGCCGGGGCAGTACAGGCCGGTGTAGGCGTACAGCGGGCACACCGGGTAGTGGCCCGGCTCGTTCGGGTCCACTGCCGCGACGTACGCGAAGGCCCCGGCGACGGCGGCGAGCAGTCCCGTGGGGACCGCCAGCCGGCCGAGGACGCCCGCGCGGCCCGTGCGCGGCACCAGATGCTCACTGTCGGCGTTCACGTCTCGCATTGTCCCCCCTGTGGCCGTGGGCACGCGTGAGGGGCGCCGCGGCGGCCTGTACGGTGCCGTGGCGCCCCTCACGCGTGGTCGCCGACGAGGCGGTCGTCCGCCGGGTCAGCTCTCGGCGCCGGCGGGCTCGGGCGTCACCGCGGGCCGGGGCTGCGGGACCGCGTGGACGTCTTTCGGCTGACCGAGGCCCATGGAGCGCATGATGAGGCCGACGACACCGCCGAGCACCACGATCGCCATGCCGGCCCAGAAACCGAGCGGCTGTGCCATCACCATGAAGGCGCCCGCGACGCAGAACCCGATGAAGGCGATGATGACACCGGTCCAGGCGGCCGGGGTGTGACCGTGGCTGCTGCCCGCCATTGCTTGCTCCTCGTTGCTGTGTGCGTGTGTGAGCCGGACGCTCATCACCGCCCATTGTCCCGTACGGGTGGCCCGCCGGTGAGCAGGGGTGCCCCCGACGAACGTCTGCTTCGCCACACCCCCCGGACACAGCGCCCCGAAGGGGCGCGGGGCTGTACCGATATGCGGTTCCGCCACGTGGGCGCGACCAGCCACAACGCACCCGCAGCCGACCGACGACGCATCAGGCTCCAAGCCCACCACACGCCTGCGGCCAACCCACGACGCATCACGGCTCAAGCCCACAACGCACCCGCGGCCAACCCACGACGTATCACGGCCGAACCAGCGGAGCGCCTACGTTTACGTCGGGTCCTCGCCGCGGTCCAGGGCCTTCCACAGGTCCTCGGGCCGGTCGGGGTCGACGGCCGCGGGGGTGCGGCGCGGGCGCGCCGTGCCGCGCTCGTAGCGGCCGGACATGGCGGGCCACAGACGGCCGTAGCGCAGCGCGAGGAGCCCGGCGAGCAGGAGCAGCACGCCGCCTACGGCGGCCACGTAGGGCCAGGCCGTGTGGCTGAGGGCGGCGACGCCGGCGGAGGTGTCGCCGGTGGCCTCGGCGGCCTTCTCGTCGAGCGCGGAGCCGTCGGAGGCGCCGGTCAGCGCGGCGGCGACCGTGCCGGCGCCGGACAGCGCGAGCAGGGCCGCGACCGCGAGCCGGCCGCTTCTGCGGACGGCGAAGACGGCGACGAGGGCGGCGAGGCCCACTATGGCGAGGGCCGCGGGGACGCCCGTCACGTCGCTGCCCTTCGCGGTGAGCGGGAAGGCGCCGCCGGCCACCGTGGCGGTGCCCTCCGCCCAGCGCTGGCGCGTGGCGAGCAGCGCCACGGCGGCGCCGAGCGCGCCGCACAGCAACGCCATGGCGAGGCTCCGACGGCCGGCCCATGCGGCTCCTGCGGCTTCGGAACGGGGGTGAGGTACGGCTGTCACGTACTCCACTATCGCCTGAACCCCGGGCGTTACGTCACCCGGGGTTCACTCAGCCCCTTCCGAGACGGTTCGCCGTGTGCACCGCGCGGAGCACCGCCGCCGCCTTGTTGCGGCACTCCTGGTCCTCGGCGACCGGGTCGGAGTCGGCGACGACGCCCGCGCCGGCCTGGACGTAGGCGGTGCCGTCGCGCAGCAGCGCCGTACGGATGGCGATGGCCGTGTCGGAGTCGCCCGCGAAGTCCAGGTAGCCGACGCAGCCGCCGTACAGGCCGCGCCGGGACGGTTCGAGTTCGTCGATGATCTGCATGGCGCGGGGCTTGGGCGCGCCGGAGAGGGTGCCCGCGGGGAAGCACGCCGTCAGCACGTCGAAGGCGGTGCGGCCGTCGGCGACCCGGCCGGTGACCGTGGAGACGATGTGCATGACGTGCGAGTACCGCTCGATGGACATGAAGTCGACGACCTCCACCGAGCCGGGCTCGCAGACCCGGCCGAGGTCGTTGCGCCCGAGGTCGACGAGCATCAGGTGCTCGGCGCGCTCCTTGGGGTCGGCGAGCAGTTCGTCGGCGAGCGCCTGGTCCTCCTGCGGGGTGGCGCCGCGCGGCCGGGTGCCGGCGATGGGGTGCACCATGGCCCGCCCCTCCTCGACCTTGACCAGTGCCTCGGGCGACGAGCCGACCACGTCGAAGGCGCCCCCGGAGCCGTCGGGCAGCCGCAGCAGATACATGTACGGGGACGGGTTGGTGGCCCTGAGGACCCGGTAGACGTCCAGTGCGCTCGCCGTGCACGGCGTCTCGAAGCGCTGCGAGGGGACGACCTGGAAGGCCTCGCCGGCCCTGATGCGCTCCTTGACGTCCTCGACGGCCGCCTGGAAGTCGGGGCCGCCCCAGCGCGCGGTGTACGGGGGCAGCGCGGAGGGCGGCAGCACCGCGGGGGGCTGGGCGACCGGGCGGCAGAGGTCGGCCTCCATGGCGTCCAGGCGGGCCACGGCGTCGGCGTGGGCCTCGTCGACGCCGGTGTCGAGGTCGTTGTGGTTGATCGCGTTGGCGATCAGCAGGACCGTGCCCTCCCAGTGGTCCATGACGGCCAGATCGCTGGTGAGCATCATGGTCAGCTCGGGCAGCCTCAGGTCGTCACGCTCGCCGGGTCCGATCCGCTCCAGGCGGCGGACGATGTCGTAGCCGAGGTAGCCGACCATGCCTCCGGTGAAGGGCGGCAGACCCAGGTCGTGGGCGAGGTCGCGGGGCGTGTGCAGGGCTTCGATCGTGGCGCGCAGGGCGGCCAGCGGGTCGCCGTCGACGGGGACGCCGACGGGCGGGGTGCCGAGCCAGTGGGCCCGTCCGTCCCGCTCGGTCAGGGTCGCGGCCGACCGGACGCCCACGAAGGAGTAGCGGGACCACTGAAACGCGGCGCGGCCGTTCTCCGCCGACTCCAGCAGGAAGGTGCCGGGGCGCTCGGCGGCGAGCTTGCGGTACAGCGCGACCGGGGTGTCGCCGTCGGCGAGGAGCTTGCGGGTGACGGGGATGACCCGGCGGTCGCCGGCCAGCTTGCGGAACGTCTCAAGGTCCATGGCGGCCGACCCTACTGACCCGCGCTGTTCGAACGCGCCCGCGGGGAGCCGGACTCCCCGGCCGGCGCGCCGGTGCCGGTGTCCTTGAGGAGCACGTCGGCGTCGAAGCAGGTGCGGGCGCCGGTGTGGCAGGCGGCGCCCACCTGGTCGACCTTGACCAGCACGGTGTCGGCGTCGCAGTCGAGGGAGACCGACTTCACCCACTGGACGTGTCCCGAGGTGTCGCCCTTGACCCAGTACTCGCGGCGGCTGCGGGACCAGTAGGTGCAGCGGCCGGTGGTCAGCGTGCGATGCAGCGCCTCGTCGTCCATCCAGCCCAGCATCAGCACCTCTCCGGTGTCGTACTGCTGGGCGATGGCGGGCAGGAGCCCGTCGGCGCTGCGCTTGAGGCGCGCCGCGATCTCCGCATCGAGACTGCTGGGCTGGGGCGAGCTGGTCATGGGTGCCATTGTGCCGCGCGGCACCGACAGCGCCGTGACCTGTCCAGTGGGTGGGCGCGCGGGGTGGCGGTGCCGGCGACGGGTGGGCGGAGCCGGGACCTGGTCGTAGGCTGACGGTATGTCGACCTTCGCCAAGCGTGAACGGCTTCTGCTCGCCGACCTCTTGGAAACCACCGGCCCCGAGGCGCCGACCCTCTGCGAGGGCTGGCAGACCCGTGATCTGGCCGCGCATGTGGTGGTGCGCGAGCGCCGCCCGGACGCCGCCGGGGGCCAGCTGGTCAAGCAGCTCGCGGCGCGCCTGCAGAAGGTGATGGACGAGTACGCCGCGAAGCCGTACGAGGAGCTGATCCAGCTGATCCGTACCGGCCCGCCGCGCTTTTCACCCTTCCAGCTCAAGCAGATCGACGAGGCCGCCAACACCGTCGAGTTCTATGTCCACACGGAGGACGTGCGGCGGGCCCAGCCGGACTGGACGCCACGCGAACTCGACCCCGTCTTCCAGGAGGCCCTGTGGTCCCGGCTGGAGCGCACCGCCCGGCTGCTGGGCCGGGGTGTGCCGACGGGCCTGGTGCTGCGCCGCCCCGACGGCCAGACGGCGGTCGCCCACCGGGGCGCGCCGGTGGTGACGGCGACGGGCGAGCCGTCCGAGCTGCTGCTGTTCGCGTTCGGCCGGCAGAGCGCGGCCAAGGTGGACCTCGCGGGCGACGAGAACGCGATCGCCAAGCTCCGGGAATCGAAGCAACTGGGCATCTGACACACACCGCCCGCCTCCGGCGGGAAGCCATCAACAACACACCCGGGGCACGCCGGGCGCCTCCCACAGAGAGTGGCCGAGGGGACGCCTGGTGTCATCGCGGGGACACCTGGGGCGCGCCAGGCCCCTCCCCCAGGGGACACCGACACAACCCCTGGGTACGTCGGGCACTTCCCGCAGGGACTCGTCGCGGGGACGCCTGGAGTGCGCCGAACGCCTCCCGCAAGGGACACAACCCTGGGCGCGCCTGGCACCTCCTGCAGAGAGTCGTCACTGGGACGCCTGGGGGCGCACCGGACACCTCCCGCAGGGAGTGGCCGAGGGGACGCCTGGGGGCGCACCGGACACCTCCCGCAGGGAGTGGCCGAGGGGACGCCTGGAGGCGCACCGGACACCTCCCGCAGGGAGTGGCCGAGGGGACGCCTGGAGGCGCACCGGACACCTCCCGCAGGGAGTGGCCGAGGGGACGTCTGGGGTGCGCCAGGCCCCTCCCTCAAAGGACGCCGACACAACCCCAGAGCGCGCCGGGCACCTCCCACGAAAGACGCCGACGCCCCCGGAGCACGCCGGGCAGCCCTCACAAGGGATGCCGACGCACCCCCCGGAGCACGCCGGGTGCCTTTCGTCATGGGGGGCCGACGCAGCCGCCTGGGGCGCGCCAGGCGCTGTCGGCGCACCGACGGAACTCTCTGACCAGGGACGATGCACCCTTGCGCGGAGATCGTCTCCCACGCTGTCGGAGATCTTTTCCCGCCGGACGAGGCGCCCCTCGCTCGCGACCTGGTCAGAGCGTCCGTCAACTCGTCCCCGTACGACGAGTGTTTCGTCGGTGCCCCCTGTCCGTAAGGGGTGTCGGCGGGACGCCTCGCCTTGGGTGCGGTGTCTGCGGGGGCATTCGAGGGGTGCCGTACCTCGGCCGCAGCGGGGTCGTCGGGTGTCCCCGGCGTCGGGGAGGCGGCGGATTTTCACCCGTCGGGCGGTGAGGATCGGTGGCAGGTGTCAGCCGGGGAGTTCCGCGTGGCGCAGGCCCGCTACACACAGGGCGACGGCGCCGCCGAGCCCGCAGACCGCAGCGCTGACGACGAACACAGGGCCGGGGCCCCACGCACCGATCGCGGCCGCCGCGACCGGCATGCTCAGCGGCGCGAGGCCCAGGCTGACCAGGCTTGCGACGGAAGTGACGCGACCCAGGTAGGCGGGGTCGGTCTGGGTCTGGAGCAGGGCGCCGCACAGGGCGCCGCTGAGCCCGGCGAACAGCCCGATGAGCAGGGCCGTGCCGACGGCGGCGA
This sequence comes from Streptomyces sp. NPDC001508, assembly GCF_040298665.1. NCBI lineage: Bacteria > Bacillati > Actinomycetota > Actinomycetes > Kitasatosporales > Streptomycetaceae > Streptomyces > Streptomyces sp. NPDC001508. The sequence goes on from NZ_JBEPAP010000021.1 coordinate 63,123, forward strand.
CGAGGTGGGGGACGAAGGCGAGGGCGCCGATCGCGACGGAGCCCGCGAGGATCGCGTACCCGGCGACCAGGCCGGCCCGTGGCAGTCGGCCCCGGACGGCCAGCAGCAGCGACACGGCGGCCGCGCCGGTGCCGAAGCCGGCGAGCACCCAGCCCATCCCGGACGCGCCCCAGCCGCGCCGGTCGGCCAGCAGGGTCAGGCCGATGTTGAGCGGGCCGACGAAACCGAAGTCGCCGAGCGCGATGGCCGCCATCAGCGGGGCCAGCACCCGGTGCCCGCGGATGTAGCGCAGCCCGGCCACCAGGTCTCCCCAGGCGCGGAACCGGACGGCGGAGCCGTCGGTCCGCTCGGCGGCTCGCGACTCGGCGACAGGCGGCTCGGCAGAACACGCTTCGAGGACATGTGGTCCAACGACATGTGTTTCAACGACATGGCCGTCGCCGACATGGCCTTCGCCAACAGGTGGCTCGGCCGCGCGCGGCGCGGCGACATGTGGCACGGCAGCATATGGCGCCGCGCCATGTGGCCCAGCGACATATGCGTCCGCGCCATGTGGCTCGGTGCCATGTGGCCCGACCGGGCCCGGCTCCGAGGGACGCGGCTCGGGTATCGGTACGGCGCCCCGGCCGGGGATCGTGCCGTCGGTCGGCAGGGGGCGGAACCGTACCGAGACCAGTAGCGGCACCGACACGGCGATGAGCAGGCCCGCCAGGCCGAACGCGGCCGCCGCGCCGCCGATCGCCACGCCGAGGCCGCCGAGCGGGGCGCCGACGACGCTGGCGAAGCGGATGGCCAGCCCGCGCAGGCCCTGCACCCGGGCCAGTTGGTCCTCGCCGGTGATCCGGGCCGGGAGGGCGCCCACGGCGGGCATGAACACGGCGTCGACGGTGCCGAAGGCCAGGGCGAGCAGGGCCAGCGGCCACAGTCCAGGGCTGGTGAGCAGAAGCAGCACGGCCACCGCGACGACGGCCGCGCAGCGCACCGCGTCGCTGCCGATGACGACCCGGCGCGGCCCGAGCCGGTCGGCGACGACGCCGCCCCCGAGCATCAGCAGGGCACGCGGCAGGGCGCTGGCCGACATGACGAGACCCGCCTGGGCGGGCGTCCCGGCCTGGACGGCGGCCCAGGACAGCGCGATGTAGTAGACGTTGTCGCCGAGCATGGAGCAGGTGTAGGCGCCAAGCCAGCGCAGGACGTTGGGGTCCCGGTGGGCGGGGCGCGCGGCGCCGGTGCCGGACGCGGCGGGCAGGCCGGTGGCGGTGGACAAGGCGGCGGCCTCTCTCGGACGCGGAAACTCGGACGGGAGACTCGGACGCGGGATCTCGGAGGCGAAATGTCGGACGCGGGATCTCGAACGTGGGATCTCGAACGTGGAATGTCAGACGCGGAACGGGAATCCGTACACGTGCAGTGCGACGTTCTCGCGCCCTGCGGTGTCACCGGCGGCCTCGGCGGACCTGCTCCTGTCTTCGTACCGGCGCAGCAGGGCCATCAACTCCGCGCGCAGATCGTCCAGTTCGCCAGCGGTGAGCCTGACGAGCGACTCGCTGTCCGGTGCGGCGGCGTTCCACTCGGCGCTCCAGGTGGCCCGCTCGTCGAGGTAGCGCCGGTACATCTCGGCGCGCTGGTCGTGGAAGAGCCGGGTGGCGGCCAGGTGCGCCGCCGCCCGCTCGGGGGCGTCCCGGAAGTCCTTGTCCCGGACGGTCACGCCCTGTGAGGAGGGCCGCCACCACCGCTCACGGCCGTCGCCGCTCTGCCGCTCGGCCTCCTCGATCAGCCCGTGCTCGGCGAGCTTGCGCAAGTGGTAACTGACCAGCGACACCGCCTCGTCGACCTGATCGGCCAACTGCGAGGCGGTGGCGGTCCCGGCGATGTACAGCAGGCGGTACAGCCGCAGGCGCAGCGGATGGGTCAGCGCCTTCAGGGTGCCGAGATCGGTGATGGGGCGGGTCTCCTCGCGTGCCATGCCCTCACCGTAGATATAAAAGAAAAGTTGCACAATAATCCTTGCGCAACTTTCCTTTCGTATCTCCGGAGCGGAGCGTCAGCGCACCGGGTGGCCGGCCTCTCGGAGGGCGCGTTTCACCTGGGCGATCCGCAGGTCGCCGAAGTGGAAGACGGAGGCAGCGAGCACCGCGTCGGCGCCGGAGGCGACGGCCGGCGCGAAGTCCGCCGGCTTGCCCGCGCCGCCGGAGGCGATCACCGGGACGGTGACGTGCTTGCGTACGGCCGCGATCATCTCCAGGTCGTAGCCGTCCTTCGTGCCGTCCGCGTCCATGGAGTTGAGCAGGATCTCCCCCGCGCCCAGCTCGGCGGCCCGGTGTGCCCATTCGACGGCGTCGATGCCGGTGCCGCGGCGCCCGCCGTGGGTGGTGACCTCGAAGCCGCCCGCCGGGGTGCGGCGCGCGTCGACCGAGAGGACCAGCACCTGGCGCCCGAACCGCTCGGCGATCTCGCGGATCAGCTCGGGGCGCGCGATCGCCGCGGTGTTCACGCCCACCTTGTCGGCGCCCGCCCGCAGCAGCCTGTCCACGTCCTCGGCGGTGCGCACGCCGCCGCCGACCGTCAGCGGGATGAACACCTGCTCGGCGGTGCGGCGCACCACGTCGTACGTCGTCTCCCGGTTGCCCGAGGACGCGGTGATGTCCAGGAAGGTCAGCTCGTCGGCGCCCTCGGCGTCGTACACCTTGGCCATCTCGACGGGGTCGCCCGCGTCGCGCAGGTTCTGGAAGTTGACGCCCTTGACGACCCGCCCGTTGTCCACGTCCAGGCAGGGGATGACTCGGACCGCCAGGGTCATGAATCCACGGCTCCTCTTGCTGCTTGTTGCCCATGGTGGCCCCGGAAGGCCTCCAGTTCCACTTCGACCAGGATGCGCGGGTCGACGAAGCCCGCCACGACCAGCAGGGTCGAGGCCGGGCGCACGGAGTCGAACAGTTCCTTGTGGGCCCGGCCCACCTCGTCGACATCGCGCAGATGGGTCAGATACATCCGGGTCCTGATCACCGAGGCGGGCCCAAGACCGAACTCGGCGATCGCCTCCAGCGCGCTGGTGAACGCCATCTTCGCCTGCTCGTAGGGGTCGCCCTCCCCGTGCAGCACCGGGCCCTTGAAGGACGTGGTGCCCGCCACCAGCACGCGATCGCCCACCGCGACGGCGCGCGCGAAACCGAAGCTCTCTTCCCAGGGACTTCCGCTCTGTGCGCGCCGCACGGCTTCGGACGTCATGACGACACAGCCTCCAGGGCCTCTTCGAGGGTGAACGCCTTCGCGTACAGGGCCTTCCCGACAATGGCGCCCTCGACACCGAGGGGCACCAGCTGGGCGATGGCCCGCAGGTCGTCCAGCGAGGACACGCCTCCGGAGGCCACGACCGGGCGGTCGGTGGCCGCGCAGACGTTCTTCAGCAGCTCCAGGTTCGGGCCCTGCAGCGTGCCGTCCTTGGCGATGTCGGTGACGACGTAGCGGGCGCAGCCCTCCTTGTCGAGGCGCGCCAGGGTCTCGTAGAGGTCGCCGCCGTCCCGGGTCCAGCCGCGCCCGCGCAGCGTGGTGCCGCGGACGTCCAGGCCCACCGCGATCCGGTCGCCGTGCTCGGCGATCACCCCGGCGACCCACTCGGGGCTTTCCAGGGCGGCGGTGCCGAGGTTCACCCGGGTGCAGCCGGTGGCGAGCGCGGCGGCGAGGGTGGCGTCGTCCCGGATGCCGCCGGACAGTTCCACCTTGATGTCCATGGCGCCCGCGACCTCGGCGATCAGCGCGCGGTTGTCACCGGTGCCGAACGCGGCGTCCAGGTCGACCAGGTGCAGCCACTCGGCGCCCGAGCGCTGCCAGGCGAGGGCGGCCTCCAGCGGGGAGCCGTACGAGGTCTCGGTCCCGGACTCGCCGTGCACGAGGCGGACCGCCTGGCCGTCCCGGACATCGACGGCGGGAAGGAGTTCGAGCTTGCTCACAGTGTTCCGATCCAGTTGGTGAGGAGCTGGGCTCCGGCGTCGCCGGACTTCTCGGGGTGGAATTGCGTCGCCCACAGGGCGCCGTTCTCGACGGCCGCCACGAACGGCTCGCCGTGCCTCGACCAGGTCACCTTGGGGGCGAGCAGCTGCGTGCCGTGCGTCTGCAGGGTCCAGTCGTGGACGGCGTAGGAGTGCACGAAGTAGAAGCGGGCGTCCGCCTCCAGGCCGGCGAACAGTTCGGAGCCGGGCGGCGCGGTCACGGTGTTCCAGCCCATGTGCGGCACGATCTCCGCCTGAAGCGGCTCGACCGAGCCGGGCCACTCGTCGAGGCCCTCGGTCTGCACGCCGTGCTCGATGCCGCGCGCGAACAGGATCTGCATGCCGACGCAGATGCCCAGAACCGGGCGCCCGCCGGACAGCCGACGGTCGATCACCCAGTCGCCGCGGGCGGCGCGCAGCCCCCGCATGCAGGCGGCGAAGGCGCCGACGCCGGGCACCAGCAGGCCGTCCGCGTTCATCGCCCGGTCGAAGTCACGGGTGATCTCGACATCGGCTCCCGCGCGGGCGAGGGCGCGCTCGGCGGAGCGCACATTGCCGAAGCCGTAGTCGAAGACGACGACCTTCCGGGCTGCGCTCAATTCCACACCTCCAGCCGCAGCACGCCGGCGACCAGGCACATCGCGGCGCCGATGGACACCAGCACGATCAGGCTGGCAGGCATCTTCTGCTTGACGAAGGAGATGATGCCGCCGACGAGGAACAGGCCGACGACGATCAGCAGGGTGGACAGTCCGTTCATGGCCTACAGGGCGCCCTTCGTGGACGGGAGGATGCCGGCGGCGCGCGGATCCCGCTCGCTCGCGTAGCGCAGGGCCCGTGCCAGTGCCTTGAACTGGCACTCCACGATGTGGTGCGCGTTGCGCCCGTAGGGCACGTGCACATGCAGCGCGATCTGCGCCTGGGCGACGAAGGACTCCAGGATGTGCCGGGTCATCGTGGTGTCGTACTCGCCGATCATCGGCGCCATGTTCTCGGGCTCGGTGTGCACCAGGTAGGGGCGGCCGGACAGGTCGACGGTGACCTGGGCGAGGGACTCGTCCAGCGGGACCGTGCAGTTGCCGAAGCGGTAGATGCCCACCTTGTCGCCGAGCGCCCGCTTGAACGCGGCGCCGAGCGCGAGGGCGGTGTCCTCGATGGTGTGGTGGGAGTCGATGTGCAGGTCGCCGTCGGTCTTCACGGTCAGGTCGAACAGACCGTGCCGGCCGAGCTGGTCGAGCATGTGGTCGTAGAAGCCGACGCCGGTGGCGATGTCGGTGCGCCCGGTGCCGTCGAGATCGATCTCGACCAGGACCGAGGTCTCCTTGGTGGTGCGCTCGACGCGTCCGACGCGTCCTTCGCGGTTCATGAACTCTGCTCCTTCTTCAACTCACGTACCGCGTCGAGGAACGCGTCGTTCTCCTGGGGGGTTCCGGCGGACACCCGCAGCCATCCCGGTACGCCGTTGTCCCGGACCAGGACGCCCCGGTCGAGGATCCGCTGCCAGGCCTCGTGCGCGTCGGCAAACCGTCCGAACTGGACGAAGTTCGCGTCGGACTCCGTGACGGCGTAGCCGATCGCGCGCAGTTCGCGCACCAGCCGGTCGCGCTCCGCCTTCAGCCGCTCGACGTACTTCAGCAGTGTGTCGGTGTGCTCCAGGGCGGCCAGCGCGGTCGCCTGGGTGATCGCCGACAGGTGGTACGGCAGCCGGACGAGCTGGACGGCGTCCACCACCGCCGGATGTGCGGCCAGATAGCCGAGCCGCAGCCCGGCCGCGCCGAACGCCTTGGACATGGTCCGCGAGACGACCAGGTGCGGCCGGCCCGCGAGCAGCGGCAGCAGCGAGTCGCCGTGGCTGAACTCGATGTACGCCTCGTCCACGATCACCATGGACGGCTTGGCCGCCTGTGCCGCGTCGTACAGCGCGCGGACGGTCTCGGGCGGAACCGCGTTGCCGGTGGGGTTGTTGGGGGTGGTGATGAAGACGACGTCCGGGCGGTGCTCGGCGATCGCCCGCTCGGCGGCGGCGAGGTCGATCGTGAAGTCCTCGTGGCGGGGGCCGGAGATCCAGCCGGTGCCGGTGCTGCGCGCGATGAGCGCGTGCATCGAGTACGACGGCTCGAAGCCGATCGCCGTGCGGTCCGGGCCGCCGAAGGTCTGCAACAGCTGCTGGATGACCTCGTTGGAGCCGTTGGCCGCCCAGACGTTCTCGATGCCGAGCGGGTATCCGCCGGTCCGCGTCAGGTACTTGGCCAGCTCCGTGCGCAGCTGGACCGCGTCCCGGTCGGGGTAGCGGTTCAGGTCGCGGGCCGCGATGCGCACCCGCTCGGCGATCCGCTCGACCAGCGGCTCGGGCAGCGGGTAGGGGTTCTCGTTCGTGTTCAGCCGTACGGGGACGTCCAACTGGGGCGCGCCATAAGGGGACTTGCCGCGCAGTTCGGCCCGTACGGGGAGATCGTCGATTCCGGGGTTCACTTGCTCGTCGGTACCTTCCAGCCGAACCTCGCCTTGACGGCCGCGCCGTGCGCGGGCAGATCCTCCGCCTCCGCCAGCGTGACCACATGGTGTGCGACCTCGGCCAGCGCGTCCCTGGTGTAGTCGACGATGTGGATGCCGCGCAGGAAGGACTGGACCGACAGACCGGAGGAGTGGCAGGCGCAGCCTCCGGTGGGCAGGACGTGGTTGGACCCGGCCGCGTAGTCGCCCAGGGACACCGGCGCCCAGGGGCCGATGAAGATCGCGCCGGCGTTCCTGACGCGGTCGGCGACCGCGGCGGCGTCGGCGGTCTGGATCTCCAGGTGCTCGGCGCCGTACGCGTCGACCACCCGAAGGCCCTCGTCGACGCCGTCGACCAGCACGATCGCGGACTGCTTGCCGCCGAGCGCCGGGACGATCCGGTCCTCGACGTGCTTGGTGGCCGCGACCTGCGGCGCCAGTTCCTTGTCCACGGCATCGGCCAGCTCTACCGAGTCGGTGACCAGCACGGCCGCGGCCAGCGGGTCGTGCTCGGCCTGGCTGATCAGGTCCGAGGCCACGTGCACCGGGTCGGCGGTGTCGTCCGCGAGGATGGCGATCTCGGTGGGCCCGGCCTCGGCGTCGATGCCGATCCGGCCGGTGAAGAACCGCTTGGCGGCGGCGACCCAGATGTTGCCGGGGCCGGTGACCATGTTCACGGGGGCGCAGGACTCGGTGCCGTAGGCGAACATCGCGACCGCGGTCGCGCCGCCCGCCGCGTACACCTCGTCGACGCCGAGCAGCGCGCAGGCGGCCAGGATCGTCGGGTGCGGCAGGCCGTCGAACTCGGCCTGGGCCGGGGAGGCGAGGGCGATGGAGGCGACGCCGGCCTCCTGCGCGGGCACCGCGTTCATGATCACGGAGGACGGGTAGACCGAGCGGCCGCCCGGCGCGTAGAGCCCGACCCGTTCGACCGGCACCCACTTCTCGGTCACCGACCCGCCGGGCACGACCTGGGTCGTGTGCGTCGTACGACGCTGCTCGCGGTGGACGAGGCGGGCGCGGCGGATCGACTCCTCCAGGGCCGCGCGGACCGCCGGATCGAGGGTCGCGAGCGCGTCCGTGAGGGCCTTGGCCGGCACCCGGACGGATTCCAGTCGTACCCCGTCGAACCGCTCCGCGAAGTCGATCAGTGCCGCGTCCCCGCGATGATGCACGGCTTCGCAGATCGGGCGCACCTTCTCCAGTGCGGCCTGAACGTCGAAGTCGGCTCGGGGCAGCAGGTCGCGCAGGGCGGGGCCCTCGGGAAGGGCGTCGCCGCGCAGATCGATTCGGGAGATCACAGGCTCAATTCTCGCAGACCGGGGTGACGGGTGGTGCGCGCGTATCAATGGCTGATACAGAACTCGCCCGGACGCCGGAAGATCCTCTTCACGTATCGCGTTCGGGGCGTCACTCAGCGGGCATGACCGGTTGTACGCGACGGGATGGACCCGCGCGTGACCGTGAGTGAGGAGGGAACAGCGGTGACCGAGGGGACCGGCCTGCGCGCCGGGGACGTGCCCGACGACCTGACCGCCGCCGAGGCCGGAATGTGGCAGGCGTTCCGCAACGGCAGCGGCTACGACCTGAGCAGCGGGGACGGCATCGTCGACGATCCCCACGGCGGGCATCCCTGGGGGCCGGAGCGCAGCGTGCGGGCCCGCATCATCGCCTGGCTGCTGCTCGACGGGCCGCCCGCGCTGGCGGGCCGGGTGTCGTCCCTGAAACTGGCCGGGATGCGGATCACCGGCAGCCTCGACCTGGCGGGCGGCACGGTCACGCCGTACGTCGAGATGAAGGGCTGCCGGTTCGAGCGGGACGTCCTGCTGCCGGAGGCCCGGTTCACGACCGTGCGGCTGGTGGACTGCTCGGTGCCGCGCCTGGAGGCGGCCCGCGTGCACACGGAGGGCGATCTGCATCTGCCGCGCTGCCGGTTCCACAACGGGGTCCGGCTGACCGACGCGCAGATCGGCACGGACCTGCTGCTCAACCAGGCCGTCGTCTACCGGGACCGTACGGGCCGCTCGATAGCCGCGGACGGCCTGAGCGTCGGGCAGGACCTCCAGGCGGAGTTGCTGGAGTCGCACGGCGAGCTGAGCCTGCGCAGCGCCCAGGTCGGCGTGTCGCTGAGCCTGCGCGGCGCGCGGCTGGCCAACCCGTACACCCGCCTCGCCCTGAACGCGCCCCAGCTGACCGTGGAACGCACCCTGTACCTGACCCCGGCCGGCCTGGGCAACCCGCTGCTGAGCGGCACCACACCGGCCCGCGGCACCCGGATCCAGCGCTTCGAGTGCCAGGGCGGGGTGCGGCTCGACGACGGGCGGTTCGGGGACGCGGTCGACCTGGAGCGGGCCCGGTTCGTCTTCACCGACGAGCAGGAGCTGTCGCTGCGCCGGGTGCAGACGCCCGAGCTGCGCTTCCTCGGGGAGCGGCCGGAGCACGGCAAGGTGGTGCTGTCGGGGGCGCGGGTGGTCACCCTGGTGGACCGGGCGAGCAGCTGGCCGGGACCGGGCAAACTGCACATGGGCGGCTTCGGCTACGAGACCCTGGTGCCGCGGGGACCGTTCCCGCTGACCCGACGCCTGGAGTGGGTCGCGGCGGCGACCGCCGAGTACAACCCGGAGCCGTACGAGCGGCTGGCCGCGGTGCTGCGCGGCGCCGGCGAGGACGAGGACGCGCGCGAGGTGCTGCTCGCCAAGCAGCGCAGGCGCCGGGAGACGCTGCCGCTGGCCGGCAAGCTGTGGGGGTACGCCCAGGACTGGACGGTCGCCTACGGGTACCGGCCGGGCCGGGCCGCCGTGTGGATGGCGGTGCTGTGGGCGGCGGGCGCGTTCGCCTTCGCGCACACCACCCTGGAGCCGATGAACTCGGACGGGCATCCCGGCTGGAGCCCGGCCCTGTTCGCCCTCGACCTGCTGCTGCCGGTGATCGACCTGGGCCAGGCGAGCCAGTGGCAGCTGCACGGCGGCTGGCAGTGGCTGGCCGCGGCGATGGTCCTGCTGGGCTGGATCCTGGCGACCACGGTGGCCGCGGGGGCGACCCGGTTGCTCAGACGCGGGTAGCTCCGCGGGTTCGGCCGCGACAGGCCGTCGGTCGGCTGCGGGTGCGTCGTGGCTGGTCGCGCCCGCGCGGCGGAGCCGCATGGTGATACGGCCCCGCGCCCCTTAGGCGCCGGTGTGCACAAGAAGGGCGCAACCGTCACCTTTTACCCTCACTTGACCAGGAGACCTACAACTTTCCGTGGGTTGCGTGAAGTCCCTGGCGCCGCCCGAACCTGCGGACTTTCAATGGTCGACACCATGGCTCTGCTGCGCGCGCTGCTCCGTTCCGCACGGAGGTCCCGAACCGCCTCGCGCCACGGCGACGCACCGCCGGCCGACGACGAGGTGCTGCTCGACGCGCCCGACGAGCGGCTGGCCCCCGCGCTGGTCGCGGCCGGCCGGGGCGAGTACCGGCCCGCGGCGAAGCTGCTCGCCACCACCCGCGGCACGGCCCAGTGGGAGGACCGCGACCGCTACGTACGGCGTCTGGCCGCCTTCGCCCGCTCCCGCGCCGAGTGGGCCGAGGAGTGGCACGCCGGCGCCCCCGGCGACCCGGACGCCCTGCTGCTGCGCGCCCAGCTCGCGGTGGACCGGTGCTGGGCCTCCCCGGCGCGGGCCGAGCTGCTGCACGGGGTGAGCCCGCTCGTCGCCGCCACCACCGAGGCCGATCCCCGCGACCCGGTGCCGTGGCGGATCGCGCTGGACCACGCGCGCGGCACCCGCGCCGGGCACACCGGTTTCGAGCGCCTGTGGACGGAGGCGGTCCGCCGCTCCCCGCACCACTACGGCTGTCATGTGGCCGCCCTGCGCTACCTCGCCGCCACCTGGCACGGCTCGCACGGGGAATGCCTCGACTTCGCCGAGTCCGCCGCCCAGGACGCACCGCCCGGCGCGCTCGTCCAGGCGCTCCCCGCGCACGCGGCCCTCACCTGCCTGGGCCCGGGCGCCGGAGCGCCCCCGGAGCGCCTGGACGCCGCCGCCGACCGGGCGGTCGCGCTCTCCGCCCGGTACCCCGCGGCCGACCCTTGGCCGGCCGAGGTGCGCAACCTCCTGGCGTACGTCCTGGTGTGCCTGGACCGCAGGGCGGACGCCCTGGAGCAGTTCCGCCTGACCGGCCCGTACGTCACGTCCTTCCCCTGGGACCGGGTGTCCGACGACCCGCTGGGGCTCTTTCTGCGACTGCGTGAGGAGCTTTCGACGGGGGCCGGCCGACCCACCAGGGACGGGCTGATCCCCTCTCCCCGGCGGCCCCGCGGCGGGTCCCCGACGGCCACGGAGTGAGCACGGCGGACACGCCGCCGCCGGTGACCATTAGGCTGTGACGCCGTGACCACCGTCCGTCTTCCCCTCTTCCCGCTGAACTCGGTACTGTTCCCGGGGCTGGTGCTGCCCCTGAACATCTTCGAGGAGCGCTATCGCGCCATGATGCGCGAGCTGCTGAAGACCGCCGAGGACGAGCCGCGCCGGTTCGCCGTCGTGACGATCCGCGACGGCCACGAGGTGGCGCCCAGCGCACCGGGCATGCCGGACCCCACGGCGGTGCCCGAGCGCGGCCCGGCCGCCGGTTTCGGCGCCGACCCGCTCCGGGCCTTCCACGGCGTGGGCTGTGTGGCGGACGCCGCGACGATCCGGGAACGCTCGGGCGGCACCTTCGAGGTGCTCGCGACCGGGACGCGGCGGGTGCGGCTGCTGTCGGTGGACGCGTCGGGGCCGTTTCTGACCGCCGAGCTGGAGGAGCTGCCGGAGGTGCCGGGCGACGGCGCGGGCACCCTGGCGGAGGGGGTGCTGCGGGCGTTCCGGCAGTACCAGAAGCGGCTGGCGGGGGCCCGGGAGCGGTCCTTGTCGACGGGCTCCGACCTCCCCGACGAACCGTCGGTGGTCTCCTACCTCGTGGCGGCGGCGATGATGCTGGACACCCCGACGAAGCAGCGTCTGCTCCAGGCACCGGACACCGCCTCCCGGCTGCGGGACGAGCTGAAACTCCTTCGCGCGGAGACGGCCATCATCCGTAATCTGCCGTCCTTGCCGGCGTCGGACCTGACGCGCGGCCCGACCAGTCTGAACTGAGCCCCGAAAGCCGATGGCGAAGAAGTCGAAGAAGCAGCAGGGCGGCACCCCAGCCACGGTGGCGCTCACCGCCGCGGGCGTGGCCTTCACGGTCCACTCCTACGAGCACGACCCGGCCCATCCCTCCTACGGTGAGGAGGCGGCCGAGGCGATGGGCGTCTCCCCCGACCGCGTCTTCAAGACGCTGGTCGCGGACGTCGACGGCGCGCTGACCGTGGCGGTGGTGCCGGTGGCGGGCTCCCTCGACCTCAAGGCCCTGGCGTCGGCGGTGGGCGGCAAGCGCGCGGCCATGGCCGACCCGGCGCTGGCCGAACGCACCACGGGCTACGTGCGCGGCGGCATCTCCCCGCTCGGCCAGCGCAAGACGCTCCGTACGGTCCTCGACGAGTCGGCGTCCGTCCACGCCACGATCTGTGTCTCGGCGGGCCGCCGCGGCCTGGAGGTCGAGCTGTCCCCCGACGACCTGGCCGCGCTCACCGATGCGGTCCGCGCGCCCATCGGGCGTGCGTGACCCCTCGACGGACGTCGTCTCCTCGGTTAAGCAGAGGGGACATGTCGAAGAAGACCCGGAAACGCAAGTGGCGCACCAAGAAGCGCCGAGCAAACCACAAAAGCCGCCCGGCATAGCCCGCACGTACTCTCTCGCTGAACCGCCCCGGGGCGCACGGACGGGTACGGGAGACCGGACCGGCGGGCGCTGCACAAGCGGATGCGGGCAGCCGAACCGACCGAAACTGCACGGGCCGGGTCCGGCAACTGAACCAGGGCCACGCACCGCACCGACCCGGGTCGCACGGGCGGATACGGGCGCCCCGACCCGGGCCACGCACCGCGCCGACCCGGGTCGCACGGGCGGATACGGGCGCCCCGACCCGGGCCACGCACCGGGCCGACCCCGGCTGCACGACCCGCGCGGGCAGCCGAAACCGCCGACGACCACCGGCAAGGGCACAACCGACCCGGAGCGTCGCCGACCCGCCACCACGGCACCCGTCATCGACCACACGCCAGGCCGGACGCGGTCCGTGGGTGGATGTCGCCGCCCACGCCGAACCCGGTGTGGCCTCACCGTTCAAGCGCCCGGCAGGCGTGTCATCGGTGTGCCCGAACGGCGCGTCCAGGGCTGCCCCAGGCCAGTCCTAGGCCGGAGGGGTCGCGTACGGTGCGTGGTAGGGGTCGGGGTCGCGGGGGCCGAACAGCGCTGTCAGGGCGAGGTGCACCACCAGCGCGGCCACGGGCCACGCGAGCAGCACCCCCCACGCGCCCAGCTTCAGCGGGGCCGAGAAGGACACGCCCTTGCCGACGGCCTTCGCGTGGGCGATCACGTCCTGGGTGGGTCCGAGCCACACGCCGAGCCGCCACGCCAGCAGCGAGCCGAGCAGCCCGCCGACGGCCAGCCCCGCCACGAGCGGTATACCGCCGCGCCGCCGCACCAGGAAGACGACGACCGCGCTGACCGCGCCGAAGGCCAGGGCGAGCAGCGTGAACGTGCCGTCGACGCCGATCGCCTGCTCCCCCTCGCTGTCCTTCAGGTAGACCACCCAGTTCTTGCCCACATGGTCCCCGACCAGCGGCACATGAGGGGCCAGCCGCCACCACAGCAGGCCGAGCAGCGCCCCGCAGAGCGCCACGGCAACGGTGACCACCACACCCTCGCGCACTTCGGACTTCATTCCGGGACCGTCCTGTTCGTACGCGCCGCCCACCGCACCGTCAGGCGGCGCCTGCCAGGCCTGGTGCGGGGACTGGTCGTGTGGCGGCGGAGGCGGAGTCAGCGGTGCGGTCACTCTGACATCGTGCCAGGCCGGGCTGTGCGGCGCGTCATCGGACGGCGGCCCGGCGGTAGGCCCAGGTGGCCGCGGCCAGCGAAATCACCCCGACTCCGGCGCAGACTCCCAGGTCAGCGAGGACGAGGGCCCAGTCGGGGCGGTCCCCGAAGGTCCGCGCATAGGCCTCGACGCCGTAGGTGGACGGCAGCAGATCGCGGGCCAGCCGGATGATCTCCGGCATCCGGTCCGGCGGCAGCACGCCCAGCAGCAGCGCCGCCGACATGCCCAACTGCCCGAGGAGGGTGGCCAGTTCGGGGCGCGGCGCGAGCAGTCCGCAGGCCGCGCCGAGCCCGGCGAGCGCGGCTCCGGCGAGCGGGATCACCGCGAGCAGGACCCACAGGTTCGTCAGCGGCAGTCCGAACAGCAGACAACCGAACACGGCGGTCACCAGGGTCCCCGGCACGGTGAAGGACGCGTACGCGGCCGCCGCGCCCAGCACCACCGCCGCGGGCGGCACCGGCAGCGTGGCGTAGTGGTCGAGCCCACCGCTGGCCCGCAGCTGCCCGAAGTACTGGGCGAGCAGGTTGAGCGCCACATAGGCGACGACCACGATCGACGAACCGGCCACCACGGACTGCGCCTCGCCGCGGGTGTCCACCACCCCGCGCATCATGATCATGATGCCGACCGACTGGAAGGTCGCGACGAACAGCAGCGGGATCCGCGCCACCCGGGCCCGGGACAGCTGCGCCCGGTAGACGGCCATCAGCGACGGCCACAGCCGCGCGCGCGGTCCGAGCCGGGCCGGGCCACCGGCCGTGTCCGCCACGGCCGGGGCACGGCCCGCCGGCACCTTCACGGGTGTGACGCTCACGTCGTGCTGCTCCTCTTCCCTACGACCCCTACGACGCCTCCGACGCCTCCGACGCCCGGGTCCCCCACGGCGGCCGGGCCGCCCCACGGGGACCGTACGGACGCGAGGGCCCCGGCGCTCATCGTGCGCACCACGCTCCTCGGGGTCCCGGTCATGCCTTCACCAGTCCCTGCCGCGCGGCGCCGCCCAGTGCCAGGTACACGTCCTCCAGGCTGGGCGTGGCGAGTGTGAAGTCGTCCAGGGCGGCGAACGCGGCCCCGCCGGTCACCGTGGCGACGACCGCCCGGGCCTCCTCGGGCCCCAGCCGCAGCGTCCAGCGGCGGCCGGACTCCACGGCCTGCTCCCGCAGCACGGCGACCTCGGGCACCTCCAGCGGCGCCCGCTCCCGCCACACCAGCTCGACCCGCACCTCGCCGGCCACCCGCTCCTTGAGCCCGGCGGGACTGTCGCAGGCGATGACCCGGCCCCGGTCGAGGACGGCGACCCGGTCGAGGACGGTCTCGGCCTCGATGACGTTGTGGGTGACCAGCAGCACGGTCGTGCCGTGCTCGGCGCGCCGCCGGTCGACGGCCGCCCACACCGCGCGCCGGGCCACCGGGTCCATGCCGGTGGTCGGCTCGTCGAGGACGAGCAGCGGGCGTTCGCCGACCAGCGCGGCGGCGAAGCAGGCGAGCCGCCGCTGCCCGCCGGACAGCTTCTTCAGGGCGCGCCCGGCGATCGGCGCGAGCCCCAGTTCGTCCAGTACGGCGTCCCGCTCGGCGCGGGCCTGCCGTACGTCGAGGCCGCGCAGCCGCCCGGTGGTCTCAGCGGCGAGGGACACGGTCAGCTCGTCGAGGGCGGTGGACTGCTGGCCGAGGTAGGCGAGGATGCGGGCGGCCCGCTCGGGGTGGCGCACGATGTCGTGGCCGAGGATCTCGACGCTGCCGTGGTCCGGCCTGAGCAGTCCGGTCACCTGCCGCACCAGGGTGGACTTGCCGGCCCCGTTCGGCCCGAGCAGTCCGAAGATCTCGCCGCGCCGGACGTCCAGTTCCACCTCGTCGGTGGCCCGTACCTCGGGCGTCCCGGCGGCGCCGCGCCGTCCGCGTACCGCCGGATAGGTCTTGGTCAGTCCGCGCACCGCGCACACGAGGTCATCGGGGTGCCGAAGTGCCTGTGCCGCGCGCGTCCTCACAAGGGACGAGCCTAAGGGGTGCGCGGGGCCCGCTCTCCGTTGGGGGCCGTCGGCTCGGCCCGCTCCCCGCCGGGACCGTGCTCGGCGGCGGTCCGGACGTCGATCTCCCGCCAGAACCCCGCCCGGATGGCGTAACGGTCGTGCTCGTCGATCTGGTCGTCCTTGTGGGCGAGGAGCCCGAAGCGGGCCGCGTACCTGAGCAGCTCGCCGTCGATGCGGTGCGGGACCCGCGGGTACATGCCGGACAGCTTCTGCAGATGGCCCGGGTCCCCGAGGCGGGACATCCAGCGCCGGGCGAAGACCTGCCCGACCTCGTAGGGGTCGCCGCCGACCGTCGTGATGTCCTCCTCACGGTCGGCCCAGCGCTGCTCGGCCGTGGTCAGCTGGGCCAGCGTCGGCATGGAGGCGGCGTCGGGGGACTCGGCCGGGGCGCCGGGGCGGTCCACCCAGCCCTTGTCGGAGGACCAGCGCAGGGTCGCGGTCGCGGGGTGCTGGACGGGCTGGGCGCCGGGGGCGCGCAGCGCGGCGAGGTCCTTGGGGGTGGGTACGCCCTTGGGCGCGGGCACCCGCTCGGGCTCGCCGTCCTGCGCCGTCCCGGCCGCCGGGGCGCGCTCGGCGTCCTCGGCGGCGGACGGTTCGGCGGCGGTGAGCGCGGACTCGGGCAGCGGCGCGGAGAGGATCGCGGCGATCTCGGGCCGGGGCGCGGGCGGCGGTGCGCAGATGCCGGTGAGTTCCTTGGCGCGTACGGCCTTGGTGATCCACGTACGGTCGAGGACGCGCCGCTCGTCGGCCTCGGCGACCAGGTCCTCGGACTGGTTGTAGTCGCCGTCGGCGGCCTGTACGGCCCACAGATGGACGGCGACGCCGTGCTCCTTGGCGGCCATCATGCCCGGCAGCAGGTCGCCGTCGCCGGTGACCAGGACGATGTCGGAGCAGGCGCGGTTGCGGGCCAGTTCGGTCAGCTCGGCGTGCATGGCCGCGTCCACGCCCTTCTGCGCCCAGCGTCCGTCGCTGCGGGTCAGGGCGCCGAGCCGGACGGTGACGCGGGGCATCACGCGCAGCCGGCGGTGTTCGGGCTGCGGGACCCGGTCGGGGGCGCCGTCGAACCAGTAGATGCGCAGCAACGGCCGTTCCGTGTCGGCCTCGGCGCGTTCGCGCAGCGCCTGGATGAGCGCGGCGTGGTCGACGGTGATGCGGGAGCGGGAGGGCTCGCCGGCGAGGAGACTGGCGGCGGCCCCCAGCAGATACCCAGCGTCCACCAGGACGACGCAGCGGTCCACGCGACTCACCCTCTTCCCGGGAGGTTTGCTTCGGGCTGTGCTTCGAGTCTGCCCGACCACGCGGGGGTTAACGGTTCGAACTCGATCTTCGGCGTGGCGTATCCAAGTTGTTTGTCCTGACCTACCCTGTCACGCACGGTAATTATCCGAAATGCGACTGTTGCCAGCCTATGTGAATCTGATGGCGGCCCTGACCCCTAGTTCCCCAGGAGGCAGATCACCATGGCCAAGAACAAGAACCGCAAGCAGGCCGGCCCGCAGAACCGCGCCGCGCAGGCCGAGCAGGCCCAGCAGCAGTCGCCGCGGACGACGACGGAGTCCCACGAGGCGTCGATGGCGCACACCCAGGGCGGTCCGGCGGATGGTGCCCGTAAGCAGAAGAAGAGCTTCGGCCACAACTGACGCTCGCCGGTTCGGACTCGCACGGCCCGACGGGGCCGCGAGACCCAGGCACACGAGGGGCGCACCCCGCGCGGGTGCGCCCCTCGCGGCTGGTGCGGGCCGCCGGGCCCGGTGCGGGTCCGCCGCGGCGGACCGCGCCGCGGGATGTCAGCCGGCCAGGCAGGACGGACCGAGCAGCACCTTCAAGTCGCCGAACAGCGCCGGATCCGGCTTCACCCGGTGCCGGTCGAGGCGCAGCACCGTCGTCTTGCGCGGGCCCTGGAGCTTGATCCGGACCTCGCTGTCGCCCCGGTGGTGACTGAGGATCTCGCCGAGGCGGCTGATCATCGGCGGGGTCACCTTGAGCGCCGGGATGGTGAGCACCACGGGCGCGTTGGTGCCCGCGTTGGACAGGTCCGGGACCATCAGCTCCATCGCGACGAGCCGCGGCACGTCCTCGCGCTTGTCGAGGCGGCCCTTGACGAACACCACGGCGTCCTCGACAAGTTGGGTCGACACCAGCTGGTACGTGGCCGGGAAGAACATGCACTCGATGGAGCCCGCGAGATCCTCCACCGTGGCGATCGCCCAGGCGTTGCCCTGCTTGGTCATCTTGCGCTGCAGGCCCGAGATGATGCCGCCGATGGTGACGACGGCGCCGTCCGCGTGCTCGCCTCCGGTGAGCTGGGCGATGCCCGCGTCGGCCTTGTCGGACAGCACATGCTCCAGGCCGAAGAGCGGGTGGTCTGAGACATACAGACCGAGCATCTCCCGCTCCTGGGCGAGCAGATAGGTCTTTTCCCACTCGTCGGTGGTGAACTCCACGTCGAGGCCGAAGCCGGGCTCGCTGCCGGTGTCCTCGCCCATCCCGCCGAAGAGGTCGAACTGGCCCTCGGCCTCCTTGCGTTTGACCGCGACCACGTTGTCGATCATCGGCTCGTACTGCGCGGTGAGGCCCTTGCGGGTGTGGCCCATCGTGTCGAAGGCGCCCGCCTTGATGAGCGATTCCGTGGTGCGCTTGTTGCACACCACCGCGTCGACCTTGTCGAGATAGTCGGGGAAGGAGGCGTACTTCCCCTTGGCCTTGCGGCACTTGATGATCGACTCGACCACGTTCGTGCCGACGTTGCGCACCGCGGAGAGGCCGAAGAGGATCACGTCGTCGCCCTGCGCGGCGAAGTTCGACTCGGACTCGTTGACGTTCGGCGGGAGCACCTTGATGCCCATGCGGCGGCACTCGTTGAGGTAGACCGCCGACTTGTCCTTGTCGTCCTTGACGGAGGTCAGCAGCCCGGCCATGTACTCGGCCGGGTAGTTCGCCTTCAGATACGCGGTCCAGTACGACACCAGTCCGTACGCGGCCGAGTGCGCCTTGTTGAACGCGTAGCCGGCGAACGGGACCAGCACGTCCCACAGGGCCTGGATGGCCTCGTCGCTGTAGTCGTTCTTACGGGCGCCGGCCTGGAAGATGGTGAAGTTCTTCGCCAGTTCCTCGGGCTTCTTCTTGCCCATGACGCGGCGGAGGATGTCGGCCTCGCCGAGCGAGTAGCCCGCGATGATCTGGGCGGCCTTCTGCACCTGCTCCTGGTAGACGATCAGGCCGTAGGTGACGTCCAGGACCTCCTTGAGCGGTTCCTCGAGCTCCGGGTGGATCGGCGTGATCTCCTGCTGGCCGTTCTTGCGCAGCGCGTAGTTGGTGTGCGAGTTCATGCCCATCGGGCCCGGCCGGTACAGGGCGGACACGGCGGAGATGTCTTCGAAGTTGTCCGGCTTCATCAGGCGCAGCAGCGAGCGCATCGGGCCGCCGTCGAACTGGAAGACACCGAGAGTGTCGCCGCGCTGGAGCAGGTCGAAGGTCGTCGGGTCGTCGAGCGGAAGGCCGAGGAGGTCGATGTCGACGCCCTTGTTGGCCTTCACCATCTTGACGGCGTCGTCCATGATCGTGAGGTTGCGCAGGCCCAGGAAGTCCATCTTCAGCAGGCCGAGCGACTCACAGCTCGGGTAGTCCCACTGTGTGATGGTCACGCCGTCCGTGTGCCGCACCCACACCGGGACGTGCTCGGTGATGGTCTCGCTGGACATGATCACGCCGGCGGCGTGCACGCCCATCTGCCGCACCAGGCCCTCCACACCGCGCGCGGTGTCGATGACCTTCTTCACGTCCGGCTCGTTCTCGTACATCCCGCGGACCTCGCCCGCTTCCGAGTAGCGGGGGTGCTGCGAGTCGGTGATGCCGGACAGCGGGATGCCCTTGCCGAGGACGTCCGCGGGCATGGCCTTGGTGATCCGGTCGCCCATCGCGTACGGATAGCCGAGCACGCGCGCGGAGTCCTTGATCGCGTTCTTGGCCTTGATGGTGCCGTAGGTGCCGATCATGGCGACCTTGTCGGCGCCGTACTTCTCCGTCACGTACCTGATCACCTCGACGCGCCGACGCTCGTCGAAGTCGATGTCGACGTCGGGCATCGAGATGCGCTCGGGGTTGAGGAACCGCTCGAAGATCAGGCCGTGCGGGATCGGGTCGAGGTCGGTGATGCCCATGGCGTAGGCGACGATGGACCCGGCCGCGGAGCCGCGGCCGGGACCGACGGCGATGCCGTTGTTCTTGGCCCACATGATGAAGTCGGCGACCACGAGGAAGTAGCCGGGGAAGCCCATCGAGATGATGGTGTCCATCTCGTACTCGGCCTGCTTCTGGCGGTCCTCGGGGATGCCCCCCGGGAAGCGGCGCTCCATGCCGCGGCGGACCTCCTCCTTGAACCAGGTGACCTCGGTGTAGCCCTCGGGGATGTCGAACTTGGGCATGAGGTCGCGCTTTTCGAACATGCCCGTGGTGTCGATCTGCTCGGCCACCAGCAGGGTGTTGCGGCAGCCCTCCTGCCAGGCGTCCGAGGAGTCGATGGCGTACATCTCGTCCGTGGACTTCAGGTAGTAGCCCGTGCCGTCGAACTTGAAGCGGTCGGGGTCGGAGAGGTTCTTGCCGGTCTGGATGCACAGCAGCGCGTCATGGGCGGTCGCCTCCTGCGCGTACGTGTAGTGCGAGTCGTTGGTGACCAGCGGGGGGATGCCGAGCTTCTTGCCGATCTCCAGGAGGCCGTCGCGGACCCGGCGCTCGATGTCGATCCCGTGGTCCATCAGCTCCAGGAAGTAGCGGTCCTTGCCGAAGATCTCCTGGTACTCGGCGGCCGACTTCAGTGCCTCGTCGTACTGGCCGAGGCGCAGCCGGGTCTGTAGTTCGCCGGACGGACAGCCGGTGGAGGCGATCAGGCCCTCCGACCACTGGGCGATGGTCTCCTTGTCCATGCGGGGCCACTTCTGCAGCCAGCCCTCGGCGTACGCGTCGGAGGACAGCCGGAAGAGGTTGTGCAGGCCCGTCCTGTTGGCCGCCCAGATCGTCTTGTGGGTGTAACCGCCGGAGCCGGAGACGTCGTCCCGCTTCTGGTGCGGCTGGCCCCACTGGATCTTGCGCTTGTTGCGCCGTGACTCCGGGGCGACGTACGCCTCGATGCCGATGATCGGGGTGACCCCGGCCTTCTTAGCGGAGTGGAAGAAGTCGTACGCCCCGTGGAGGTTGCCGTGGTCGGACATGGCGATATGGGTCATGCCCATCTCGTTGCAGGCGTTGAACATGTCCTTGAGCCGCGCGGCACCGTCCAGCAGCGAGTACTGGGTGTGGACGTGCAGGTGCGTGAAGGGCGGCTTCGACACGGTTTCGGCCTCCAAAGGAAACAATCGTCGACGATCTTCCGATCGTCTGCGGACGGTCCGGGGGGACAGCGTCGAAGTCTATGCCTCGGCACTGACACCCGGCGGGCTCCCCCGCGTACCTTCATCCCGAGAGGACGGGCACTCCCCCGACCCGTCGCACGTTGCCGGGAGGGAGGAAGATCCGCCCCCCATGTCACGCACCATCCGCATCAGGAGGCACCCAGCGATGTCGGTCCCCCAGCTCAACGACGAGCAGCGCGGCGAGGAGATCCTCGCCGTCTTCGACACCGCCTTCGGCGAGCTGCTGGCCGCCGACCCGGCCGCGTTCCGCGTGAAGTTCCGGAAGATGGCGGCCTCGGCGTTCGCGTTCTACCGGGGCACCGCGTGCCTCTTCTACCACGACCTCGACGCCGAGCAGGCCGAGCGGGGTGCCGGCCGGATACTCGCCGGACCGTACCTGGACGAGCGCACCTCGCGCGTGTGGATCCACGGCGACCTGCACGCGGAGAACTTCGGCACCTACATGGACTCCAACGGCCGCCTGGTCTTCAACGTCAACGACTTCGACGAGGCGTACGTCGGCCCGTTCACCTGGGACCTGAAGCGCTTCTCCGCCTCCATCGCCCTCATCGGGTACGCGAAGGCGCTCGGCGACGAGCAGATCACCGACCTGGTCTCCGTGTACGCGTCCGCCTACCGCGAGCGCGTCCACGCCCTGGCCACCGGCGCCAAGCGCGACGAGGTGCCGCCCTTCACGCTGGACACGGCGCAGGGTCCGTTGCTCGACGCGCTGCGTGACGCGCGCTCGCTGACCCGCTTCGGGCTGCTGGACTCCATGACCGAGATCCGCGACTTCGAGCGCCGCTTCGCGCCCGGCGGCGGCTCCATCGAGCTGGACGCGGCGACCCGCTACAAGGTGCTCGCCGCCTTCGACGGCTATCTGGAGACACTGCCGGAGTCGTCGCTGGAGCGCCCGGACTCCTACCGCGTGAAGGACGTCGTGGGGCGGCGCGGCATCGGCATCGGCTCGGCCGGGCTGCCGTCGTACAACATCCTCCTGGAGGGCAACAGCGACGCCCTGGAGAACGATGTCGTGATCTACATCAAGCAGGCCCAGACCCCGGCCGTCTCCCGGCATGTGACCGACCCGGCGATCCGCGACTACTTCCAGCACGAGGGCCATCGCACGGTGATCTCCCAGCGTGCCCTGCAGGCGCACGCCGACCCGTGGCTGGGCTGGACCGAGCTGGACGGCGCGGGCCAGCTGGTCGCCGAGGTCTCGCCGTACGCCGTGGACCTGGACTGGGGCGACATCGACGACCTGGAGGAGATCGCCTCCGTCGTCGCCGACCTGGGCCGGGCCACCGCGACGATGCACGCCGCGGCGGACGACACCTCCGGCGAGTCCCTGGTGCCGTTCTCCACGGAGCGGGCCATCGACGCGGCGATCGCGGCCGACGAGGACGGCTTCCCGGCCCTGCTGACCGACTTCGCCCACCGCTACGGCGCACGCGCGCGTGCCGACCACCAGATCTTCGTCGACCTGTTCCGCAACGGCCGGATTCGTGGGCTGTGATCCATGGGACTCACAGGCACCCTTTAGGGGTCTCCTACATGAGTACGTGACAGACTCTCCACCGCTATGGACATATCCGGGACCCAGCTCAGAGCCGTGCGCGCGGCGCTGTTCACGGCCTTCGTCGTGACGCTCAGCACCGCGTCGCACGTGCTGCTGTCCCAGGTCCCGCTGCCGCTGCCGACGGTGGCCGCGGTCGCCGCCGGGATCTTCGTCACCGCGTACGCCCTGGCGGGCCGCGAACGCGGTTTCGGCCATATCGCGGCCCTGCTGATTCCGCTGGAGCTGGCCGCCGACACGGTCTTCACCACCGGCCAGCACGCCTGCTACGGCCGGGCCGGCGGCCCGGTCGCCGGCCCGCTGCGCGCGGTGGGGCTGGACGTGCTGTGCCAGGGCGGCGCCGTGGGCGCCCCGCTGGCCCAGGTGACCGGCGGCCCCGGCCGCCCCGCCTCCGCGCTGCTCGCGCACGCCGACCCGGCCGCCTCCTGGCTGCTGCTCGCCGCGCATGTCTGCGTGGGGCTCCTGGCGGCCTGCTGGCTGCGCCGCGGCGAGCGGGCGCTGGCGCAACTGCTGCGCGCGGTCGCCGCCACCACGTTCCGGCCGCTGCTGCTGGCGGTGGCCGCGGTGGCGGTGGTGGTGCGGCGCGTTCCGGCGCGCCGGCTGCCGCGCCCCGCGCCGCGGGCGGCCGCCGCCCGCGACCGGCTTCTCGTGCACTCCCTGGGACGGCGTGGACCGCCGTGCTCGTGCCGCCCGGCCCCGTCGGGCTCTTCGGCCTTCGCCTGAGCGAGGCCGTCGGCCCGTCGCGACGGACCGGACACAGCTGAGCACCAGAAGTCCCCCCTACTACGTATCCCGCGCACGACATGTGCGCGTCCCACATGGAGATCACCAATATGAGCAAGCGGAACAGCCAGGCGGCGAAGACAGCGGCCCGGGAGCGGCTGCGCGAGGAACGCGAGCGGCAGGCCAAGCGCGCCAAGGTCAGGCGGCAACTCGTCGTGGCCTGCTCGGTGGTGGCCGTACTCGCCGCCGCCGGCGGCATAGGCTGGGCCGTCGTCCAGGCCAACAAGCCCAGCCACTGGGAGGCCCAGAAGGACGACAAGGTCGTCGCCCCGGCCAACACCACCGGTACCGACGGCACCACCGTGGAGATCGGCAAGAGCAGCGCGAAGAAGACCCTCAAGGTCTTCGAGGACCCGCGCTGCCCGGTCTGCGCCCAGTTCGAGCAGACCGTCGGTCCGATCCTGAAGAAGGACGTCGACGACGGCAAGTTCAAGATCCAGTACATCGGCGGCACATTCCTCGACGGCGACTCGCTGGGCAAGGGCAAGGTCGGCAGCAACGGCGAGGGCTCCAAGAACGCGATGAGCGCCATGGGTGCCGCGCTGAACGTCAGCCCGGAGGCGTTCCTCGACTACAAGGCGGCTCTCTACTCGGCGAAGTGGCACCCGCAGGAGACCGACGACAAGTTCAAGAGCGACGACTACCTCATCAAGGTCGCGGACACCGTGCCGGCGCTGAAGGGCAACACCAAGTTCCAGGACGCGGTGAAGAGCGGCACCTACGACGCCTGGGCCCTCGCCATGTCGAAGGCCTTCGACACCAACAAGGACGGCGTGACGGGCACCCCTAGCTTCGTCATGGACGGCAAGATCCTCACCGCTGACAGCCAGGGCAACCCGCCCATGACGGTGGACGACTTCAACCGGGTGGTGGACGCGGCCCTCAAGGGCTGACACCCGGATCCCGCGCCCGGATCTGGCGCCCGGATCTGGCGCCCGGATCTGGCGCCCGGATCTGGCGCCGGGATGAAGAGCGGGCGAACTTCCCCATGTTCGCCCGCTCTCGTTCGTACCGATCAGTAACCTGATCGGTCGTGACCAGACGATACAGAGCACCCGAGGGCACCAACTCCCCCTCGCCACGCCGCCGTACGGTCGTCAAGGCCGCCGCGGCCACCGCCGGCGCGGCCATAACCGCCGCGCCGCTCGCCGCGGCGCTGCCCGCCTGGGCCGCCGCGCAGGCCCCCGCCTTCCTGCACGGCGTCGCCTCCGGCGACCCTCTGCCCGACGGCATCCTGCTGTGGACCCGGGTGACCCCGGGCGACGATGCCGTCCCCGGCTCCGGCATCGGCCCGGACACCGAGGTCAGCTGGGTCGTCGCCCGGGACAAGGCCCTGCTGGACGTCGTCGCCCGGGGCTCCACGACCGCGACGGCAGCGGCCGACCACACCGTCAAGGCCGACATCCGCGGCCTCCGGCCGGGCACGGACTACTGGTTCCGCTTCTCGGCCGGCGGCGCCGACTCCCCGGTGGCGCGCACCCGCACCGCGCCGGCGGCGGACGCGACCGTCACGGGCCTGCGCTTCGGCGTGGTCTCCTGCGCCAACTGGGAGGCCGGCCACTTCGCCGCGTACCGCCACCTCGCGGCGCGCGGCGACCTGGACGCCTGGCTGCACCTCGGCGACTACATCTACGAGTACGGGTCCGGCGACTACGGGACCCGCGGCAGGGTCGTCCGCCCGCACACGCCCACGCACGAGATCACCACGCTCGCCGACTACCGTGCCCGGCACGGCGCGTACAAGACCGACCCCGATCTGCGGGCCCTGCACCAGCGAGCGCCGGTCATCGCGATCTGGGACGACCACGAGTTCGCCAACGACGCCTGGTCCGGCGGCGCCGAGAACCACACCGAGGGCGCCGAGGGCACCTGGAGCATCCGCCAGGCGGCCGCCCGGCAGGCCTACTTCGAGTGGATGCCGGTGCGCCCGGCCACCGAGGGCACCACCTACCGCCGGCTGCGCTTCGGCAGGCTCGCCGACCTGTCCCTGCTCGATCTGCGCTCCTTCCGCTCGCAGCAGGTGTCCACGGGCAGCGGTTCGGTGGACGACCCGGACCGTACGATCACCGGCCGCGCGCAACTCGACTGGCTGAAGGCCGGGTTGAAGGCGTCCGACACCACCTGGCGGCTGGTCGGCAACTCGGTGATGATCGCGCCGTTCACGATCGGTTCGCTGACCGCCGACCTGCTCGGGCCGCTCGCCAAGCTGCTCGGGCTGCCCCAGGAAGGGCTCGCCCTCAACACCGACCAGTGGGACGGCTATACCGACGACCGCCGCGAACTCCTCGCCCATCTACGCTCGAACGCGATCCGCAACACCGTCTTCCTCACCGGCGACATCCACATGGCCTGGGCCAACGACGTGCCCGTGGACGCCGGGACCTACCCGCTGTCGCCGTCGGCCGCCACCGAGTTCGTGGTCACCTCAGTCACCTCCGACAATCTCGACGACATCGTGAAAGTCCCCGAGGGCACCGTCTCGGCGATCGCCGCGCCGATCATCCGCGCGGCCAACCGGCACGTCCACTGGGTCGACACCGACCGCCACGGCTACGGCGTGCTGGACCTCACCGCCGACCGCGCGCAGATGGACTACTACACCCTGTCCGACCGCACCGCCGCGGACGCGACCTCCTCCTGGGCGCGCTCGTACCGCACGCGCAACGGCACCCAGAAGGTCGAGCGCGCCTACGACCCGGTGTAGCCGGGGACTACAGAGCGTCGAGGAAGCCGAGTGCCACCCGCCAGGTGGCCTCGGCCGCCTCCTCGTCGTAGTCCGGCAGCCCGGGGTCGGTGTACAGATGGCCGGCCCCGGCGTACCGGTACACCTCGACGTCCGCGCCTGCCCTGCCCATCTGCAGATACCAGGCGCTCAGCCAGTCGTCCGTCTCGAACGGGTCCGGCTCGGCCACATGCAGCTGGACCGGCAGGCCGTCCACGGAGACGCCCGGCGCGAGGTCCGACGTGCCGTGCAGGAGCAGCAGACCGCGCGCCTTCTCGTCGCCGAGGGCCAGGGTCTGCGCGAGGGAGGCTCCGAGCGAGAACCCGGCGTACACCAGTCCGCGCTCCGAGTAGGGGGCCGCCGCCAGCACGGCCCGCTTCAGCAGCTCCTCCTTGCCGATCTCGTCCTTGCAGGCCATGCCCTCCTCGACCGTCTCGAACGTGCGCCCCGCGAAGAGGTCCGGCGTCCACACCTCGTGCCCGGCGGCCCGCAACCGGTCGGCCGCGGCGCGCACCGCCGGTCTGAGGCCATAGGCCGAGTGAAAGAGCATGATGTTCATGCCGCCATCGTGCCAGCCGGGTACGACAGCGCCACACGGTCTGATCCCTCCCGTCACCGATCCGCAGGTTCAGGGCGGCCGGGGCCGGTTACGTTTTCAGGCATGGAAAACGTGCTCCGCCCCCTGATCGTGGTCGGTGGCTGTGTCCTTCTGACCCTGCTCATCGGCTGGGCCACGGACCTGCTGCTGCGCAAGGCCGACGCACGGCACCACGAGACCCCGCTGTGGGGCCTGCTGCGGCGCGGCCGGATCCCGTACCAGCTGCTGCTGGCCGCTGCCCTGCTCAGGGGCTCCTACGAGCCGGCCCGCCTGCTGCCTGACCACAGGGTCGCCGTGGGCAGGACGCTGACGCTGGTGCTGATCGGGTCGGCGGCCTGGCTGGTGGTGCGGATCGCGGCGGCGATCGTCGAGACCTCCTACTCCCGCTACGCCCGCGTGCACCGCGATCCGGCCCGGGTCCGGCGAGTGCGCACACAGGTGTCGCTGATCATGCGCGTGGTGGCCGCCGTGGTCGGCGTGATGGCCGCGGCGGCGATGCTGCTGACGTTCCCGGCGATGCGCGCGGCCGGCGCCTCGCTGCTGGCCTCGGCCGGCATCCTCGGCATCGTCGCCGGTGTCGCCGCCCAGTCCACGCTGGCCAATCTGTTCGCGGGGCTGCAGATCGCGTTCGGCGACATGGTGCGGCTCGGCGACGTGGTGGTCGTGGACGGCGAGTGGGGCACGGTCGAGGAGATCACGCTGACCTTCCTGACCGTGCGGACCTGGGACGAGCGCCGGATCACCATGCCGGTGTCGTACTTCACCTCCAAACCGTTCGAGAACTGGTCGCGCGGCACCCCGCAGATGACCGGCATCGTCTACTGGCACCTGGACCACTCGGCGCCGCTGGAGGCGATGCGGGAGAAGCTGCGCGACATCCTGCGCGAGTGCCCGGCCTGGGACGGCCGCGCGTGCAACCTCGCGGTCACCGACGCGACGCCGAACACCATTCAGGTCCGTGCCCTGGTGACCGCCAAGGACTCGGACGACGTGTGGACGGTCCGGGTCACGGTGCGCGAGCAGATGATCCGCTGGCTGGGCGCGGAGCACCCGTACGCGCTGCCCCGGGTGAACACCGCGGACGCGGTGCAACCGCCGGGCGGCATCCCCGCCCAGGACGGCCCGGCAGCACGGCGGGCGCACGGGCCGCCACGGACGGACCGGGGGTGACCTGGCCGGCCGGCGGCCGCGCCGGGTCGGTCAGTGGCCGCGTTCCGCACCTCCGTTGACCTGGACGATCTGGGACGTGATGTGTGCGGCGCCGGGCGAGGCAAGCCAGTGCAGGGTGGCCGCGACATCCCCCGGGGTGCCGGCCCGGCCGGTGGACGTCTCGGCGACCAGCCGCTCCCGTCTCGCCTCCTCGATCGCCTCACCGAAGAACTCGGTGTCCTCCACATAGCCGGGCGCCACCACGTTCACGGTGATGCCGCGCGGGCCCAACTGCCGGGCCAGATCGTGGGTGTAGGGGTGCAGGGCGGCCTTGGCCGCCGCGTACGCCCCGGTTCCGGAGCCGCGGTAGGCGGCGATGGAGCTGAGGAACAGCACCCGCCCGCCGGGCTCGGCGAGCCGCTCCTTCAGTGCCTCTGTGAGGAGCACGGCGGTCAGGGTGTTGATCCGGAAGTTGACCGACCAGGTGTGCGCGACGGCGTTGAGGGGGTCCTCGGCGGGTCCCCCGGGCTCCCGGCCCCCGTTGCCGCCGGCGCTGTGCACGAGCACGTCCACGGTGCCGAACTCCTCGGCGACGAACCGCGCCACGCCGCGCACGGCCGCGGGATCGCCGAGGTCGGCGGCGTACGTCAGCGCCCCCGGCACTCCCGCCTGCTCCAGCACTTCGCCGCGTCGGCCGAGCAGCAGCACCCGGTCCCCGTCCGCCGCGAAGACGCGGGCCGCCGCGCGCCCGATCCCCGTCCCACCACCACTGATCACAATGTTGCGAGCCATGATCCGAGAGTACGAGCGCGGCGCCACCCGGGCCTCCGGATATCCACAGCCCCCATGTGCTCATATGACCACCCGCGGACCGGCACCCCAGGACCGGCACCCCAGGACCGGCACCCCAGGACCCATACCCCGGACCGGCACCCACGACCGACCGCCGTCCCGCACCCGACCGGACCAGGCCGGACCAGGCCGGACCAGGCCGAGCCAGGCCGAGCCAGGCCGAGCCGAGCCAGCCGAGCCGATCGCATCAGCGCAGGCTGCGCACGTCCAGATGGCGCAGCACCCGGTCCACGATCTCCGGATCCGCCCCCGGCTCGCTCCGCGCCGCCAGCACCTCGTGCCGTGCCGCGCTCAGCAGCTCCCCCTGGATCCGTCGCAGCCGCTTCACCCGCCGCACCCGCTTGTCATGCGCCTCGCGGCGCTCCTCCTCGCCGATGTCGGGACTGATCCGCACACCGATGTCGAAGGCCCGCCGCAGCATCTGCTCGGACAGCTCCTCCGGCAGGTCCTCGACCTCCTCGATCTCCCGCAGCCTGCGCTTGGCCGCCCGCGCCGCCCGCACCGCCAGCTGCTTCTCGAACTCCTTCTCCCGCTCCGTGTCGGCCCGCACGCCGAGCCGCTTCACCAGCCACGGCAGGGTCAGCCCCTGGAGCACCAGCGTCGCCATGATCACCCCGAACGCGATGAACACGATCTCGTCCCGGTCGGGGAACGGTGACCCGTTGTCGGCCTTCAGCGGAATGGCCAGCGCCAAGGCCACCGAGGCCACCCCGCGCATCCCCGACCACCACATGACGACGGTCTCGCGCATGCTCATCGGGATGTCCTCGTCGAAGTCCCGTTTCGCGTGCAGCCGTTTCGTGAGCCAGGTGGCGGGCAGCAGCCACAGCAGCCGCACGAACACCACGACGCCCACCACGGCGGCGGCCCAGCCGAGCATCTGGGCCCAGTGACCGGCGGCGGTCCGGATCGCGTTGTGCAGTTCGAGCCCGATCAGGCCGAACGCGACCCCGGTGACGAGCGTGTCGACGATGTCCCAGAAGGTGTGCCCGGCGAGCCGGGTCATCACATCGTCGGCGTCGGTGGCGTACTCGGAGATGAACAGCGCGGTGGTGAGCACGGCCAGCACACCGGAGCCGCGCAGTTCCTCGGCGAGCACGTACGACACGTACGGCACGAGCAGGGTCAGCCCGATCTGCAGCGTCGCGTCCCCGAGCACGTCCATCAGCCTGTTCGCGCCCCAGCCCAGGGCGAGTCCCACGGCGACGGCGACCACGGCGGACAGCACCAGGTCGAGCCCGGCCCGCCAGGGCGAGAAGGTGCCGCCGACCGCGGCGGCGATCGCCACGTGGTACAGCACGATCGCGGTGACGTCGTTGAACAGCCCCTCGCCCTCCAGGATCGACACCAGCCGGCGTGGCAGTCCCAGCTGCCCGGCAACGGCGGTGGCGGCGACCGGGTCGGGCGGGGCGACCAGCGCGCCCAGCGCCACCGCCGCGGCGATCGGCAGTCCGGGCACGATCGCGTTGGCCACGACCGCCACGCTGACGGTCGTGACGAACACCAGGGCGACGGCCAGCAGGAAGATCGGCCGTTTGTTGGCCGCGAACTGCCGCCAGGACGTGCGCCGCACCGCCGCGTACAGCAGGGGCGGCAGCAGCGCGGGCAGGATCAGCTCGGGCGGGATGTTCACGTTCGGCACGAAGTCGAGCACCGCGAGGACAATGCCCAGCAGGGTCACCAGGATCGGCGCCGGCAGCCCGAGCCGGTCCCCCACCGGGACGCTGATCAGAGCCCCGAGCAGCAACACGAACAACAGGGCCAACTGATCCACGGCCGGCGCTCCGGGAGTCGACGATCACACAACAGTGTTCAAGCCTGCCATGTCCCCCTTTGCGCCCACCCGCCGTCCCCCTTTGCGCCCGCCCGGTGCCGGCGGCTACAGGGCGCGCCGCATCGCCCGGTGCGGGATCCCCGCCTCCGGGTACTCCGGCCCGTACGGCACATAGCCCAGCCGCTCGTAGAAACCCAGGGCGTGCGTCTGGGCGTGCAGGTCGACCGCCGTCAGGCCACGCGCGCGTGCCGCCTCCTCGATGGCCCGCACCAGGGCCACACCGACGCCGAGCCCACGCGCCTCCCGGCGGACCGCGAGCCGCCCCAGCGAGCCGAGCGACGGGTCGCCGCCGGTCTTCTGGGTGGCCTGCGCGCCGTGCAGCAGCCGGCCGGTGCCGAGCGGCTCGCCGTCCGCGCCCACCGCCAGGACATGCACGGCGTCGGCGTCGTACGCGTCGTACTCGATGTCCTGCGGGACCCCCTGCTCGACGACGAAGACCTCCTTGCGCACCGCGAAGCACGCCTCGCGGTCGGCGGGGTCCTCGGCGACGCGCACCGTGTACGACGGGGTCACGCGTAGGTCTCCTCGCGGACCCGGTCCAGCGCCTGCTGAAGATCCTCGGGATAGTCGCTGGCGAACTCGGCCCAGGTGCCGTCCCCGGGGTGCTCGAAGCCGAGGCGCACGGCGTGCAGCCACTGACGGCCGAGGCGCAGCCGCTTGGCGAGCGTGGGGTCGGCGCCGTAGGTGAGGTCGCCGACGCAGGGGTGGCGGTGGGCGGCCATGTGGACCCGGATCTGGTGGGTGCGGCCGGTCTCCAGCTTCACGTCGAGCAGGGAGGCCGCACGGAACGCCTCGATCAGGTCGTAGTGCGTGACGGAGGGCTTTCCGTCGGCGGTGACCGCCCACTTGTAGTCGTGCTGGGGGTGACGGCCGATGGGCGCGTCGATGGTGCCGCTGGTCGGGTCCGGGTGGCCCTGGACCAGCGTGTGGTAGCGCTTGTCGACCGTGCGCTCCTTGAACTGGCGCTTGAGCGACGTGTACGCGTACTCGGACTTGGCGACCACCATCAGGCCCGACGTGCCGACGTCGAGGCGGTGCACGATGCCCTGGCGCTCGGCCGCGCCGGAGGTGGAGATCCGGTAGCCGGCGGCGGCGAGCCCGCCGATGACCGTCGGCCCGCTCCAGCCCGGCGACGGATGGGCCGCGACACCGACCGGCTTGACGATCACCACGATGTCCTCGTCGTCGTGCACGATCTCCATGCCCTCGACCGGTTCGGCGACCACCTGGACCGGTGCGGGCGCCTGCGGCATCTCGACCTCCAGCCAGGCCCCGCCGCGCACCCGCTCCGACTTGCCGACCACCGCGCCGTCGACCTGTACCTTGCCGGCCGCGGCCAGCTCCGCCGCCTTCGTCCGGGAGAAGCCGAACATGCGGGAGATGGCGGCGTCGACGCGCTCGCCCTCCAGGCCGTCCGGCACGGGCAGGGTGCGGATCTCGGGAATCGTGCTCACCCGTCGAGTATGCCGGACGGGACCGACAGTCCCGTACGGGAGTCCCGCGGCCCCGTGGGCCGGATCCGGGGTCCGCCGCGGTCAGTCCCGGTGGACGGTGCCGTCCGGGTCGAGGCCGCGGAACGACAGCAGCACGATCAGGATGCCGCCGCAGACGATCGCCGAGTCGGCCAGGTTGAACACCGCGAAGCCCTTGGGGGCGATGAAGTCGACGACCTCACCCTCGAAGACGCCCGGCGAACGGAAGATCCGGTCGGTCAGGTTGCCGAGCGCGCCGCCGAGCAGCAGCCCGAGCGCGATCGCCCAGGGCAGGCTGTAGAGCTTGCGGGCCAGACGGATGATCACCACGATCACGGCCGCCGCGATCACGGTGAAGATGATCGTGAAGGCCTGTCCGACCCCGAAGGCGGCACCGGGGTTGCGGATGGCGTTGAACTCCAGCCACTCCCCGATGACCTTGATCGGCGCATGGTGTTCCAGCTTCGCGACCACGATCATCTTGCTGACCAGGTCGAGGGCGTACGCGAAGACGGCCACCGCGAAGAGCACGGCGATCCGGCGCCTGCCCCGGGGCCGCTCGGCCGGGATGTGCTGTTCGTCCGCTCCGGCCGTCCGCTCGTCGCTGTCGTCCGGGGTGTCCGGCGTACCGATGATGCGCTCCGCCTCTGCCACGTGAGTCCCTCAACTTAGGTACCTGACTGAGGATGAGACTACGGCACGCCCGTGACGGCTCACGCGCTCAGTAGCGGCGTTCCTGCTTCTGCTTGCACTCGACGCACAGGGTGGCCCTCGGGAAGGCCTGCATCCGGGCCTTGCCGATCGGGTTGCCGCAGTTCTCGCACAGGCCGTACGTGCCCGTGTCCAGCCGTTGCAGGGCGCGTTCGGTCTGGACGAGCATCTCGCGCGCGTTGGCGGCCAGCGCCATCTCGTGCTCGCGCGTGATGTTCTTGGTGCCGGTGTCCGCCTGGTCGTCGCCCGCGCCGTCCCCGGAGTCCCGCATCAGGCCCACGAGTGAGGCCTCGGAGGAGCTGATCTCGGTGCGCAGTCGCGTCGCCTCGGACAGCAGCTCCGCGCGGGCCTCCTCGACCTCCTCCGGCGTCCAGGGGTCCTCGCCCGGGCGGACCGCGAGTTCGCCGGGTTCCGCCGCCGCGGCGAGGCGTGCGTTGGGGACGGCGGTCTTGGCCGCCGTGGCCGTGCCAGGAGTCTTCTTCGCAACCACTGTCGTGGCTCCCGTCTGCTTCGCGGCCTGCGCCGCGCCCGCCTTCTTGGCCGTGCTCTTGCTGCCCGCGCCCTTGGCGGCGTCCTTCGGCAAGCCGCCCTTCTGCGCCACCGTCCGCTCGGCGGCCGCCGACCCCTTGGCCGCCTTCTTGGCGACCGTCTTCTTCCGGGCGGCCTTCTTCTGGGCCGTCTTCTTCTGCGCCGTCTCCTTCGCGGCCGGCTTCTCAGCCGCCGTCTTCTTCTCAGCCGGCTTCTTGGCGGCCGCCTTCTTCCCAGCGGCCGTCTCCTTCACAGTCGGCTTCTTCGCGGCCGTCTCCTTCGCGGCCGGCCGCTTCGGCTGCGGCTCCTCGGCGGCCGGCTCCTTCAGAGTGCTCTCCTCGGCGGCCTTCGGTGCCGTCTCCTTGCTCATGGCCTTCTCGGCCGTCTTTCTCCGCGCGGCGGCCTTCCGGGGAGTCGCCGCTCCGGCGGTCTCCTTGGCCGGGCCCTTCGCCACCGCCGTCTCGGCCGCCTTCTTCGAGGGCGCCCGCTTTGAGGTGGGCGACGTCTTCGCGGCCCGTCCCTGCGTGCCCTTCTTGCCTCCCACGCCCTTGGCGGGGCCGCCGGAGGCACCCGCGGCAGCGGCCCGGGACCTGCCCGATGCCGACTGCTGTACGGCGGTCTTCTTCACCACCATGGCCGCGGCCCCTTCACATATTGTGATCTTGCTCGCGAATCGTGCTGGGACGATAAATCGACTTGGGTCCCGCGGCAACGGGGCACGCCGCCCGATCCGCCCGCCCCGCGACCCCCGCGCGGCAAGCCTTCATGCGTTGTGCCCAACTGCCCGCCGGGTAATCCGCCGAGCCGGGCATCCCAGGATACGAACACCCGTACCTCTCCATTCGGGTCATCTCACCACCTGCGGGGATCCCCCGCCACCGGTGCCGGAAACCGGGTCGGCCGCTGTCCCCGGGGCGCCGTACACTGGGCGGAGCGAAAAGCGTGGATGGGGACGAGTAGCGGCGTACGCAGCCCAGAGCGACCCGGGGACGGTGGAAGCCCGGGGGCGAGCGCGACGTGAAGATCACCCCGGAGCCGCTGGAAGAAAGCCGTGGAGGACCCCCGCCGCGGCGAGTAGAACCGGCATCGCGACCTCAATGAGGGGGCTCACCGGCGTCCGCGACGCACCGGGGGGCCAAGGAGGGTGGTACCGCGGGAGCGCGCCGCACACGGCGTCGACAGGCAGAAGGCTCTCGTCCCTCCGACGGAAGGCAGCACTCTCCGTTGGAGGAAGCCCGCAGATGACAGCGCCGACGTACCGCCAGGTGCCCGCTCAGGTGGACCTGCCCGCCCTGGAACACGGGGTGCTCGACTTCTGGCGCGAGCAGAAGATCTTCGCCAAGACCCTGGAGCAGTCCGAGGGCCGCCCCGAATGGGTGTTCTACGAGGGCCCGCCCACCGCCAACGGCATGCCCGGCGCCCATCACATCGAGGCCCGCGTCTTCAAGGACGTCTTCCCCCGCTTCCGCACCATGCGCGGCTACCACGTGGGCCGCAAGGCGGGCTGGGACTGCCACGGCCTGCCGGTGGAGCTGGCGGTCGAGAAGGAGCTGGGCTTCTCCGGCAAGCAGGACATCGAGGCGTACGGCATCGCCGAGTTCAACGCCAAGTGCCGCGAGTCCGTCCTGCGGCACACCGACGCCTTCTCCTCGCTGACGACCCGGATGGGCTACTGGGTCGACCTCGACGACGCCTACGTCACGATGGACCCCGAGTACATCGAGTCGGTCTGGTGGTCGCTGAAGGAGATCTTCAACAAGGGCCTGCTGGTCCAGGACCACCGCGTCGCCCCCTGGTGCCCGCGGTGCGGCACGGGCCTGTCGGACCACGAGCTGGCGCAGGGCTACGAGACGGTCGTCGACCCGTCTGTCTACGTCCGCTTCCCGCTCACCTCCGGACCGCTCGCGGGCGAGGCCGCGCTCCTGGTGTGGACGACCACCCCCTGGACCCTGGTGTCCAACACGGCGGTCGCGGCGCACCCCGAGGTCACCTACGTCGTCGCGACCGACGGCAAGGAGCGGCTGGTCGTCGCCGAGCCGCTGGTCGCCAAGGCGCTCGGCGAGGGCTGGGAGACCACCGGGCAGACGTTCACCGGCGCCGAGATGGAGCGCTGGACCTACCGGCGCCCGTTCGAGCTGGTGGAGTTCCCCGAGCCGGCCCACTACGTGGTCAACGCCGAATATGTGACGACCGAGGACGGTACGGGCCTGGTCCACCAGTCCCCCGCCTTCGGTGAGGACGACCTCAAGGTCTGCCGCGCCTATGGCCTGCCGGTCGTCAACCCGGTCCGCCCGGACGGCACCTTCGAGGAAGACGTGCCGCTGGTGGGCGGCGTCTTCTTCAAGAAGGCCGACGAAAAGCTCACCGAGGACCTCGCCGCGCGCGGCCTGCTCCTGCGGCACGTGCCGTACGAGCACAGCTACCCGCACTGCTGGCGCTGCCACACGGCGCTGCTCTACTACGCGCAGCCGTCCTGGTACATCCGCACCACGGCGATCAAGGACCGGCTGCTGGCGGAGAACGAGAAGACCAACTGGTTCCCGGACACGGTCAAGCACGGCCGGTACGGGGACTGGCTGAACAACAACATCGACTGGGCGCTGTCCCGCAACCGCTACTGGGGCACCCCGCTGCCGATCTGGCGCTGCGAGGACGGCCACCTCACCTGCGTCGGCTCCCGCGCCGAACTCTCCGAGCTGACCGGCACCGACCAGTCCGGCCTCGACCCGCACCGCCCGTTCATCGACGAGGTCACCTTCGCCTGCCCCGAGTGCGCCCAGGAGGCCACGCGCGTCCCGGAGGTCATCGACGCCTGGTACGACTCGGGTTCGATGCCGTTCGCGCAGTGGGGCTACCCGTACAAGAACAAGGAGCTGTTCGAGAGCCGGTACCCGGCGCAGTTCATCTCCGAGGCCATCGACCAGACCCGCGGCTGGTTCTACACACTGATGGCGGTCGGCACCCTGGTCTTCGACAGGTCGTCGTACGAGAACGTCGTCTGCCTGGGTCACATCCTCGCCGAGGACGGCCGCAAGATGTCCAAGCACCTGGGCAACATCCTGCAGCCGATCCCCCTCATGGACCGGCACGGCGCGGACGCGGTGCGCTGGTTCATGGCGGCGGGCGGCTCGCCGTGGGCGGCCCGTCGCGTGGGGCACGGCACCATCCAGGAGGTCGTCCGCAAGACGCTCCTGACGTACTGGAACACGGTCGCCTTCCAGGCTCTGTACGCGCGCACGTCGCAGTGGGCCCCGTCCGCGGCGGACCCGGCGCCGGCCGACCGCCCGCTGCTGGACCGCTGGCTGCTCTCCGAACTGCACGCGCTCACCGACCAGGTCACGCAGTCCCTGGAGGCGTACGACACCCAGCGCGCCGGCAAGCTGCTGTCCGCGTTCGTCGACGACCTCTCGAACTGGTACGTCCGCCGCTCGCGCCGCCGCTTCTGGCAGGGTGACAAGGCCGCGCTGCGCACCCTGCACGAGGTCGTCGAGACGGTGACGAAGCTGATGGCCCCGCTGACCCCGTTCATCACCGAGCGCGTCTGGCAGGACCTGATCGTGCCGGTCACCCCGGGCACGCCCGAGTCGGTGCACCTGGCGTCCTGGCCCGAGGCGGAGCTGTCCACGATCGACCCGGAGCTGTCGCGGCAGATGGTCCTGGTCCGCCGGCTGGTGGAGCTGGGCCGCGCCACGCGCGCGGAGTCGGGCGTCAAGACCCGGCAACCGCTGTCCCGGGCGCTGGTCGCGGTCGCGGGCTTCGAGTCCCTCCACCCCGAGCTGCACGCGCAGATCACCGACGAGCTGAATGTCAGTTCGCTGGCCTCGCTCTCGGAGGTGGGCGGCTCCCTCGTCGACACGACGGCCAAGGCGAACTTCCGCGCGCTGGGCAAGCGGTTCGGCAAGCGCGTCCAGGATGTCGCCAGGGCCATCGCGGACGCCGACGCGGCGGCGCTGTCCCTGGCCCTGCGCGAGGGCACGGCGTCCGTGGAGGTCGACGGCGAGACGGTGACCCTCGCCCCGGACGAGGTGATCATCACCGAGACCCCGCGTGAGGGCTGGTCGGTGGCCTCCGACTCGGGCGCGACCGTGGCCCTCGACCTGGAGATCACCGAGGAGTTGCGTCAGGCGGGCCTCGCCCGTGACGCGATCAGGCTGATCCAGGAGGCCCGCAAGAACAGCGGTCTCGACGTGGCGGACCGGATCGCGCTGCGCTGGACCGCCACGGACCCGGCGGTCATCGCGGCACTGTCCGAGCATGCGAGCCTGATCGCCGACGAGGTCCTGGCCACGGACTTCGCCCAGGGCGAGGCGGACGACTCCTACGGGGACCCGTTCACCGACGAGGGGTTGTCGCTGGCCTTCCGCCTGCGCAAGGCGTAGGCCCGAGAAACCGGCAAGGGCCGGGCGCCGGGCACACGGACAGCGCTTGCCTCTCTCGGGGTCACGGCCGCTCGCACGCGGACGACTCTCGGGCTCTTG
This sequence comes from Streptomyces sp. NPDC001508, assembly GCF_040298665.1. Taxonomy (NCBI): domain Bacteria; kingdom Bacillati; phylum Actinomycetota; class Actinomycetes; order Kitasatosporales; family Streptomycetaceae; genus Streptomyces; species Streptomyces sp. NPDC001508. The sequence continues at coordinate 100,659 of NZ_JBEPAP010000021.1, forward strand.
GGCAAGGCGAC